>CALLLL010000200.1 GCA_938082445.1 uncultured bacterium
ACATTGAACATTTCCTCCGTAAATTCGTTATTATTATTATGAACATATTGGGCTGGGCTGCGTCAATGAATAAATAATGGTACCGTTTTGTAGTTATAGGGAACTTTTAAAAGGAATGAAGGATCAATGCATCATTGACAATAGCCCTATTTTTCAATACAATTAGCAGTAAATAGGGGGAAATGAACATTTCGATATAGTTTTACGTTGTTTTTAGGCAATGTAACTTAGTGTATCGTTGTTTATCTGTATAGTGTAAAAAGGAGTTTGGAGTGAGTGGCGATTTGCAAAAAGAGAAAGATCGGACTTGTCCAAGTTGTCGAAGTAGCATCAGTGTATTAGCGACAAAGTGCCGATTTTGTGGAGAATCTGTTGGAAAGCCCAAGGATGAAGTCCGTCAGCTTTCTGCAGAAGATATGGGGGGCGAATCGGTCAAACATACAGCATCTTCTGCTTCGGTAGTGGAAGCGATGGATTCTATGCGTCAAGTTTCAGGGACTGGGCAAACATTTGATAGTTTGCCTAAAGTTAGCCTTGATGATGATATGATATTGGGTGGCGGAGGGATTACGGAATCGGGCAATACAGCTCAATCAGCAGTGCCTTCACCAAATGTAGATGATAAGGCCAATGGGAAAAGTAAAATAGTCTTTGGGATTGTTGTGGTAGTAATTGCTCTTTTGGCAATCATAGCTATCAAAATAATTTCTTAGTGGGGAGTTGATGATTTCGCAAAGGGCGAATTCATTTATGCATAAGGAGTAAGCCGTGAGTGGTGATATGCAAATGGAGAAAAGCAGGACTTGTCCGAGTTGTCGGTGCAGCATTAGTGTGCTGGCAACGAAGTGTCGGTTTTGCGGGGAAACTGTGGGTAAACCTAAGGTTGAGGTTCGCCAATTATCCGTAGATGACTTGGGTGGTGAATCTACGACTCACCAAGCGGTATCGTCGTCTGTTCTGGAAGCTTTGGACGCTATGCGTCAGGAAACGGGAACGGATGGTGAGGGTGTTTCTGGGTTGGATGCTGGTGGCATGGGCGGTGGGGCCGGTATAGATACCTCAGGCCTGGATGATTTTGACCAACCGAGTTTTCGTGCTCATACGCCTAAATTGCGTAAACCTACTGTAGTGGATCGATTGATGACGGTGGGTAAAATTGCCGCTGTGATTGGAGTGGTTGCAATTATTGCGATTAAAGTTCCTCCAATGTTTAAATCGAACAGCAGTAAGGGTAATGAAATAGAATTTACTCCTGGGCCGAATTTGGCTCCGCAGATTTTAGAAGAAAATGGCGATTTGTTGGAAGCACTTAAAGCTGCGGTGAATGCAAAAAAAGAGAATCCGAATGCTGAGAATGACAAGATTGCCGATGATGTCGTTGCGCGAATCGAAGAAGAAGTGGATTCTTCTTTAAACGCAAGTCCGTGGACGATGGATGATTTGAATGCAGCATCAACAATGGCCAATAGCAGTGCTCGAATATTTCCAAGCGATGCTACGAATGCTTTGAAGATGAGTGTTGAGCAGGAGTATGCTGATTATCATATGCTCTTGGTTGATATTGATGTTGACGCAAAAACTGCTGGATTTCAGTTGAGTGATCGTAAGAAGGCTGAAGTTAAAATTGGTGAGTTGGTTGGTGGACGTTTTAAAGTGGTTGATATTCAAAGCAATGCTGTTCATTTGAAAGATACGAAACGTAATGATCGTAGTTTGACGTGTGCAATGGCTCAAGGGCCAAGATAATTTTATACTTATACAATTAACGTTGGTCATTATCTGTGGGGTGAGCAGAGGTGGCTAGGTCGAAGGGGACAGAATGAGTGTGCTGCGTGTAGTTCGATTGGGTTTAGTGTGTCTTTTGTTGGCAGTATTGCCTGGATGTGCACTGTTTGGTGGTGGAAAATCACCCTCAAAGGCGATGACTTCCGAAATGGTGGTGGATCAAAGTCAGCATGAAGCGCAGTTACGCGCTTTGGTTGATCGTCGTTTGACGGGTTCGAGCAAGTCCAATTCTGCAAACAATGCCCAGCTACATTATCGTAAACCTTTCCATTATAAAGAGTATGTAGAGTATCCAGATGGCCTTGCTGCCTATACGGTGGAAATTTCGAAGACAGAGTATAAGGGGACGCCGTATGTCGCTAAGGTTCGTTTGGCTAAGAAACGCTATGTGACGGCTTTGGAAAAGAAGAAGTCAGATGCGCGTAAAGACCAAGAGTTTTTTTATTCATCGGGTACGCAAACACTTTCGTATGAGATGCGCCATGGTAAGTGGCTAGAAACAGGTAGTGTATTTGTCGCTCAAGAAAGCCAAGCGCGGTCTAGTGTATCGGTGAAGAGTCCGGCTGATGATGTGATGGATGAAGCGGATGAATCTGAAGAGGGCTCGTCTTCGGGCTTGTTGAGTAAGCTTAAATTCTGGCGCTAAATTTCGGGAGCTTCCCATGGATCATCCAGTAAACGATCGGAAATGGATGGTGCTGTGTTGGGCTATCATTATTCTTTCCGGGATATTTTCGAGTTGGGGCGCTTGGCATCCTTTTTCAGGCGATACGGCCAATAGTCGTTTATCTACGGTCTATGCGCTGGTTCATCATGGGACTTGGGAAATTGGTGGGGCGGATCAGGCCAATCCATTTCAGGGGGGGACGGTCGATAAGGTTCAGGTGGAGGGGCGTATGTATTCGAGTAAGCCACCGGTGTTACCTTTATTCATGGCAGGACAGTATCTTTTATTGCATCATCTAGTGGGCTATGACCTTCATGATGAAAAAGATCGTGAATCCATATCGAGTATGTTGACAATGACTTGTATCACTTTTCCTTTTGTGGTGAGTGGTATTGTTTTTTTGTTGTTAATGGGGATTTGGGGGATTGATCCTTGGCTTAAAGCAGTGGCGTTGACAGTGTTGATGTGGGGGAGTGAGTATGCTGGGTATGCCGGAACAATGAATAATCATGTTCCTGCGACGGCGTGTTTGTTGGCTGCACTGTGGGGATTTTTTGCTTTGGATACTGAAGCTACAATGAAGTCGAAAGCCGGATGTGTCGGCGTGGGGATTTTGTTAGGCTTGGCCATCTGCATTGATTTACCTTCGGCTATTTTTGTGTTGCTGATTGTTATAGCGTGTATACGAAAGTTTAGTCTTGGGCTGGTGCTCTTTGGAGTGCTGGGAGTGATCGTACCTTTGTTGGTACATGCCGGGGTGATGATATCCCTGACGGGATCACCTTTGCCCTTTCAATTAACGAAAGCCTATTATCTTTTTGAAGAGTCGTATTGGCGTACACCTCTTGGGGTGGATGCGTTGAATCATGGTTGGGGCCTGTATTTGTTCAATATGACGTTTGGGCGTGTTGGTCATTTTATTATGTACCCATTGTTATTGCTGGGCTTGATAGGATTGGTAAATGAATCGCGTATCAAGGAGTCAGCGTTTCGATGGTGGTGCTTAGGGGGAGTGATAGCGCTTGCAGGCATACTGTTTTATTATGTTAGCAGTACGAATAATTATGCAGGGGTGTCATTTGGTTTTCGGTGGTTGATTATAGCTACCCCGTTTTTACTAATGGGGCTTGTATTGCTGTTGCGGGGTGTAAAGAATCGCTTGGTGATCGGACTTGTGTGTGTACTGATGGCAGTAGGGGTATTTTCTGCGTATCAATGCCGTATGGCCCCGTGGACGATTAATTATGAGTGGCCAACAAAAATCTATGGGCCTTTGTATTAGGCTTTGATTCATCTTGGGGTTGCTGTAGAATAGAAAACATTCAGTACGATTCCCTCGTATCGATATAGAACCGTTTTCAAAAGGAGTCTGTTGTGGACCTAACCGCTGGCGATAAATTAGGCGCTTACACCATAGAAAAACTATTGGGTACGGGCGGGATGGGTAAAGTATATCTGGCTCATGATGAAGGGCTGAAACGTCGAGCGGCAATCAAAGTTCTTCAAAAACGATGTGCGGAGAACGAACTCTATGTGCGGCGTTTTCAGGTTGAAGCGCAGTCCATTGCGAAATTGAATCACCCCAATATCGTTCAAATCTACCATGTTGATGTGGCGTGCGATACGCCCTATATGGCGATGGAATATATTGATGGCCTTCCATTGGATTTTTTACTTAAACAAAAAGGTAAATTGAGTTGGCAAGAAGCGTTGACAATTACGGCCCAGGTGGCTGCTGCACTTGCCTGCACACATGAGCAGGGGATTATCCATCGGGACATTAAGCCATCGAATATATTGGTGGATCAAAAGTTGGGTGTGCATGTCACGGACTTTGGAATTGCACGGGTATTGGATGCTGAAACGCGGATGACTGCAGAGCAAGATACTATTGGTACACCCTGTTACATGTCGCCTGAACAATGTGGTGTTGCTGAAGTCCAGCCGGCGAGTGATCTTTTTTCGTTGGGTGTAACATTGTATGAAATGATTTCGGGTAAGTTACCGCTTTATGCGGAAACGTCTATGGGGATGATGAATAAGATTGTTTCTGAACCCCCTCCGAATATAGGCGATGAAGTGCCTGATTTGCCGCCATTGATTCCTATATTTATTGATACATTGATGGCCAAAAAAGTGGACCATCGCTATACGGATGCCAATCAAATTTTGGAAGATTTGAATGAATTTCGTGCCGGTAATCCGGTTTCGCATTTGACGCTGATTAGGAAAAAAAGTGGGGCGGAATTGACCGGGTATGAACTGGCTCCAGCGGGAGTTGGTGGAGCGGTTGTTCCGTCAGCAGAACAGGATATTTTATCTACTGGTACGTCACAAGCGCTGGTTGGAGATTTGATGGATGTGCCTGAAACAAAAGTTTCGGCGCGCGCATTGTATGAGGAAAAACCTCCCCTATTATCGTATTGGCCTTCATGGGCCACCTGGGTGTTGGGTGGGATAGTGGCCATTGTTACGGCTGGATATTTGTTGACGCTCCTACCTACACCGGAGAATGCACCTCAGGCTCCGGAAGTGAGTACTCAGCCGCCTGTGCCGTCTGAGCATCCAATGACCCCTGATGGTCGTCCTTGGCCCAGAGATGCGAATGGAGAATTGGTCCCTGCGTTGCCCAATGGTTATCCTGCGGCACCTCCGGGTGGTAGAGCTGGACAGAATGGCCCTCCGCCTAGGAGACAGGGTGAACAAGGTGGACCACCACCCAGAAGGCAGGGTGGACAAGGTGGGCCTCCCCCTCCTCCGCCCCGTTGATATGGTTGAACTTTTCTTAGGGTGTGCCTAACTGAGGCTTTATGAAACTTATTGCATATGGATTAATCACAGTGTGTTTGCTGGGGATGGCGCGTGAAGCGGCGATAGCCCTATGGCCAGAGAATTTGGCGGGTGAAGCGCAGGTACCGTTGGTGGACTATGATGAGCAAGCAGATCGTTCGCTTTTTGAATGGCCCTTGGAAGAGTTGACTCTGAATTTTTCGCTAACTGCTACGTCACCGGCTTCAGCTTCCACCGAAAACGATCTCTTGTTGGTGGGAGATGGTAGTCATGAATCGAAGTCTTATCATGTTTCCAGTACTGAGCCTCTCGCACTGGGGGACCAATCGTATAGTCTTCTTGAAGTTCGGCCTTGGGTAGGGGTATTGCCTGATCCGGGTGGACGTCCAACGATGTCATTGTCAATAGCAACAGAAGAAAACAGTTGGGTCGAGAATCAGCCTTTGGTAGAGCATGGGCATTTAATTGTTGGAAATACTCGAATTCAATTACGGCCACTTAAAGTCGGACAATCGTTGGAAGGGGTATTGCGTGATGAGTTGTCTGATCCAACAATTGGGCGCTGGGGGATTCATGAAGGGGAGCAGGTTCTTTGGTTTGATGGCTTTACCCCGGGTGAAGGGGCACAACTCAACGATGGAACAGATATTACCTTAATCGCTTTTTCTCGTTCCTATGAAACTGAGGATGGCTTGGTGCCGGCGATTCGAATTCGAGAAAAAAAGGGTGATGTAGAGAAGGATCGGATTGTTACTACACAGGATGATGAT
>CALLLL010000201.1 GCA_938082445.1 uncultured bacterium
TGTTTCATGCTTACGATAAAGACACGGGAAAACTTGTATGGGAAACCAAGTTGCCTCAAAGTGGATTTGCTACGCCAAGCACCTACATGGTTGATGGTGTACAGTATATAGTCATAGCGGCTTCTGGCGGAAAAATCGGTACTCCTGCTGGGGATGCTTATGTGGCCTTTCGATTAAAGAAGTGATTGACCTAAATACCCATCGACTGAGATGATAGAGGCCATGCTATTCATTTAACTTTATCGTAAAGGAACACATACCTGATGCGTCGCTCTTTTTTTACCTCATTCATCGTTGGGGTGTGCTTAAATACATTTGTACAAGCTCAGATCCCAACAATGCACTACAGCGGGTCTACCGACTATATTCAAGAGTGGCTATTGTGTGGGCCATTTCCAAATGAAGCAAAGAAGCCGTATCCAGCGACTACACACCTACCACGCTTTGAGGAAGACTTCCTACAATCTATTGGCGGGGAAAGGTCACCACAAATTGTTCAAGACGGGACAGTGAACTTAGACGGCACTACGCTCACATGGAAGCCCTACAAATCCGATGATTCAAAGATAAATTTGGATAAAGCGGTATCCGAAGCCTATCCAGTTATTGCATATGCCTATTGCACCATTGAGTCCGATACACAACGGGGTGCAGTACTGGCCTTGGGCAGTAATGACGGCGGCCGGGCTTGGTTAAATGGTGAGCAAGTATGGGATCGTGCACGGGCGGGGGCATTAATTCTGGATGAACATTTAGTGCCGATTCAACTTAAAAAAGGCACGAACACCCTATTACTCAAAATAGAAGAGCGCGGAATTTCCTGGGGCTTTAGTGCACGACTGCTCCCTTTAGGCAATTCTGATGTACTCGAGCGATTAAATGTTTTCCGTATTAATCGCGATCCGCAGGGTAAAGCATCCATTGACTTTATAGGGGCACCTTCAGCAAAAAAGCATATAGTAGACTCCGCCTCCTTTACACTCGTCCAACGCAATCATCCTGACCACATCATTTGGCAACACACTTGGGCCAACGAATCCAGTGTGCCTATTGGCGTAAGCGCCGAATCCTATGGCGAATACACACTGCGTATTGAGAACACCCTAAAAGGTGGCGGTTCGCAAGAGTATGGGGCATCAGTAGTCATTGGAACTCGAAATGAATATACCCTTTTCGCTGAAGGTGAAAGCGACTATGCCATATTGCTAGGCGAGCACGCTTCTGAATCCGAACAGTGGGCTGCACATGAAATGGCTCGTGTTCTAAAAACTATTTCCGGCATCGATTTCCCCGTGCAACTGCCAGGCTCACATCCTTCCCAAAAGGCTATCTATGTAGGATCATCTCAACAGGCTATGGAGTTACTCGGAGAACGTGCTATATCGTTTAAGGATGATGATGAAGGATTTCAGTACGAAAATATTGGTTCGGCCATCGTTATACGCGGCGGCCAACAACGCGGCACGATGTATGGCGTGATTGACTTTTTGGAGCGCGAACTGGTTTGCCGCTGGTATACGCCCACAGTCAGCAAATTACCAACACGCTCAACTTGGAGTTTTGATTATCTCCTGCGTCGTGATAACCCTGTTGTACGGGTGCGCAATGATTTTTATTATGAAGCCTTCGATCCCACCTGGGCTGCTCATAATAGGGTCAACGGCTCCATGAACCACCGTAAACAACCCGGTGGTGCTGAGGCATATTGGCGCGTTCACACGTTTAATTTATTTGTTCCACCGGGTGAATTCTTTGATAGTCATCCAGAGTACTTTAGTTTACTTAATGGTAAACGAAGTACAGATCGCTCACAATTATGCCTCACCAACCCCGATGTACTCCGAATAGTGACAGATCGATTACGCAAGGCCATGCGTGAGTATCCTGAAAACCTCATTTACTCTGTTTCACAAAATGACTGGCATGGTGCATGTGAATGCACCAATTGCCAAGCCATCGTACGAGCTGAGGGCAATGAATCCGGTATCATGATTCATTTCGTTAATGCAGTTGCAGATGCGGTCAAAGAAGAGTTTCCTGACAAATTTGTAGGAACACTTGCGTATCAATACACGCGACATCCGCCCAAACACGTAAAACCTCGTGCAAACGTGGTGGTCCGTTTATGCACCATCGAATGTTATTTTGCACATCCTTTAAATGGGTGCGAACAAAATGCTGCCTTCATGGACGACATTGAGGCGTGGTCAAAAATTGCCCCTCATATGTACATTTGGGATTATGTCGTGAACTTTGTACATTATTTATTGCCCTTTCCAAATTTCGGAGTACTACAGGACAATATTCAAATTTTCCAAGCCAACAACGCCATTGGAATCATGGAGCAAGGGGCCTACCAAGGCCCTAGTGCAGAGCTAGCAGAATTACGGGCATATGTCATCGCACGATTGTTATGGAATCCAGCCTGCGATGTGGATGCCGTTGTCGACGATTTTATGTATGGCTATTATGGGCATAGCGGGCAGTACCTGCGTGAGTATTTCGATTTACTCCAAGGGCGCGTACGTGAGAACACCCATCTCACCATATCTTCTGGCCCACTCGACAAACTATTCTCTGATGACTTTGTGCGTAAAGCGGATGACATATTCGATCAAGCTGAAGCCGTGGCGGATGACGAGGCTATTTTACACCGCGTCGAAACCGCCCGTTTATCACTCATGTACCTCAAATGCATGCGCATGCCGCATGAAGCCAAACGCGACGGTACATACGAACGTTTTACCAATATTGCACAACGCGAGGGTGTCCTCTTTTATTCTGAATCCGGCGCTCCTTATCGCAAAGAATTTCATGATCAAATGAACAGCTTGTAAACATACACAAAGGAATTAACATGAGCTTTTCTGGATTCCCTAAGGAAACTACAACGTTCCTACAGCAATTAAAGCGTAATAATGAACGCGAATGGTTCACTGAACATAAAACAGAGTATCTTGAGTTTGTAAATGAGCCCTCCAAAGCATTCGCTGAAGAGATGGAGGAACGTTTATCTGAATTGGTGAAACAACCACTAACCAGTAAACTCTTTCGGATTTATCGCGATGTACGTTTCAGTAAAGATAAAACGCCCTATAACACTCATGTACGATTTCTGTTTCACAGTATTGAAGTGGAAAGTAATTGCGGAGATAAACCAGTGTTTTGTTTATCTCTAGAACCAAAATCGATAATCACAGGAGCGGGCACGGGCACCATGGAGTTTAGTAAGTCGGTACTGGATCGTTATCGGCAAAACGTGACAGATGATCAAAGAGGAAAAAGCTTAGCTCAAACACTCAAAAAGTTTAAGGAAAGCGATGGCTTTCGCATCGATCCCCCATCACTAAAACGCACACCTACGGGCTATGATACTGCCCATCCACGCGAGGTGTTGTTGCGACACAAAGCCTTAATGGTATGGCACGAAGAGCCGATACCCTCTGATCTATATACCTCAAAATGCGCTGGGTATTTAATGCGCACATTCAAGAAGATCAAACCGCTCTATGATTGGATCAATGCGTTATAGGAGTATTCTACTGCGCTTAGGCTTCTACAATATCACCTTTAAGACTTAGAACAAAGGTAACGATTTCTTCCTGCTCAGTTGAGGGTATTCCTAATGTATCCATAGCTGCTCCTGCATGGCCCAAAAAAATAGTCCAGTCATCCTCACTGATGTTCATGCCGGCATGAGTCTTTTTCATATTTCGCCCATTGTAAACCATGGGACCGCCTGTGGTGTGTGCCAAGAAATCTATCAATAATTGTTTTTCATTGGCCACGCCATCGGCTCCACGGTAGGCCCAAAATCGACCAAGTTGCTGATCGTTTTGCAATCTAGGGAGCAGATTGTCTGCGAAAGAAACTATACCATCGTATCCGCCTAGGCGGGTGTACAAAGAGGGTAAATGCATTGTATATTCTCCTGTTTAATTTGGTTTAATCGGCTCAGGAGTCCATGGTGGATGGAGTAAATTTATAATAACGTCCAGTTTATCTCTAAGTCAAAAATCAAACGATCATTCCACGAATTTTTTCTGCAGTAACAAACAGGACGCACGATGGTTGTCATGGAGATTGCCGAGTTTGGGTTCTTGTTGCTGACATTGGGCTTCGGCTATGGGACAGCGGGGATGGAAGGAGCATCCAGCGGGTGGATTGAGCGGTGACGGTGGATCGCCGTGCAAAATAATACGTTGGCGATTGCGTTCCTCGATGGGGTCCGGCACAGGCACAGCACTGATTAGTGCCTGTGTATAGGGGTGCTGAGGGTTTTTAAGCACATCATGCGTAGTGCCTTCTTCCACTACACGGCCCAAGTACATTACTGCGACTCGTTGAGCGATATGGCGTACCACAGAAAGATCGTGTGTTATGAAAATCATACTGAGACGTTCTTCAGCGCATAATTTTGCAAGTAAATTTAAAATTTGTGCTTGAACTGAAACATCTAAAGCCGATACAGGTTCATCGGCAATGATTAAGCGCGGTTTCAAGGCAAGCGCTCGTGCAATCGCAATACGTTGCCGTTGACCACCAGAAAACTCATGTGGATACTTTTGCATGAAGCGTGGTGCCAATCCGACTTTCTCCATCAGTTCAATCACAGCTTGCTTTACCGTTTCCTTAGTAGCAAGCTTATGGGCGAGCATGGGTTCAGCCAACGTTTTGAACACGGTCATGCGTGGATTTAAGGATGCATGTGGATCTTGAAAGATCATTTGCATGGCTGGACGCGCTTTTTTCAGCTCAGAACGAGACATTGTCTGTATTGATTCACCATTCAAGTACACCGTACCAGCCGTAGGAGGGACCAAATTTAAAATACTGCGTGCAAGAGTAGATTTCCCGCAGCCTGATTCGCCCACTAAGCCCAAAATCTCACTATGGCGCAGTTCCAGCGAAACGCCGTCCACCGCTTTCACCATCTCTCCTTTATTCTGAGAAGGGAAATGTGTTTTGATTCCACACACTTCCAGCAAGGGTCTACGTACTTCGATCATAGTTCCCCTTTCTGCGCACGAATACATGCAGTGGCATGATCGGGCATGATGGAGTGTAAGTGGATATCGCCTCGACAGGCTTCAATCGCATGCTCGCAACGTGCAGCAAATGCACACCCTTCAATAGGTTTTGTTAAGTCAGGTGGCATTCCAGGAATTGAATATAATTCTTTCCCATCTGTGTTCATTGAGGGTAGCGATTTCATTAATGCATGTGTGTAGGGATGGCGTGGCGAATGAAATAATGACGAAGCACTGGCTTGTTCTACCAATCGTCCGGCATACATCACAGCCACAGAATCGCAGGTGCCGGCTATGACACCTAAATCGTGGGTAATTAAGATTACGGCCATACCGTTTTTTTCTTGAAGCGATTTGATGAGCTCGAGAATTTGTGCTTGGACGGTGACGTCGAGAGCCGTAGTGGGTTCATCGGCGATAAGGATGTCGGGCTCAGTGATAAGAGCCATGGCTATGACAACCCGTTGACGCATGCCGCCCGAAAACTGGTGAGGGTGTGCGTTCATGCGTTGTTCAGCATCTTGTATACCCACGGCTTCCAGCATCTCGATGGAGCGCTTCGCGGCTTCTTCTTTGCTTAAGCCTTTGTGTAGAAGCAGGGGTTCCATTAATTGCGCACCAATGGTCATATAGGGATTGAGCGCGGTCATGGGGTCTTGGAAAATCATAGAAATACGTTGTCCAGGGATCTTGCGCAATTCATCCTTGGAAATATTGAGTAAGTCGCCCCCATCAAAGTGTGCCGATCCGGATTCGATGCGTCCTGGTGGCATGGGGATAAGTCCAAGCAATGAATAACAGGATACGGACTTTCCTGAGCCTGATTCGCCCACAATACCAAGGGTTTGCCCTTTTTCAAGAGTATAGGATACGCCATCCACAGCACGGACAATTCCGGCTCGCGTGTGAAAATGAGTCGCTAAGTTTTCTACAGTCAGCAAAGGCATCATCATTAATCCTTTGCCACGCGTGGGTCAAGAGCATCGCGAA
Organism: uncultured bacterium; assembly: GCA_938082445.1. Taxonomy (GTDB): domain Bacteria; phylum Hydrogenedentota; class Hydrogenedentia; order Hydrogenedentales; genus DTSJ01. The sequence goes on from CALLLL010000201.1 coordinate 6,021, forward strand.
GCCCATCGCCTAAAAAGTTTAAACTGAATAAGGTCAAGCTTAAGGCAATACTTGGATAAATAAGCAGCCATGGCGATTCCAGCATAGAATCGGCCCCGTCGTGTATCAAGAGCCCCCATGAACTCATCGGCGGTTGCACTCCTAAACCGAGAAAACTAAGGAAAGCTTCGAGCAACATAACATTGGGAATGGTGAGAGTGGTATAGACTATAATGGGGCCGAGGGTATTGGGAATGAGATGGCGTGTGAGAATCTGGAACCGGCTTAACCCCATAGAGATGGCTGCTTCGACAAATTCTTTTTCTTTGAGTGATAAAATCTGACTGCGCACGATACGCGCCATTGTAAGCCATTCTACTGCGCCAATGGCGAGAAAAAGAAGGATAATATTCCGCCCAAAGAACACCATAAGAATGATAACGAATATCGTGAAAGGTAAGGCATACATAATATCGACGATACGCATCATCACCGAGTCTATGCGACCACCCAAAAATCCCGCTGTCGCGCCATAGAGAACCCCCACTAAGAGGGAGACGGCTGTAGCGACAAATCCAACCATCAATGAAATGCGACCGCCATATAGAATACGCGTAAAAAGGTCACGGCCGATTAGATCGGTACCAAACCAATGCTCAGCACTTGGACCTGCAGCACCTAATGCATAATCCGGTGCGTCATATTCATATGGGGCAATCAGAGGCGTAATGAGGCTTATGCCTGTTAGAAATATCAAAAAGCAGGCGCCAAAGAGGGCCAGTTTATTTTTCTTTAAGCGTCGAAATGCGTCTTTCCATAAAGATTGACCTTGCTCGACTTCGTATGTAGATTGGGAGGTGTTAGGCATTGCGCAACCTCGGATCAATCCATGTTAACAAGAGATCGGATATTAAATTCAGAATCAGTATCAGAGTAGCGTAAAGAATAACCGTCCCAAGAATCATGGTGTAATCTCGATTGAAAGCCGATTCTACAAACAACTTACCAAGGCCGGGAATTTGGAATACTGTTTCCACTACGAATGAGCCGCTCAAAAGACCAGCCGTAGCGGGTCCAAGGAATGCAATCACAGGCGTAACACCTCCGCGTAATGCATGCTTGAGGATAACACGGGTTTCTGAGAGTCCTTTTGCGCGTGCCGTCCGTATAAAATCGTTAGAGAGAACTTCGAGCATACCTCCTCTACTCAATCGAGCAATATAAGCGGCGTACATGGCACCTAGGGTGATACTGGGCAGGACCTTGTCTGCAGCTTCTTCCCACCCCGATACCGGAAACCACCCTAAATTAATACCGAAAATAAGAAGAAGTATTGGGCCAAGCACAAAGTTTGGCACACAGATACCGATCATAGCTAAGGTCATGGGTGTGTAATCTTGCCAGGAATTGGGTTTTAGTGCTGCAATGATGCCGGCGGTTAGTCCAATGAGTAGGGCAACACAAAGTGCATAAAATCCCAGTTCGAGGGAAACCGGAAAGCTTTGCGCAATGAGTTCATTGACTGAACTGGAGGCATTTTTAAAAGATGGACCGAAATCGCCTGAAAGAAGTCCGCCCATATAATCGGTATATTGCTCCATAAGCGGCGCATTTAGATTGTAATGTGCTTCGATACGTTCTTGGATTTGGGGATCCAATTCTTTTTCACGATCAAAGGGCCCGCCGGGCGCTAAGCGAATAAGAAAAAAAGTGATCGTCACAATCGCCCATAAGACGGGGATAGATTCGAGCAATCGTTTAAGTACAATTTTCTTCATGCGAGCTTCTTGGTTTTTGAATACTTGGTTAAGGATGTATTGTACTGAATCTGATAGGTGAAGTTAAGGTTTTTCGTTATTCTTTATCGCCTACGGCGTGGACCGCGTCGTTTTCCATGCCGTTTACGTTTCGATCCCCCCTTTGAATCGGCCCGCATTTGGGGATCAGGCGGAGTAATTACAGGGATATTTTGCGGTCCTTGATTGTCTTCTAAGGAATTAAAACTATTGCAACGTGGACATTGGGAAATAGGATTGGCACTTTCATCCAGGTAGGTACAGGCGCAAAAAGTGCATTTCCATAGGAATTGCTCGCCGAGGTGCTGTTGTGGTTTGCGTACTGACAACTCAGTATACAAATATATAGCGAGCACAATTAGCCCTAAAAGAATCATATACAGCGCAAGGGCCATGGTCAGGGAAATCTCTATCACAATAGCCCCTCCCCTACATTTTGTGCAGCCTGAATGGTGAGGGTACCGTGTTGTTTTTCAGGACCTTCCAAGAGGGGAGTAAATCGATATGTTTTTAATGCATCTACACTGTCTTGCACAATTCCAGCCTCATCGGCTAGCGGCATTTGTACAGTGATCACATTGCCTTCTTGGTCTACTTCAAATACCAACACAAGCGACTCATTACTCATGCTATTGAGAGCAGAAGTATCGGCCCCCCACAATGCATCTACTTTTTCAACCAGCAGTGGCTGGCGCGTATAAGGCGGGGTTAACCATTCCAAGGTCGCATCAAAACCTGGCGCAGGATGGCCTACCATCATTCGACGCGCTTGATCATCTTCAGAAAACAACTCTGTATCGTCTTTTCTAGAAAACAATTCACCAACTGTATGTAACTTCTCCCCCACCTGAGCCCATAAGTCATCTGGGGTATCATCCAACAATTCTTTGTATCGTTTACGAGTACCGGGGTCCAGTGTTGTGGTACTAGGTACTTCTAGTTCGGAAAAGTTTAACCGCGGTAGATCAACAGATGGGAGATCGGGCCATGAGGGCTGTATCGCTTCGCTTTGAGCACCCTCACCAAACAGAGCAGGGTTGGCTTCCGGTTGAAAGGCTTTTGAAAACGTGGGGGCTTCAGCCGAATCAATTATGCTAATTCGATAGTATCCTAATTCATCCGCAGGGAAATATATAACAATGCGAAAAATGGTCACCATGGAAAGGTGAAATGCAAAGGATACCCCAAGCGCCATCCGAAAAATGCGATCACGCTTCCCTACGGGCTTCATAACTATTCTTCAGCAGGGTTAGCGACAATGGAGGATTGAGATATACCAAGGGAATTTAGAATACCCAACACCTCAATCAAGCGTCCGGCCTCGGAGCGAGCATCGGGTCGAATCAATACGAGTAACTCAGGATCGGCTGCCGCTTTTTCCTGGATAATCAATCCCATTTCATCAAGTGAATTTACTTGTATTTCATCGATGTAAATCTTCCCTTTGCCCTCGGGTCCATCGGTTCCATGAGCCAGGGTTATGGAGACTTCTTTTTTCTCGACTGTGGTAGCGCCTTTGGCCTCGGGCAATTCAATTTGAATAGAACTTTGGACCACGAAAGTTGCTGAGAGCATGAAGAAGATCAACAACTGGAACACCACATCGATCATTGGAGTGAGATCTAGTTTGGGCTGTTCGCGATGGTTGCCTATTTCTTTTTTAAATTTCATAGCTGAGTCGAATCGCTTAGTTGTCTTCGTTTGTAAGTAGTTCAACCAATTCTGATGAGCTAATTTCCATTTCAAGCACCATATTATCTACACGTGTGACGAAATAGTTATAGGCAACGAGGGTTGGAATAGCTACGGTCAACCCTGCAGCTGTGGTAACGAGCGCATTGGAAATCCCTTCAGCCAAATCACTGGGATTCACTAACCCTTGCTTGTCTTTAATTTGCGCAAAGGCTTTAATCATCCCGGCGACGGTTCCTAGGAGTCCCAATAGGGGCGCAATATTGGCACAGGTGGCCATAGCAGGGAGATAGCGTTCGAGACGTGGAATTTCGAGGTGACCGGCATCTTCGATGGCTTCGCGAATATCTTCTTTACCGCGGTTGTGTTTGAGAATGCCCGCTTTCATTATACGCGCAACCGGAACATCCATCTCTTGACAGATATCAATGGCTTCTTGAATGCGTTTCTTCATCAAGAAAGTTCGCATAGTATCCATTAACTCGCGGGTGTCAATAGTGGCGCGCCTTAAGGTAAAAAAACGCTCGATGGTGATGGCGAGCGCCACTACGGAACACGCCATAATGGGCAGCATGATAATTCCGCCCGTAAAAATAATCTCATATGCTTCGGAAAGCTGTGGCACCTGTCAATCCCCCTGTGTTCAATCTACCTGCGCAATGCCTATAGATAGTTATACCCCATTTGGCCTAAGAGTTTCTAATGCATCACCAATGTACCCAATCCTGATTGGGTGAAAATCTCCAGCAATAGGGCATGAGTAACGCGGCCGTCAATGATATGGGCTTTTTGTACACCGTGTTCGAGTGCATTTTGGCATGCAGCCACTTTCGGAATCATGCCCCCAGCAATGACGCCTCGATCGGTTAATTCTTGTATTTCAGATACTTTAAGCTGGTGGATCAGTGAACTTAATTCGTTAACATCACGTAATAAACCAGGCGTATCTGTCATAAATACCAGCTTTTCAGCTTTTAAGGCTCCCGCTATTTCGCTGGCAGCGGTATCGGCATTCACATTCCACGTTTGCCCTTCTGAATCGGTTGCGATAGGAGCAATGACTGGAATCGTCTCGGCTTCGCACAGCACATTTA
>CALLLL010000202.1 GCA_938082445.1 uncultured bacterium
GTAATTAGAATTTTACCAGTTCGGCAAATTCTTGGACACGGGCTTCAATATCGTCTTTATTGATTTTGGTGAGGCCGTCGGGGCCGAATTGGGAGCAGAGGTGAGAGGCCACGGCGGAACCGTGGATGACGGCCTTTTTAAGGGTGTTGAATGAAGTATCGTCTTGCTGGGCGATGTAACCCATGAAGCCGCCTGCGAAGGAGTCTCCGGCACCGGTGGGGTCTACGACTTCCATCATGGGGTAGGCGGGAGCGGAGAATATTTGGTCGCCGTGGAAGAGGAGGCAACCGTGTTCCCCTTTTTTGGTGCAGATGATTTTAGGGCCCATCTCCTGGATTTTTCGGGTGGCGCGGATGAGGTTGTGGTCTTGAGTGAGTTGGATGACTTCTTCGTCGTTGATGATGAGGCAGTCAATTTTTTTGAGGATGTCGGTGAGTTCATCGTGGGCAATATCGATCCAGAGGTTCATGGTGTCGAGAGCTACGAATTTATGGTTGGATTGCTCTAGGGTCATCATTTGTATAGCGGGGTGTGCGTTTCCGCAGAAGAGGTAGGGGGCGTCTTGAGCGACTTGTGGGAGTTTAGGCTCGAAGTGTTCAAAGACATTTAAGTGTGTCTCAAGGGTGTCGCGGACGTTGAGGTCGTCGTGGTAGTGGCCTTTCCAGCGGAAAGTTTTACCTTCGACTTGTTCGAGGCCTTCAAGGTTGATGCCCTTGGAGGCGAGCAGATCGATGTGTTCCTTTGGGAAGTCTGTGCCTATGACGCCAACGAGGTTAACGTCGGTATAGTTGGCCGCGGCGAGAGAGAAGAAGGTGGCGGCGCCGCCGAGACCTTCGATGTTTTCGCCGGAGGGGGTGTCTACGGTGTCCAAGGCTACGGAGCCGACTACGGTAACGGACATGGGGATTTCCTTTTCTAGGGTAGGGCGATTCAGTAGTGCAGGGTGCTATACGTCGCTTTTTTCTGCTTGAATGCCGTGTTGATCGATTTTGTATTTGAGAATTCTGCGCGTGGTCCCGAGGGCTTCTGCGGCTCTGGATTGTACATAATCGGCTTGTTCTAATGCACGTGTGATGAGGTGTGATTCGATTTGTCGGGTGGCTTCTTCGAGGGGAAGTCCTTCGTATTCACTGAGACCTGAGGTGCCGTTTTGTGTCTTGGGTGCGGTGTTGGGCAGTAGTTGGCTGACGTGGTCTTCGTTTATTATGGATTCTTGACCGTGGTAGACGAGCATACGCTCTACAGTGTTCTCAAGTTCGCGGATGTTGCCGGGCCAGTCGTAAGCCGCCATGAGGTTTAGGGCTTTGGGCGCAAAGGATTCGGTACGGGCATTGACGCGGGGGGATTGCTTGATGCGGAAATGCTCGACGAGTTGGGGGATGTCTTCGCGGCGTTTGCGTAGTGGGGGCATTTCAATTTGAAGGACGTTTATGCGGTAGTAGAGGTCTTCGCGGAAGATGCCTTCTGTGATGGCTTGGGGGAGGTTGCGATTGGTGGCACAAACAATGCGCAGGTCAACTTTGATTTCTTTGGTGGAACCTACGGGGAAGAAGCAGTTGTCTTGAAGTACGCGCAGGAGTTTGACTTGGGCTTCGATGGGCATTTCACCGATCTCATCGAGGAACAAGGTGCCGCCGTCGGCGATTTTCATTTTACCTACACGGGATTTATCGGCTCCGGTAAAGGCCCCTTTTTCGTAACCGAAGAGTTCGGATTCGACGAGTTGAGCAGGTATCGCACAACAGGATAAAGGGACAAAGGCTTCTTCTTTGCGTGGGCCGTCTGTGTGCATGGCGCGGGCGAGCATGTCTTTACCGGTACCGGATTCGCCGGTGATGAGTACGGCGGAAGCCACATTGGCGGCTTGTTGCGCTTTGGCTACGGCTTCCTGGAATGCAGTAGAGGTCCCAATGAGAGAATCGAAGCCGTTGAAGTCCGCTTCGCGCATGGCGTTGAGTTCTTGGCGTTGGCGGACATCGCGTAGGGTGTGTTTGATGGTGAGCATGAGCTCGGCAACATCGAAGGGTTTTTGAATGTAATCCCAGGCGCCTTTTTTCATGGCGTCTACAGCGGAAGAGATGGAGGTGGAGGCAGTTACAACGATAACGGGGGTGGTATTGCCGCGTTCTTGCAGTACTTCAAGGACATCTTCGCCGGATTTCCCTGGCATGGTGAGATCGAGCAGGATGAGATCGACATGATTTTTATCAAGAAATTCGAGGCCTTTGTCGCCGTTTTCGGCAAGATGGACGTCATAATCACTGGATAGAATGATGCGATAAGACTGACGGATGCTTTGTTCGTCGTCTATGGCCAGTATGCTGCTCATGTGGTACGTTTACCCCTGTTGTACATTAACTTGGTGACGGTGTTTTGGTTGGAAGTTGTAAAATAAATCGACCGCCTTCGGTGGAGTTGGGGTCGAATTCCAATCGACCATCGTGTTCTTTGATGATGCGTTCGGCCATGGTGAGTCCAAGTCCCATCCCGTTTTCTTTGGTGCTGAAAAAGGGCATGAAGATCAATTCGGCATCTTGCTCAGTAATGCCTTCGCCGCTATCGCTGAGTGACAGCGTACACATTCCATTTTCTTTTGCTGTTTTAATTTTAAGTGTACCGCCTTCAGGCATGGCTTCTATGGAGTTTTGGATTACGTTACCAACAGCACGCGTGAAGAGTTGGGGGTCAACGGATACAGTGAGATCGGTCTCGTCCAGTTGAGTCTCGATTTCAATGTGTTTCTCGGAGAATTGGTCCTGATAGGTGTCGAGCATGCGTTGGATGGATTCATTGAGGTTGTTGTTTTTCAAGTCCAAACGCGGATGCTTGGCAAAGTCATAAATGGATTCAACAACTTTGTTGATCCGTCCAACGGATTCTTGTACGACTTCAGAAAATTCTTCTCTAAAATCTTTGGAGTCGAATTTAGCTGGGAGAAGTTGTGCATAGGTGTTAATCGGGACCATGGGGTTTTTGATTTCTTGCGCGACGCGTGTAGCGAGGTATTCCCAAAGGGGGCTGTAGGATATGGCGTCGTCTTCAGAACTGTGGTCAACTTTGGAATCCGGCTCAGGAATGCGGGAAAAGATGGCAACTACGCCTTCACTGCCCAGCGGGGTGACAGAAAGGCCAAGGGTGGCGTTTATGGCAACATCGCGAATTACTTGCCGGTTGCGTGCAATTCCTTCTCGCATGGTGCGCAGGACAATATCGGCAAAGGCTGAACCTAATTTAATGGTGTTATGGCCTACTATGTCGACGGCTTTGAGTTGTAGGATGCGTTCAGCGCTTTCATTAATCATAGTGACTTTGTTGTCGGGGGATACAATAACAACTCCGGCACTGATGGTGGAGAGCACGGTATTCAATCGGTTTTGTTGTACGCTTATATCGTAATGTTGTTGTGAGCGTTCCAAGCAAGTGGAGGTGTACCGTGTCATGGTGGTGAGTAATTCGCGTTCGGATACGGAATATTCTTGGCCGGAGTATTTCTCGCCTACAACCAATACACCACAAGTATGTCCTTGAGTGGAAATGGGGATGGCGATATGGCCCCCTAGTGCGTTTAATTCTTTGTATGCACTTTCGTCCATACCGTGGTGATGTTTATCAATAAGACTGGTATGGGCTTCAAGGTGGCGCATTAAGCCTTGCGTGAAACTAAGCTGTACGGATTCGGTTACATTTTCGGAGAGCCCTTGGCTGTGTGTAACTTTAATGACACCATCCTTTAACAATAGAATAGCGGCACGGACGGGTTCCATGATGTCGATGATGGCGTCGAGTAGACTTTGGGTTAGCCGTTCAGGATTGTCTAAGTTTGTGGTGTTGCGACTCATCCAACGTAGGGCTTGTTGGTGTTGGGTTAAAGCATTGTCTGAAATGGGGCGTTGTGCTTGTGTATGAGAGGGAGAGGGTACTTGTGCACTGGCACTCCCCACCGACTCTACGTGTCCTGCGAGTGTAGCGCAGTCGAATGGTTTTGGGATACAGGCCATCGCACCAGCCATCAGATAGGAACTCAGCGCATCTTTGCTGGTATTGGTGCATAATACTATCACAGGGATATGGGGTAAATTGGATTTTAGTTCTGCCAATGTGGATAAGCCGAATGAAGGGCTATCATCCATGATGATGATATCGGGTGTGATGGAGACGAGTCTTCGC
>CALLLL010000203.1 GCA_938082445.1 uncultured bacterium
AATACCCCCATAAAAAAAGAGTGGCTATAGGGGATTAGTCTATAGCACACTCAAGGAGGGTAAGACCGTGGTTTGTCGTTAATGGCGAGTGGGATGAAAACGCCCGACGCATCACTTCATGGTCTATATGTTTTCGACGTCCGTGTCTAAAGTACAAAGCCTCGACGTCCGTGTCTTGGCTTGATAACTTATATATCGTCAGCCAGGGTAAAACCTTTAGCGCAAATCTTTCTTAAGATTATATTCAGATTTCTGTTGGTCCGCGAAGGGTGCTTGTGGCAGAATAAGAATGTTCACATTACTCTGGGAGGTGCTATCGTGAAGCAAGTTACAATGAGTTTAGTCGTGATGATTACTATGCTGTGTTTGGCCTGTTCGGAGCCATCCGCCAATTCAATTGCACAAGAAAATACATCTGCAAAGAAAAAATCTGTCACAACAACTAATTTGTCAAAACCCATTCGAGAAGACTGGCCAGCCTTCTTGGGACCGCATCAAAATTCAACTTCACGAGAGACTGGATTGTTGCTAGAGTGGCCTGCAGATGGGCCTAATATAGTCTGGAAGAAAGAAATCGGTGTGTCATTTGGTGCACCCGTTGTACGCGATGGGAAACTCATTGTCTTTCATCGGATTGCTGATGAAGAAGTCATCGAGTGTGTCGATGCATTGGATGGAAATAAAACGTTTTGGAAACATTCGTATCCCACCAGCTACCGTGATCGCTATAACTACAACGGTGGTCCCCGATCATCTGCTACGATTCATGGTGAGCATGTCTACGCTTTTGGGGCGGAAGGGGTATTGACCTGTGTAGAATTTGAAACCGGGAAGCGCGTATGGCAACGGCAGGTATCGAAAGACTTTGACGTGCCGCAGGGATTTTTTGGCGTAGGGACTGCGCCCGTAATTGATGGCGAACTTATATTGCTAAATGTCGGTGGACCCAATGGTGCCGGAATCGTAGCCTTTAATAAAACATCCGGGGAGACTGCCTGGAAAACAGGGGATGATACTGCAAGTTATTCCACACCCATCGTTGCAACAGTAAATGGTGAACGTTTAGCCATTTTTTATACAGGCGATGGATTGTATGTGGTGGATGCCAAGAGTGGCGAAAAAAAATACAGTTATCCTTTCCGTTCACGAATTCGCGAATCGGCCATTGCCGCCTCGCCTGTGTTGGTGGACGATGTGGTCTTTTTATCCGCGACTTATCAAATTGGTGCCGTGGCGTTACGATTAACGCCCAATGGTTTGGAAGAAGTCTGGAAAGAATTGAATTCGCTTCAAACACACTGGGCCACTGCAATCTATCATGAAGGCAACTTGTATGGGGTACACGGTCGACATGAAGGCAGTACGCGATTTCGATGTATCGATTTTGAGACAGCCGAAATTGTATGGACTGCCCCCGATGATTATTCGCGTGATCCCGCAAACCCTCGTCAACGATTGGGCCGTGCCGGGTATGTGATGGCTGAAAATCATTTAATTACCATGGGGGAGAATGGAGACCTCGCGTTGATCGAGATGAGTGCTGAGGGCTATAAAGAAAAGGCCCGTGCATGGTATTTGCGCGGACCAGTGTACACGCCCCCAATTCTTGCACAGGGCTACGTGTATATTCGGAATGAAACCGAGTTGATTTGTTTGGATTTACGCGCTACTCAGGATTAGCGTGTCATCACTTCCAGGATGCCTTTGCAGAAATCGGGGAGATCATCAGGTTTTCGGCTGGAAACATGATGGCCATCAACCACCACCGCGGCATCTTCCCATAGAGCGCCTGCATTGATGAGGTCGTCTTTAATGCCCGGTGAACCGGTCACGCGTACACCCTCGTAGACTTTAGCGGAAATGGGTATCCAGCCTCCGTGACAAACCGCGGCGATCAATTTCTTGGCATCGTCAAAATCTTTTACCAATGAGAGAATTTTGGGGTCGCGGCGTAATTTATCGGGCATAAATCCACCAGGGACTATGAGCCCATCGAAGTCAACTTCTTTCATATCATGAAGCGCGGTATCGGATACGCAGGGGTAACCGTTTTTGCCGTCGTAGTTCACACCCGCTTCAGGCCCGGCCACTACCACTTTGGCGCCGGCTTCAATCATACGTAATTTGGGATACCACAATTCGAGATCTTCATAGATATCACCAACGATGATGAGAATGGATTTACCGGAGAGTGGGGTAGAGTCTGACATAGTGGATTTCCTTGTGCGTTGTTTGATTATTTAAACTCATCTAACAGAGTGTGGGGCAAGTTTATTTCGGAAAAGGAGCAGTGCGTAGTGATTCAGGAAAGGGCTTCCCATTGAAATGGGCATCGGCGACATCCAAGAGTACTTCGAAATCGGTGGCGAGTTGATCGTGTCCGCCCCCGCGGAAATGGATGAGATTGTTTTCCGGGACACCCAGTAAATCAAAGACCGGTTGAGCCCCTTCCCAAGCTTTCTGTACACCTTCCGGGTGGGCCCATTTGTCACCATAGGCATCAGTGCTTAAAATGACCCGTGGAGCGACGAGTGCGCGCATGTAGTGCTGATCAAAGGGGAGTCGATCAGCCCGATAAGCAAATTGACCAAAGTCCTTATGGAACCAACTTTTGAAACGGCTTTCACGTGTGATGAGATCAAGGGTTTCATTGCCTTTACCCGCTCCACGGAATGTCGCGGCCCCGCCAGCTCCAGAGCCATTGGGCACGACAATAGCGAAGCGTTCATCTAAAGCACCTGCCAATAGGGCGGCTTTTCCTGTACGTGAATGGCCAGTGATTACAGAGCGGTTGGTGTCCAAGTATTCACGAGTTTCTAAAAAATCCATGACACGTGAAGCACCCCAGGCCCATACGGCAAGGCTACCCCATGTGGCGTCGGGATACATCTCTTGGGCTGGGCCAATGATGTCATGGCCTTCAGTATCAGGGTCGAGAGAGGTTTGCTCGAAGCAGGCAAAAACATAACCCCGCTGGATGGCAGCGAGAGCATGTTCACTCCCCAAACCAAAGCGCAGGATAAAAGGGCGTTTCCTTTCTTTAGTCTTTGGGATATATACATGAAGGGTCGTGGATAGTTTGTCATCATCCCCAAAACTTAACGTGTATTTAATTAATTGAGAATGTCGGTCAGGTGTGAGTGCGGATGATGTTCGCTCATGTGTAGGTACTGCATTGTGAACCTTCAAATTTTCGGATGATTTCGAACGTGTATTATTTGGTGTATCACCATACTCATATTCAAGAATCGATAACTTTATACTTTCTCGGATAGAATACCATTGCTCAGGCATTTTAACCGTTTGACCATATTTGAGAGCCAAGGGATCGGGCAATTCTTTCTGGATAGGAAGATTCGCTACCGTATAGGATTGCGATTCATTATCTTCCTTCAAACTGAATGGATAAGTCGGGCCAGAAAGCGCTGATTGATTACTGGCGCACGATATGAAAGAAAGTAAAGCAAGAGTGATAAAAAAATTCTTAAACATAAATATAAAATTTCCTTTGCCTAACTATATATAAAAAAATGACATTGTTCAATGAAATGAACAATGTCATAGACTAGCGGTAGAGTAGGCTTGATTACGCTTGGGCGTTCTCGTAAGCGGTGATCTTTTCTTCATGACGCAAGGTCAAGCCGATTTGATCCCAGCCATTCAACAAACGCTCCTTCAAGAAGGGATCGATGTCGAAAGCAATGGTGCCGCCATCGGGTTTGGTGATGGTTTGTGTAGGCAAGTCAATCGTCAACTCGTATCCTTCTGTGGCAAAACATTCTTTAAACAAACCATCCACAGTATCCTCGTCTAACTTAATGGGGAGGATGGAATTGTTGAAACAGTTGTTGTAGAAAATGTCAGCGAAGGTAGGGGCGATGAGGCAGCGGAAGCCGTAGTTGTCCAAAGCCCAAGGCGCGTGTTCGCGTGAGGAACCACATCCGAAATTGTCGCGAGACAAGAGGATGCTGGTGCCTTCATAACGGGCTTTATTCAATTCAAATTCTTCATTGACAGTGCCGTCATTGTGAAAACGCCAGTCAAAGAACAAGCCGTCTTCATAACCCGTGCGCTCAATTCGTTTCAAAAATTGCTTTGGAATGATTTGGTCGGTATCCACGTTCATGCGATCCAAAGGAGCCACGATGCCGGTTAACGTTGTAAAAGTATCCATGATATAAATTTCCTTTTCAGGTTGTTAGTGCTTTTGTTGTGATTCGTGGAACGCTTCATACATGTCTGTGGCGACGAAATCGACACCAAAATCCATGCAAGCTTTCCAGCGCAGTTGTGCATTTTCGAGAGAACGGAAGTTGTATTGCTGAAACCATCCCATCGAACGTATTTCTTTATATGAATGACCATTGAGCGTATACAATCGCAGCCAATAGCCTAAGCCATGTACATGGTCGATGAAGTCTTTCAAGCGCTGTTCATCTTCCTTGGTCCATTCTTTAGCACGGCTTGCGCCACCGGCTTCGATACGAAACCACGAGTCGTTCCACCAGCGATAATAATTACTCGCTGGCACATTGTAGAGCAATGCAGGATCGATAGACGCATCGAGTGCATAGGATGCATCTCTGTCCAATCCTTTCTTGCTTACTTTGTTCCGAGTTATGGCTCCGAAGGCGATGATTTTTCCACCAATTTCGATGCGGTCGTGAAAGACATCTTTCTTGGTTTCGCCTGCACCCAATAAGACCAGTAAGGGTCCCGCCACGATGGGATCGGCTTTTTCCGGTGTATTGGTTTTGAGAGCGTAACACATCCAATCTGCGTATTGATTAAATACACGATAATTATCTTCCACATGCTCAATGTCGCTATTTTTATAATCCACGTTCAACGTGATCAGCGGCCAGTCACCTTGATTGCCATCTTTGAGTGCCTTCTCCATTATAGGACGTATGCGCTCAAAGAAATGGGTTTCAATATTGGGCTCATCCCCACTAAAAGGCTTACCGTGTGACACAATGGATCGCTTTATTCCGGTTTCAGGATCGTCGTACCACACCAAGTCCTGCTCAATAGCAACCGGAAATCCAGTTGCCAAGGCGCGTTCAATACGATCGGCATGTTCACCATCGTAGGGATAACAGTTGTGAGCATCCAGTAGTGTTCGTTCGCCTGGGCCATAGTCTTGGGCGGTTGCACTGAATTGACTGCACAGTATTATCGTGAGAATAGCGAGTATGTATTTCGCATTAGACATGATTAATTAAATTTCCACTCTCGAATATCTGTGAAGTGCCCCTTAATCGCCGCAGCTATCGCCATGGCAGGGGAGACCAAGTGGGTACGTCCGCCTTTACCTTGGCGTCCTTCAAAGTTACGATTTGAAGTAGATGCGCAACGATCGCCAGGGTTCAATTTGTCGTCATTCATCGCAAGACACATGGAGCATCCAGGTTCACGCCATTCGAATCCGGCTTCGATGAAAATTTTATCAAGCCCTTTGGCCTCTGCTTCTTCTTTTACCTTGTAAGAGCCAGGAACAATGATGGCTTGGTCCATGCATTCGTTGACAGTGTATCCTTTGGCCACTGTAGCAGCCGCTTGCAAATCTTCAATACGGCCATTGGTGCAAGAGCCGACAAACATTTTATTCACAGCGATTTCATCGATGGGGGTGCCTTCATTAAGGCCCATGTACTCAAGTGCTTTTTGAGTATTATCGCGATCTGTGTCCACAGCGATCTCAGCCAAAACAGGAGTCTTTTCACTGATGCCTGTACCCATCCCTGGCGATGTTCCCCAAGTCACTTGTGGTTCAATGTCTTCGGCTTGAAATTCGATTAACGTATCATAGGAACAGCCTTCATCAGAGGCAAACGATTTCCACTTTTCGCAGAGTTCTTCAAAAGGTACGCCTTCTGGCAAGCGTTCGCGGCCTTTTAAGTATTCACATGTTTTATCATCTGGGGAGATCAATCCAGCTCGCGCACCGCCTTCAATGGTCATGTTGCAAACCGTCATGCGGCCTTCCATAGATAAATTGCGAATGGCTTCACCAGTGAATTCGATTACATAGCCTGTGCCACCAGCCGTACCGATACGAGCGATGATTGCCAACACGATATCTTTGGCGGTAATACCCACAGGCAATTTTCCGTTGACCCGTACTTCCATGGTCTTGGAAGGTTCTTGTAACAAAGTCTGTGTGGCCATGACATGTTCCACTTCAGAAGTCCCAATACCGTGGGCCAAGGCACCAAAGGCGCCGTGCGTGGAAGTATGGGAGTCACCACAAACGATGGTCATGCCGGGTTGAGTGAATCCCAATTCAGGCCCTACCACGTGCACAATACCGTTATTGGGATTGTGCATGTTAAAGCATTCCACGCCAAATTCTGCGCAGTTGTTTTCCAATGCATCCACTTGTTTTTGTGACAAGGGGTCTTGAATTGGAATGGAACGATCCGTCGTGGGAATGTTGTGATCCATTGTAGCAGTAGTTAATTCAGGACGACGCAATTTGCGACCGTTCAAACGCAAGCCTTCAAAGGCTTGCGGCGAAGTCACTTCATGCACAAAATGGCGATCGATGTAGAGCATGGCAGCTTGGCCAGGCTCAGTTTCAATCGCGTGTGCGTCCCAAATTTTTTGATAGATGTTTTTTGGCATTTCATTCTTCCTTTTTAAAAGTTCAGTTGAACGTGTTT
>CALLLL010000204.1 GCA_938082445.1 uncultured bacterium
CAATCCGAAATACAACAAACAGTTTCATCAACCCGCCCAATTCTCGACACAGCTCTAAGGTCGCATCCGATTTCTCAAACAATTGCTCACCATTCCAAAAAACCATAGACCAATCACGTGCATCTTCTTCCATCGGCGGCAATGTAGCAGTGGCCAATTCACCCTGTAGTGGGGTAAATAATATTGCCTGCTGCTTATCCAATCGCAAAATCATATTTACCAAATGGTTGCACAATCCACACACCCCGTCGAAAAACAAGACCGGTTGCTTGGGCAATTTATGACTATTTTCAGTTACAGAGCTCATTATTCAGTCGTACTATTCCGTTCTACTGCAGTTTCCAATATAGTTCGCCAAGGTTCAAGTTTCAGAGTAGTAAATCGAAGGCGCCCAAAATTCGTAGCCTTAAGTCTAATCATCATACTCAATTTTTCTTTTTCGATAAGAAAAAAAGGCTCTATAGTGCATTTGGTTATATCCGATAATGGAATAAAGTCTTCCTTACCATTTGACTGCTTAACCGCTAGTTCACCATTTTCATATTCAACTTTAGCATCCATCAAAGGCCGGAAATTATTAAATACAAATCCCGAACTTTCACAATAATCAGGTAATTCATCATCACTTAAATACGGTGTATTTTTATTCAATTCCTTTAAATATATTTTGCCATCTCGCATTTTTTTGAAGTATATATACTCCATAATAATTCGATAAGCAATATATACACCTATAATTAGAATGAAAACTAATTTAGTGACATCCACTCTTGTTCATCTCCGGTAAAACTAGTTACGAAGCGGCTTCCCTTTCATCAACATATGCTTAATTCGTTCTTGTGTCTTTTCAGTACCCAAAAGACTCAGGAAAGCTTCACGTTCTAAATCGAGTATATCTTGCTCGGTAACAATAGAGCCCGGAGTACGATCACCCCCGGTCAAGATGTGCCCTATTTTTTCAGAAATTAATACATCATGCTCAGAGGCAAACCCACTGCGATGCATCCCTTGTAGGGCCACACGGAATCCAGCACGCGCTGTTTCACCCAGAGCCGTCATCGTTGCTTGACGTGGTGCTTTGTATCCTGCTTGAATCATACCCAAACATACATCTTTCGCACGCTTGATTTGCTGATTAAAGCTTGGTGTAACAATATCGTTTGAAGTCATATACCCGAGCTCAATAAACTCTGCACCACTGGTACTGACTTTAGCCATGGCAATGTTTTCAAAGGCACGACGTACATATGGGAACAAGTCACCGTCAGGGATATTTGCCGGTACATATTCCTGAGCACGACGGAGCATTTCCTTACAACCACCCCCACCAGGAACCAAACCAACACCCACTTCAACCAAACCGCCGTATGTCTCACCATTAATGACACAACGGTCCGCATGCATTGCAATTTCACAGCCACCACCTAAGGTGTAATGGTGTGGCGCAGCAACAACTGGTTTACTCATTAAACGTAGCCCCAGCAAACCTTGTTGAAGTTCATTGATAGCAGCATCGATTTTATCCCAGTTGCCTTGCATGGCTTCACCCAAAATCACGAAGACATTGGCGCCCGCGCAGAAGTGTTCGCCTTGGTTACCAATCACCAGTCCATCAAACTCATCGTTCTCCAGCATTTCAGTGGCTTGGACCAACATTGCGCCCATGTCGTCATCAATGCTGTTCATTTTCGTGTGGAATTCAGCACCTAAGATACCGTCACCTAAATCAAGCAAGGTACAGCTGCCGTTTTCTTTCACTACTTTATTATTTTTCTTCAATCCTACAATAGACACATTGTTCGGATTTTGTGCCACATCTTGATACGACTTACTTGCCACATCAAAATACTGTTGCACACCATTGGTCCATGTATAGAAGGAGCTTACACCCGCTTCTTTCATCGCCACAGCAATGGCAGGTAATGTCAGGCCATCGGCTTCCATGCGGTCGCAAACATAATCGAAGCCCAACGTATCCCAGGTTTCAAACATGCCAATATCCCAAGCAAATCCCCAACGACACGCATTGTCGATATTCACAATATCGTCTGCCGCTTCAGGGATACGATTTGCCGCATATATAACACTGTTGGCGAATAGTTTCCAGGAAAATACCGCCCCCTTATCTTCACCTTTCAGTAGGATATTTAATTTTTCATCCAGTGTTTCCGCTTGTTTAGCGGCTTTAAGACTATCAAACTTAGGACGGATGGGATCACGGTACTCAAGTGTTTCCAAGTCCAACGTTTCAATCACTGTTTTACCACGCTCATCGCGACGTTTTGTTTTACGGTAGAACCCAGAACCGGATTTCAGTCCCAAGTATCCCTTCTCAAGCATACCGTTCAAGAAATCAGGGATGGCCATTACATCCAAGCGCTCATCGTCTGGACAATTGTTGGCCACATTGCCCACTACATTAATCATGGTGTCCAACCCAACCAAATCACCGGTTCGGAATGTAGCCGAAGACGCATGACCAATCACGGGACCCGTCAATGCATCGACTTCTTCAATTGTTAATCCATCTTTCAACATTTCATGCGCAATGTACTGCGATGAGAAAGTCATAATACGATTGGCTACAAAGTTCGGTGTATCCTTTGCGTACACCACCCCTTTACCCAAGGTATCTTCAAAGAATCCCGCCATAAATTCAATCACAGCAGCATCGGTATCGGGTGCAGGGATAATTTCCAACAGATTCAAATAGCGCGGCGGGTTAAAGAAGTGCGTACCCAGGAAATGTTTCTTCATATCATCATCCATGTCTTCAACCATGGACTTAATGGGAATACCGGAAGTGTTAGAAGAGAGAATTGTACCCGATGTGCGATGGGCTTTAGCTTGTTCAAAAACTATCTTTTTGATCTCAAGACGCTCAGTCACTACTTCGATAATCCAGTCACAATCAGCGATCTTAGCCATATCGTCTTCGAAGTTACCAATCTCAATCAAATCAGCATTGGACTTAATCGAAAAGGAAGCCGGACGGCTTTTGAATAAAGCCGCTTTACTTGCTGCAGCAAAACCGTTTCGTTTTGCGGGATTGCTCTTTTCATCATCGGAAAGATTGGGTGGAACAATGTCCAACATCAAACTGGGGATACCGCAGTTCGCCAAATGCGCGGCAATACCACCCCCCATAACACCAGAACCCAAAACAGCCACTTTCGAAATCGTTCTCATAGTACGTAATCTCCTTGCACCAGCCAGTCGACCGGGCATTCATTCTGAAAATCGATAAATATTATCCGTTATCTCAAACCGATCCCATGGGACCCATCCAAGTGTACAGCCAAAAATTGACACTCATTATTTCATAAAGTTATATGAAAATCAAATAGTATCCATATTAACTAAAATACAACGTTCACGTTAACCTTCCCTATAAACAGCTTGTACCCGTAATTGGAGTATAGTAGGCTTTCACTATGACTAAACATCTTATATACCTCTGCGCATTCCTTTTAATGCTCCCCGCATGCCAAAAATCCACCTCAGATGAGACCACCCCTGTAAATTCTGCTCAAACACCATCCCCCCAATCGGATAATCTTCCGAAATCCATGCATCATGCCGCTCAAAATAACAATACAGAGGAACTTCAAGCCTTTTGGGATGCCGACCATCCACTCGATGCATTGGATGAAAATGGTTTTACACCTCTTCACATCGCCATCGAAGCCCAACATCCCGAAGCCGTCGAATGGCTCCTCAGCTATGGCGCCGATCCCTTTGGCGGAAAAAGCACACATGAACTCCCACTCAACGAGGCCGTCCTCATCGCTGCTCAATTTGAACGCCATAGTCCCGAGCAAAAAACCGCCTTTGACATACTAACACTTCTCATCGAACACGGCGTGGACCCCATGGAAGACTACAACGGCGCTATCTCACCCCTCCAACTCGCCATGGCAAAAGACTGTGAGGCGTGTATTGATCATATTATGGAAATCGTGCGAGGTAAGAAATAGAAACTGCCATTATAAAAAATCCCGAGATCACCATTGTGACCTCGGGATTGTCATTTAGCTATTCGTTTAAGTAGCAACTTACTTCTTATCGCCACCTTCATCTTCACCTGTTACTTCATCGTGGGCTTCTTCCGCTATAGCACGCGCTGCGCCAGCGACTTTTGCGCCTTCATTCGGCTTCATGAGTTTTACACCCTGCGTATTTCGGCCAATGGTGCGGATGTCTTTAATCTTCGAACGCATCACGACACCGTCGGTAGCGACCAAGACCAGTTCGTCTTTATCATCCACCGTCATCATACCGACCACTTCGCCATTGCGCGCAGTAGTCTTAATGTTGATGATACCGGAACCGCCCCGATGCTGGACTCGGTATTCGCCCACTTTCGTGCGCTTACCAAATCCATTCTCCGACACGCTCAGCACTGTCATATCGTCAGAGGCAATTGATACGCCAATCACATAATCCTCTTTACCTAACTTAATACCGCGTACCCCGCGTGATGTACGGCCTGTTGGGCGTACATCTTTTTCTGGGAAGCGAATCGACATGCCTTTGCGCGTACCGATGAGGATATTGTCATCACCACCGGTGATTTGAACATCGATCAGCGAATCTTCTTGTTCCAGACCAATCGCGATAATACCGGATGAACGCGGCTTGCTGAAATTCTTTAGCGCTGTTTTCTTCACGGTACCGTCTTTGGTGACCATCAAGATAAACTTCGATTCATCTTTCAAATCACGCACCGGTAAGAAGGCCGTAACGGTTTCTTCATTATCTTTCAGATTGAGTACGTTCACCATTGCCCGGCCTTTGGCTGTACGACTGGCCTTCGGCAATTCATGAACCTTGCGCCAGTAGAGACGTCCTTTACTGGTGAAGAAGAGCATGTATTGGTGAGTGGAAGCGATAAAGAGGTCTTTCACAAAGTCTTCTTCTTTTGTATCCATTCCCGCTACACCGCGACCGCCACGTTTTTGTGAACGGTATGTGCTCACCGGCAAGCGTTTGATATAGCCTTCATTCGACACTGTAACCACCATGTCTTCATCAGCAATCATATCTTCTAAAGTAAATTCAGTGGCGTCGGCCAAAATTTCAGTACGGCGTTCATCACCAAACTTTTCTCTTACTTCTTCAATTTCTTTGCGCACTTCCACAAGCAATGTTTTACGGCTCGACAAGATGTGGCGTAACTGTTCGATGAGTTTCATCAACTCGAGGTATTCATTTTCCAATTCCTCACGTTGCAGCCCAGTCAACCGTCGTAAGCGCATGGCTAAAATGGCATTGGTTTGCACTAAGCTCAAACCAAACTTTTTCATCAAGCCTT
>CALLLL010000205.1 GCA_938082445.1 uncultured bacterium
CATGTTCAAGATAATATTAAACAATCTGAAATATCGTCAGCAGACCTCGTGGATGCAAACTTAAATACGCCAAGTTATGAAAAGTCTAAAAGCTCAGAAAACAAAACTAACATACTGCTACATTTCGATAAATTAGTCCCACTTTCAGAGTTAGAAAAATTAGCGATTATTCATGCTTTAGATACATATAATGGGGTTATAGTTGAAGCTGCTGAAGCGCTAGGGATATCACGAGCCACCATTTATCGAAAAATGAAAATATATAATATTGATCCGTATGAGGGTGTTAGTAAATAGATCGGAAGCAATTCATTATTATTATCAGCATAACGCTCTCCGAAAATAACACGACGGATGGAATTGTTTAGCCCTATAAAATGATGAGGTCCCTATGACACAAATAGAAAAATTATTAGAAGAAATTCAGCCTTCCAGGGAAACACTACTAAGACATAAAGTTTATTCTACAGTACAGTCGATTGAGGATATTAAGGTCTTTATGTCACATCATGTATTCGCAGTGTGGGACTTCATGTCACTTCTAAAATCCCTACAGCAGCACTTAACGTGCACCTCTCTACCTTGGCTCCCTTCGCCATATCCCTTGAGCCGGCGTTTGATAAACGAAATTGTTCTTGGGGAGGAAAGTGATACGGTGTAAACGGCAGTTGAGAAGTGACACGGTTTAGGGGCAGTCGAGAAGTGTAGCACTCTTGGTAGACTTTTGTGGTGCTGGGGCATTGGGCTCTGGTGTACTGCAGGAGGCATCATGGAGTGTTACGAGATATGGAAGAATGGAACAAGATACGCCAGCAGGTGTTGCGTGATGGGGTGAGTATTCGTGAAATGTGCCGCCAAACGGGGCATCATCACACAACGATTCGCAGGATTTTAGACAATCCGTCACCGCCTGAGTTCAAGTGCCCTGAACGCCCTCGTCCCAAGATTGACCCCTTTATGGAGCGCATTACAGGGATTGTGCAGTCAGACAAGTCGATGCCCCGTAAGCAACGTCATACGGCCAAGCGCATCTTTGAAGTTATTCAATCGGAGGGCTATTCGGGCAGCTATACTACGATTAAGGATGTGGTGCGTGAATTAAAGCAGACCTCACAAGAGGTATTCGTCCCACTCATACATCGTCCAGGCGAAGCACAGATGGATTTTGGCGAGGCCTTGGTTAAGATGGATGGGGTGCTACGCAAGGTGATGTTGTTCGCGATGAGCTTACCGTATTCGGGCGCGATGTTTATCTCGGCCTATGAGCGTGAGTGTACGGAGACTTTTCAGGATGGGCATGTACGGGCGTTCAGGTTTTTCGAGGGTGTGCCCAAGCGCATCAGTTATGACAATGCCAAAACGTCCGTGGCGCAGATTCTGGGTACCTACCAGCGTAAGCTGACCTATGGTTTCCTTCAATTACAAAGTCATTATTTATTTGAAGAACATTTCTGCCAAGTGCGCTGCCCCAACGAGAAGGGTGTAGTGGAAGGTGTGGTGAAGTTTGCGCGACTCAATTACTTCGTCCCTGTGCCCGAGGTGAAGGATTTTGATGAGTTGAATGCATTGTTGGAAATGCAGTGCCGTGCAGATATGTCTCGTAGATTGCGTGGACAAAAGGCATGTAAAGCCGAATTACTTGAAGACGATCAAGGGGCGTTTCTGCCACTACCGCCTACGCGCTTTGATGCCTGCCGTAAAGCGTCCACAACGGTGAATCGTTTATCCTTAGTTCGTTTCGATAACAATGATTATTCGGTGCCTGTGCGTTATGCGCATCACACCGTAGTGGCTAAAGGCTATCCCGAAACGGTACTCATCTTCCGCAAAGAAGAGTGCATTGCAGAGCATGAGCGTATAGGGTTAAAAGAAGATATCTCTTTCAACCCCGTCCACTACCTCAGGTTGCTTCAATACAAACCTGGTGCACTCGATCACGCCAAGCCGCTGCATGATTGGGAGTTACCTGAATGCTTTGCCCAATTGCGAAAACGCATGGAGGAAGAGGCCAAAGCCGAAGGGACACGTGAGTATATTCGGGTATTACGATTGCTCGAGAAGCACTCCATGGACAAGGTTGCTAAAGCCATTGAAAAGTCACTGCGTTTGCGTCGATGCAACCGCGACGTGGTGGCCAATTACCTCTATCCTGATGAACCCTTTTCGCCGCCCACTTTTCGGCTTGAAGGCCGCGAACATTTACAAGGCGTCATTGTGCAGGCTCCCGATTTGAGTGCGTACAGTAGCTTAACAGGAGGGAATTAATCATGGCCAGCAAAAAGCCTACCGTGCTGCTCAATCACTACCTCAAGCAACTGCGCCTACCTACCATCCTGCGTGAATACCAAACGACTGCACAGACCTGCGCCAAGGAAAACCATGACCACGTCACCTACTTACTGCAACTGGTTGAGCGTGAAACCTTTGAGCGCGAACAACGCGCTGCTGAAAGACGGATTCGCTCGGCTAAATTTCCCGTGCTCAAAACACTGGATACCTTCGACTTCACTGCCCAGCCAGGCATCAATAAAACACTGGTACGTGACCTCATGCGAGGCGATTATCTGGAACAGCACGAGAATATTCTACTGCTGGGCAATCCAGGAACAGGAAAAACCCACATTGCCAAGGCTCTTGGACATGCCGCTTGCGCCCAAGGAAAGCGTGTTCAATTCATGACCGTTACTGGACTCGTTACCCAATTGCTCGAAGCCCGAGAAGATCGAAAGTTAGATAAATTACTCGCTCGCTTAGGTAAATTACACCTGCTCATTTTGGACGAGTTCGGTTATGTGCCCTTCTCTAAGGCAGGAGCTGAACTACTGTTCGAGGTGGTCAGTCGCGCTTACGAGCGTCAGAGCATCATCTTGACCACCAACCTGCCTTTTGAGCAATGGACCGAAGTGCTGGTAAATGAACGCCTCACAGGGGCATT
Source organism: uncultured bacterium (assembly GCA_938082445.1). Lineage (GTDB taxonomy): Bacteria > Hydrogenedentota > Hydrogenedentia > Hydrogenedentales > DTSJ01. The sequence goes on from CALLLL010000205.1 coordinate 2,936, forward strand.
ACTAGACCGCATCACCCACCGCGTTAACATCCTAGAGGCTACTGGTCAATCCTACCGCCTCCAAGATGCTAAAAAGAGAAGTAGGCGTACGAAAAACTAGACATTACGGCCTGCTCACCAAAACCACTATTCCTACCCAAAGGAAACCCCTTGACAACCAACCATAAACCAGCAATAATTACCCCAAAGGTGCTACATTTCTAAACTGCCCACCGCTTCACTTTTAGATTGCCGTTTACAATTTGTTTCCTAATCAATGAAATTATTTATCTTTAAAAGTGTTTAATTAACTATGGACACATCGACAAAAAAAATATTAATAACAGGCGCCACTGGATATGTTGGTGGACGATTGCTAAAACGCCTAGAAACGAGTGAATATGGAATTCGATGTATGGCACGTGAGCCATCACGGCTGAGTGGTAGAGTTTCAAAGAATGTTGAAATAGTTGAAGGTGATATCAGCCAGATTGAAACCTTAAAAACGGCATTTGACGGTATTGATACTGTATTTTTCCTAATACATGCATTGGCCTCGAAAGGCGATTTTGAGAATACTGAGGTACAGGGAGCGGAGAATTTTGTTAGTCTAGCTCGTAGTGCTGGTGTACAACGCATTATTTATCTAGGCGGGCTAGGCTCAGAAGGTGATGAGCATTCTGCACATATGCGTAGCCGTCATGCCGTTGGCGATATCTTACGAAATTCGGGCATTCCTACCATAGAACTACAGGCTTCTATTATTATCGGTAGTGGTAGCTTGTCATTTGAGTTGATTCGCAGCCTGGTTAATCGTTTGCCTGTGATGTTATTGCCGAGGTGGGTACGTGTAAAGGCACAACCCATTTTTATCGATGATGTTTTGTCGTATTTAGTCCAATCTATAAATTTGCCCATCTCCAGTTCAAAAGTCTATGAAATTGGCGGTGAAAAACAACTTTCTTATTTAGAGTTGATGAAGACCTATGGCGCGATAGCCCAATTAAAAAGGGTATACATCAATGTCCCATTTTTAACACCATGGTTGTCCAGCTTATGGCTGAATTTGGTAACGCCATTATTTGCCCAAGTTGGACGAAAGCTCATTGACAGTATATCGATTCCCAGCATTGTAGAAAATCTTCAGGCTAAGCAAGACTTTGATATTCAACCCATTGGAATTAAGGAGGCCATACAAATAGCCTTGCAACAAGAAGTGGATGAAATTATTGAAAGTCATTGGGCAGATGCTTTATCGAGCAGTGTTCAGGCCAAGCCATATGGCGGGACACTTGTTGATTCAAAAATTGTGGATACACGTGTAGAGTATGTTGAAGCTTCTGCTGAGGAGGTGTTTCCCTATATAGAGCAGATTGGTGGAGAACATGGCTGGTATTATGCCGATTTCTTATGGAAATTACGTGGCATTCTAGATCGTATGGTAGGCGGAGTGGGTATGCAACGTGGAAGAAGGCATCCAAGGGAACTTCGTTGTGGCGATATTGTGGATTGTTGGCGTGTAGAAGCCATTGAGCATCCGCACCGTTTGTTGCTAAGAGCAGAAATGAAGGTTTTCGGCAAAGCATGGCTTCAGTTTGAAGTGAAACCTGACGGGGGCAAGTGTGAAATTTATCAAACAGCACTATATTCACCAAAAGGATTGATGGGCTATATTTATTGGTATAGCCTGTACCCACTACATGAATTGATATTTGGGAATATGCTACTCAATATTAAACAAGCAGTACTTAGCGATAACAAAGATAAGTAGATTAAACCGTTTCGTTTTTGTAAGCTTTAATCCAATCAATCTCTAGCGAAAATTTCCCTTCCTGTTTATCACTCAGTAACAGACCTAATGTGCGAATTTCATCGGTCTTAATTGGTGGATATGAATCAAGGTTTCGCCCTCTATATCCTGCAGTAAACTGATCAAATGGCAACTTGACCAGCGTCCAATTATCTTTAGTGGTTTTGAAACGCAAGCTATAATTATGTCGATTGTAGGCTTGGTCTCTTAGCCGAAACTGATAAGCTTTCCCATCGCCTTTAACGCGCAATAATAGGCCGTCATAGCCTTCTAAATCTTGAGTAATATCTTCAGAACGAATGGAAGCAAAACCACCATTATTTTCTAAAGATAAATTGCCTTTAAATGTTGCTTTATTTTTGTGGATTTTCATTTGACTGGATGAGATCCCCCCCATAACCACATCATCGATATTTTGCCATGGGGTTGAGCCAGCAGTAAAGTCAATCAAGGTCATTTCGTTTTTTTGGCTTGCTTTAGCATGAGAAATTGACATCATAACTCCTAAAGTGCAAATACTGATAATGGTTAATTTTATAATTTGTTTTTTCATAAGCACCTCCTATATTTGATTTTACTTCTGGGATACCAGATTTTTACGGTTAACCAAATCGGATTTTTCATTTAAGCAAATTTCCCATATGGCTTTTTGTAGTAGTGGGTCTTGCCATTCACCAATAAGTTTGGTGTTTATATAGACTTTGAGCGATGCAGTGGTGGTGGATTCAAAAATAATTTCATCGCCTTTGGTAAATGATTTATTAAAAACTCCCACAAAATTTTTCTTTGTTTTTTTGTTAGAGTATCCTACATCTTTGAGTCCTTTGTTCCAGGCCCATCGTATACCTCGTGCTGGTATTTTTGTATTTACGCCTTTGAGGATAAGGGCTTTGGAAGAGGATGAGTGTATTAACTGATTGAGTTGTTGCTCCGCTGATAACTCTTTATTAATAGGTTTTTCGCTGTAATGGGCAATTGCATAAACATCTTTCACTAATTCTCTACGTCGATCTGCACCGGTGAGATGAAGAGTATTCTCATTTAAGATAATATTTTTATCAAAGGGGATTTGAGTAGACGGTTCAATGTAATGAGTGAGATTTCCATAGGCTGAACAATTCATCAACAACAGTATGTAAAAGAGCAATAAGTTTTTCATAATAAATAACTTACATTGTTCCTTGAATAAACTCATCAGAAATTAGATCAGAGAAGTGTTTTATGCTTTGTGCCACTAATATGTTTTGTTCCTCAAATCGTTCTTTCTGCCCTTCTATACCGGTCCCACCTACTATGATGGTTATATCTTTGGGAAGTAAATTACACAGTGTGTTAAGTTCTTGTTGAATAGTCGCGATTTTTTCGAATGAAGTAATACTGAGGGCAACAACAGAAGCATTTGTTTTTGAAGCGGCAATGGCAATTTCCTGTGGCGGTAAACGAGTACCTAAATATATACAACGCCATCCTTGTGAGGCTGCCGCTATGGATGCCATAAGCGCACCAAACTCATGATCCTGCTCGGAGGGGGTTGCTAGAACTATATTGCCCAAGGTATTTTTTACATTTCGCATGAGTTGGATGTTGCCTAAAAAATTGCGGATACCAGCCGTGGCTATATGCTCTTGGGCAATTCGAATAGACCCATTATGCCACCCTTCGCCTACCCATTTAAGGAGCGGTCCAATGAGTTCTTCTAATAATTGCGGTTGTGATAATTCGACTTGTGCCATAAGTAAGACTTCTTCTAGGGCTTCGCGGTCGTAATCTTGGATGGCTATACAACACCGGGAAAGTAATTCTTGAACATTGGGCAAGCTTTCACTCACATAATCTTGAGTCATCGATAATGTTTCAAGCACTTCACTTAGCCGATCTCGTAGTTCATCATCATCCAACTGTGCGATTGAGCTTATTGAATGCCCATGCTGAGTTAATTGGCGAAGCATAGTCAGTCTATCCACATCTTTTTGGCTATATAGTCGGCGATTGGTTTCAGTTCGGTGCGGCTCAATGGCTTGATAGCGTTTTTCCCAGGCTCGAATGACATGGGAACTTAGCCCTGTGCGTTGAGCGACCATTCTCATGGGAATTAACCGTGTGATGTTGTCCATATTTACCCCGCTTGTTTATATTTTAATTAGACAACAATACCGAATTAGGCGGTATTTGTCAAGCATTTTGGACAATATATTAAATTATACCTATTCTTGTCTATATTTTTCCTTGACAAGATATAGACAATTTGTTATCTTGTCGGTATTGGAATAACGGTTGAGGACAACTATTCATGAGAATTGCAGTTATAGGCAGTGGTATTTCAGGACTAGTAGCCGCCTATCAAATGGCACCTGAAGCCGAAGTAACAGTCTTCGAAGCCAATGACTATGTTGGTGGGCATACCCATACCATCGATGTTAGTACCGAAACAGGTCAGTATGCTGTCGATACTGGATTTATCGTATTCAATGATTGGACCTACCCGAATTTCTGTAAATTAATGGATAAGCTTGGTGTTGAGTCTCAAAAATCTGACATGTCGTTCGGGATATGCTCTGATCCCTCAAATATAGAATTTGCTCTTCCTTCATTGAATTCTTTCTTCGCAAATCGATCCAATTTGTTTAACCCTAAATATTATTCATTGCTTCGCGATGTCATCCGTTTTAATAAACAGGCCAAGGAGTATGTGAAGTTCGGTTTACCGTTTGTGACATTAGGTGAGTTTTTTAAACAGCACTCCTATTCAGAGTCCTTCCTCAATTGGTATGTAATCCCTATGATTGCGGCCATCTGGTCTGCTGATCCTAAATCGGTCGCTGATTTACCGGCACAGTATTTTTTAAATTTCTTCAACCATCATGGTCTACTAAATGTGTTTGAACGTCCTCAATGGAGAGTGATCAAGGGCGGTTCTTCGCAGTACATTGAACCATTAAGCCGAAAGTTTTCTTCGGGTATTCGATTGAATTCCCCCATCGAAAGTATCCAACGGCTTGGTCATGGTGTAGCGGTGAAGGCGCTTGGTGAAAAAGCGGAGAAATTTGACCATGTCGTCATAGCTGCACATAGTAACCAAGCACTGGCAATGCTTTCGGATGCGAGTGACAAGGAAAAAGAAATTCTGGGTTCCATTCGATATATGGCGAATGATGTAGTTTTGCATACCGATGAAAATATCCTGCCCAAGAGTCGACGTGCTTGGGCAAGTTGGAATTATCGGATACATGAAGGGGAATCGAGTCAAGCTCAATTGACGTACCACATGAATCGTCTCCAGGGGCTTAAGTCATCTGAAGATTTTTGTGTATCGATGAATCAAACGCAGCATATTGATTCTGAGTGTGTTTTGGGACAATTTGAGTATAGCCATCCCGCTTATGATGGGGCTGCGATTTTGGCTCAAAAAAGGCATGGAGAAATTAGTGGAGTAAATCGCACGCATTTCTGCGGTGCTTATTGGGGATATGGGTTTCATGAAGATGGGGTAAATAGCGCTTTAGCGGCTATGAGCTACTTTGGTAAAGGAGAGATCAATGCATAGTTCAATCTATGAAGGTCTAGTCACTCACAATCGATATTTACCGATTAAGCATGTGTTTACTTATAAACTTTTTATGCTTTATCTTGACTTGGATGAGCTTGAGGATGTGTTTGGAAATCGTCTGTTATGGTCTACCAAGTCCCCCACGATCGGCTGGTTTCGACGCAAAGACTTTATGGGTAACTGTAAAACCCCACTAAGTGAAACCGTGCGGGAAAAGGTACTTTCCGAGATGGGCCTATACCCTACTGGGCCTATACGGCTTTTGACTCAATTGCGTTACTTTGGTTTTTTTATGAATCCTGTCTGCTTTTATTATTGCTTTGATGAATCAGGTGATGAGGTTATTGCTGTTGTGGCAGAAGTTACCAATACTCCATGGGGGGAAAAGCATGTATATGTTTGGCCGGGCCATGAAATCGGTTGTGCCCCTAAAGGGAGAAAAAGTCTATTTCCAAAAGAGATGCATGTATCCCCTTTTATGCCCATGGATCAAAAGTATCGTTGCTCAATGAAATTACCGGGTGCTGCTTTGCAAGCTCGTGTTCAAAATATCGAAGAGGATGACCTCGTTTTTGAAGCGACTTTGGCCTTAAGGAAAAAGTCCCTGAACACTAAAAATCTGTTGAGTGCCTTGATTAATTACCCATTTATGTCATTGAAGATTGTAGGTGGTATTTATTATCAAGCTTATCGCCTATGGCGAAAAGGATTGAAATTTTATCCGCATCCTAAACATCCAACTAAAACAAGGAGCATTTACGATCATGATTAATTCAAATGAGACCACATTAAATGCAAAGACTAAGAAGGCAAAAATATCCCTTATTGATGCATTTTCTCGTGCTCAAGTACAGAATTGGCTTAGAAAAATGAATACAGTGGCTATCACCATTCAGGATGATTATGGAGTGATCCGTTCAGCGTATAAACACTCGCCGGCTTTGGTCATTCGTATCCATGACTCTATAGCCTATCGTCGAATGTTGTTTGGTGGGACGATGGGTGCTGCAGAAGCATATATGGATGGGCAATGGTCGACAGATGATTTAGCCGAAGTTTGCCGGGCCTTTGCCAGTCAGAGTCAGGTAATTCGTTCTATGGATAGCGGCATAGGACGCCTGAAACTACCTGTATTAAAACTTTGGAACGCTATTCAGCGAAATACGCGTGCCGGAAGTCGACGTAATATCGAAGCACATTATGATTTGAATAATGAGTTCTTTAAACAGTTCCTCGACCCAAGCATGACGTATTCAAGCGGGTACTTTAAATCCGAACGGTCCTCCATGGAGGAAGCGAGTACAGAAAAGAATGATCGGCTTTGCCGACAGTTGGAATTAAAGCCTTCGGATCATATTCTTGAAATCGGTTGTGGTTGGGGAGGGTTTGCCTGTCACGCAGCGTCAACATATGGATGTAAAGTTACCGCTGTAACAATCAGCCAAGAACAATTTAATTATGCCCAAGAGCGAATTTGTAAGGCCAATCTAGAGAGTCTCATCGATTTGCGCTATGAAGATTACCGCGATATTAAAGGGCAATTTGACAAAATAGTATCGATCGAAATGATTGAAGCTGTAGGACATGAATACTATGCAGGGTATTTCAAAAAATGCCAACATCTCTTACGCCCGGAAGGCTTATTGGCTATTCAAGCTATTACTATTGCGGATCAAATGTATGATCACGCACGAAAGAATGTGGATTTCATTAAACGCTACATCTTTCCAGGTGGTGGGTTACCCTCGCTAACAAAAATCAGTGAGCTTGTCACAAAGCATACGGATTTAAATATTCTCTTCTCAGAAGATATAGGAATTCATTATGCTAAAACATTGGAGCAATGGCATGAGCGATTTCTGAAGAATGAATACACCATACGTGGATTGGGATTTGACGATCGATTTATGCGTATGTGGCAGTTTTATCTTGCTTATTGTGAAGCTGGATTTCGAGAGCGATTAACCGGGGTATCGCAAATAGTATTTGCACGACCAGGCTTTCGCCAACGAATTTCTAATGAGAATGAAAACTATAGTGAACGCTCTGAAAAACCATTGGAGGTATGTAGCTTATGAGTCTCGCCATCAAATTAGCCGAAAGCCACTTATTGCCAGATGATGTGACCCGTTATGGTATCCGACGCCTTTTGCGTAAACGCTTGCTCAAGTCACAGGATAATACATCGTTTCATCAGTATATACATGATGCTACTTCTGGCCCAATAGCGACAGATACCGAAAAAGCCAATGAACAACATTATATGTTGCCTCCTGAATTTTTTCAGCGTGTGTTGGGGACCAATTTAAAGTACAGCTGTTGTTTGTATGAATCGTATGTAGATGAATTAACGGATGCCGAAGATTTAATGCTTGAGAAAACATGTGAACGGGCAGGTATTGAAGATGGCATGCGCATATTGGATGTAGGGTGCGGTTGGGGCTCATTGTCTCTGTATATCGCCCGAAAATTTCCAAATTGTCAAATTGATTCTGTATCCAATTCTTCTGAACAAAGGGCCTATATCGAGAAATTATGTGCGAAAGAGAGTATTGAGTCTATTCAAGTAACTACGGCTGATATCAATAATTTTGTACCGCCCACTTTATATCATCGTGTCGTATCAGTAGAAATGTTTGAGCATACTCGGAATTTCCGAAAGTTGTTGGATAAAATTTCGAACTGGCTTCTTCCAAATGGAAAATTATTCGTTCATATTTTCTGTCATGACCGATTTACATACATGTTTGAAACAGAGGGTGATGATAACTGGATGGGGCGATATTTTTTTACTGGCGGTATGATGCCGTCGTTTAATCTCCTCGACACCGTAGGCGGTAAAATGGAACTTGAGCGTTCGTGGAAAGTATCTGGGACGCATTATGCAAAAACTAGCCGTGATTGGTTAGAAAATATGGATTCCAATAAGGAATACATTATGGACATATTTCAATCTACTTATGGGAAAGATGCTTCAGTGTGGTTTCAACGATGGCGTATGTTTTTTATGGCATGTGAGGAACTATTTGCCTTTAATAAGGGCAATGAATGGTATGTGGGCCATTATCTGATGTCTCCTGCGAATATACCTGCCCCCATACAAGAGAATAGCTATGAACGTAATTGATCAATTTCCCTATCGATTTGGAGCAATAATAATGATTAGCCTATCGACAATTACTTATTCATGGTCAGCGTTTTCAAGTGAGACTCCCCCAGAAGATCGGTCAGCTATGATCCGGTGGGCCTTCAATACTTTGGACATTGACCATATGGATCTCCTCGAGGATTTTTATCATGCAGATGCCCATTTTGTGGATCCAGTTGTGGATGCAAAAGGATTAGAACAAATTCGTGCTCATTATGAGCATCAATATAAGGCCGTGGCGGATATTCGGTTCAATATTGTCAATGAGCACATTTCAGGCGATACCCATACTTTGGAATGGGAGATGCATTTAAGGACCAAACGACTCAATAAAGGTAAGGCTTTTATCGTATCTGGTTCTTCGGTGCTGACATTTTCAGGCAGCAAAGTTATGTACCATCGAGACTATTTTGATCTGGGTGACATGGTGTATGAACGATTACCTGTTTTGAGATTTGTCACAAAGAAAATTAAAAAACGATTACATTTCAGAGAAAATAAAGGAAAAGCACAATGATACGACTTATTTATGCTAGCCGAATGACTGAAACGTGTGAGATGGAGTCGCTTCAGGAGATTCTTCAGGTTTCTCGAAAAAATAATTCTGCAGCCAACATTACAGGAGTGTTAATTTATGATCCTAGTTTCTTTCTACAATGTCTCGAAGGTCCTAAAGAGGTGGTCAACAAATTATATCAAAAAGTTTTAGCGGATGACCGCCATAAAGATGAAACCTTATTAGAGTATGCCAATATCCAAGAGCGTACATTTGGCAATTGGACTATGGGGCTATTGCGCACGGCCAATCTTGACCAGGACACATTGAAGTCGTACACGGGCTCCAATCAATTTGATCCATATAAACTAAGTGGTGAGCGTGCAATGCATTTTCTCGTAACGGTTGTCGCTCAAGAGAAAAAGCGGCTTGATGAACAGTGCTCTGATTTGGTCGTAGGTTAATTAGTTTAAGTGTTTATTATTAAGGAGGTTGAAATGCGATTACTATTATCTATTATGTCGATAAGCTTAAGTACTTCTTTTGTTTTTGCGGTCGATGATTCGGATTCCTCAGGAAATTGGTCTTCTTGGCGTGGTGAAGATAGCAAAGGAGTGATTACTGATGGTAGCCCACCAGTGCGTTGGAGTGAATCTGAAAACATCAAATGGAAAGTCGATTTACCAGGTGAGGGTCAATCGACCCCTATTATATGGGGGGATTCTATTATTCTACAGACTGCTATCCCTATTAATGAAGATAAAGGTGAAATTGGTTCCGCATTTGGAAATGGAGCACCTACCTCGAAAAAGATTACGACGCCGTACAGGTTTGTTGTACTTTCCGTGTCCAAAACTACTGGTGCAATACTGTGGGATACCGAAGTAGTGGAAGCACAGCCACATGAGGGGCATCATCCTAGTGGGAGCTTGGCCCCCTATTCTCCAGTTACAGATGGGAAATTTATTTGGGCCAGTTTTGGCTCTAGAGGGCTTTATTGCCTTGATATGGAAGGAAACAAGATTTGGAGCAAACAAACCGATAAACTTAAAAAAGCTGGCCGTTTTGGTGAGGGTAGCTCTCCTTTGTTAGTGGATGATGTGATTGTGGTGTTGGCCGATCAGGAGGGGCAATCGAAAATCACGGCTTACAATAAGAGTAATGGAGACATCGTTTGGGAACAAATGCGCGATGAAATTTCATCTTGGTCTTCCCCCATTGCTGCTCAGGTGGACGGACGTACCGAAATCATAACTAGTGCGTCAAATGCTATCCGAAGTTATGATTCTAAAACAGGAGAATTAATTTGGCAGTCACGTGGGCTTACGGGGTGTGCTGCACCGACGCCAGTTGTCGCAAATGGCAAGGTATATTGCTCAACAGGATTCAGAGGGATATCAACTATGGTAATCGAGTTAGGTCATGAAGGCGATTTGACAGATTCAGATGCTATATCTTGGCGCACTCAAAAAGTAGGGGCCAATGTCCCCTCCCCCTTGGTGTATAACAATCAGCTGTATGTATTTAAAGGTTATTCTTCAACCTTGAGTAGTTTTAATGCTGAAACGGGAGAAGAGTATTTTCATGGTGAGCGAATAGATGGACTAAAGCAAATTTATGCTTCGCCCATTGGCGTAAATGGGTATGTCTATGTGTCAGGGAGGAATGGTAAAACGGCCATTTTGAAGGCAGGTAACGAATTTGATGTTGTTGAAATTAATGAACTTGACACCGTGTTAGATGGCTCTCCGGTAGTAGTGGGAAATGAACTGTTTCTTCGTGGTCGCACAAAATTGTATTGTATTTCGAATAGTTAATATAGAGATAACGATTGAGATCGATTAAAAACATAGTTGCGATTATAGTTTCACTTGTCATATATGTTGGATTAGCTCTAGCGGGTGGTGACGGTGGTGCAGAGTACCATGGTATGAGTATATTCATGATTGCAGGGTGTTTAATCTTGTTAGTGCACCTTGTAGTATTCATTCCATCTTTTATTATGAGAACTGAGCACTACTTTGACCTTACGGGATCATTGAGTTATATCACAGGAATTGGTTGTGCGTGGTGGCTTAGCCCTAATACCTGGAATCCAATGAACATTATCTTGGGAATGATGATTTTAGTTTGGGCGGTACGCTTGGGATCCTTCCTTTTCCTACGAGTCAAAAAAGTGGGAAAAGACATTCGTTTTGATGATTTAAAGTCTCATATCTTGTCTTTCAGTATGGTTTGGGTGTTAAGTGCGCTATGGGTGTATATAACTGTTTCTGCTGCGTTAGCAGCGATGACCTCTTCAACTGCTCTTGGCCTTGATGTGTGGTTTGTCGCGGGTATAGTACTTTGGATCATCGGCTTAGCTGTTGAATCTGTTGCCGATGCTCAAAAATATGCTTTTAAGTTTAGCCCGGATAGTACGGGACGATTTATTTCCCATGGGTTATGGGCATGGTCACGACACCCGAATTATTTTGGCGAAATTGTGCTTTGGTTTGGTATTGCGATTATGTCTTTTCCAGTTCTCGCTGGATATCAATATATAACGTTAATATCTCCACTATTCGTCTGGTTTCTCCTTACAAAAATAAGTGGAATTCCTATGCTGGAAGTCAAAGCAGATAAACGATGGGGTGAAGATGAAGAGTATTTACGGTATAAAGCGTCAACCCCAATATTAGTCCCTAAATCTCCCCAAAATAAATAGTTGTATAAGTTGAAACTGTGTCGATGTAATTTTCCCTATTTAACAATTTTAATTTCCTGTACTTGAAAATAATTACCCTGATAGGTTTTTGAAATTCCCTGTTAATTTTTATCCTCAGATTCCCAAAAAATACTAATCACCCCTGAACGCAGGATGATTCACGTATACATATAGCGAAACAGAGTAAAAATGGGGTAGATACTCTGATTTTTTGGGTGTATTGGGATCTCAACGCAGTGTGTTGGCCATGGAAACGGCTCTGGTACAAGCCGTCCACACACTCATACTAAATTTCATTACCGTCAATATTGCTTTGGTTGTTGATTGATATATTGAGAGTGAGGGTGTGAGAAATTGGACCGTGAAGAATTCATTATGATTTTAAACATAATGTTGAGGGTGTTAAAAACATAAGCGTTAGAATTTATATATGATATTGACCGTATCATACTGTGAAAATAGCGTCCTTGAGATGTGGTTATGTGAGGCGTACAAGGAATTCGCCATCGATGGCACTTATGGTGCCAGCGTAGATCTGTTGGATACCTTGCTCAGTTTGAAGGCATAGGGCTCCAGTACGGTCAATACCTTTGCACAGGCCTTCTAAGTGGTTTTCACCAATCTGAAGGCGAACTGTGCGTTCACGTAGCAGACACCGTTCATGCCAAACTCGGGCTAATGCAGCGTCATGAGTTTGCAGCTGTTGTAGCCGTGATTCCAGTCGTTTGAGTACGTGTACCAGCGCATCAGTGGGATTGGTCGAGTGGCCAAGGATATCGGCTATAGAAGTAGCCGTGGCTTTTAAGGGGCCTGGTGCACCTTTCGTCGAATTGTTTAAGTTAATACCAATACCCAGCACGAGGCGTGGAAATGGTTGAGTCTGCAACTCAGGGAGGATACCGCAAATTTTGCGTTCGCCGTAGCAGATATCGTTTGGCCACCGAATGTTGAAACGGGAGTCTGAGGTCAAGGCTTGAAGTGCATCGCAGATACCCACGGCGGCTGCGAGCGCAATGCTGGGCCATGACTCTTTTTCGAATGTTCCCAATTCGTGTCCGAGTAGTAGCGAAAATGTTAGGGAGCCAGATGTCGACCACCATGTGTTAGTGCCGCGTCCTCGGCCGGCGGTCTGGTGTTCTGTCAATACAAGGAGCGGTAACGTAGTTTCCTCGTCTTGTGCGAGTTTCAACGCTCTTGTATTTGTTGATGGGATCGTCTCATGGATCTCCAGATCTTGAATCAGCGTTTCATTCACGATTTGTGTAGAATCAAAAAACGTTGTCATACATGCCTTCTACGTGTAGTTCATCATGCTTGTTTGAAGGAACGGCCATCGTGTTCGTTTGTCTACTCGAGTTCAACAAGGAGGTCACCTGATTCTACCTGCGTTTTTGCGCCAACTAATAGCTTTTTAACCTTTGCCTTGTGTGGTGCATAGATGGACATTTCCATTTTCATCGCTTCCATGGTTAATAGTTTTTGTCCTTCGGTAACGGTGTCGCCTTCATGTACGGCAACGGTGCTCACGAGGCCGGGCATGGGTGCAGCAATGTGATTGGAATTGGTCAGATCTGCTTTGGGGTTTTGGGTAACATCTGATTTAAGTGAAAGGTCTTTCACGGTGGTACTGCGTGGTTGACCTCCCAATTCGAAAAATACCGTTCGATTACCATCGGGGTGTGGCTCGCTTACGGCAGTGAGCTTTACAATGAAGGTTTTTCCGGGCTCTATATCAAATGCAACTTCCTCTCCAGCCTCCAATCCATAAAAGAAGACGTGTGTTGGCAGGACACTGGTGTCCGAAAATTCCTGTTGATGTTGCACAAAATCTTTATAGACCTTCGGGTAGAGCAGATACGACAAAACTTCTTTTGTTGTAGCCATACGTCGAATCAGCTGTTTTACTTTGATTGCCGTTGCATCAAAGTCGGCTGGTTGTATACTGGCACCGGGTCTTCCTCGTACTGGTTTCTGCCCGCGTAGAATAACGCTTTTGAGTTTTCGTGGAAATCCTCCTGGAGGTTGTCCCAAATTCCCCATCATCATGTCTACAACTGATTCGGGAAATGCTAGTTCACGTTTGGAAGATAGGACATCTTTTGGCTCGAGGTCGTTGACGACCATAAACAATGCCATGTCGCCTACCACCTTTGAACTTGGCGTCACTTTGACAATGTCGCCGAACATTTTATTGACCTTAGTGTACATTTGGCAGACTTCGGGCCAACGGTCGGCGATTCCAACAGCTTCTGCCTGTGCTTGTAGGTTTGTATATTGCCCGCCAGGCATCTCGTGCACGTAGACTTCAGCGGTGGAGGAATTCTGTCCTGTTTCAAAGGCGACATATTGGTCACGCACTTGTTCCCAATACTTGGCCAGTGAACGCAAGTTGTTGGGATCTATTTTCGTTTCACGTGGGGTGTGGCGTAATGCTTCAACGAGGGAATCTACGTTCACTTGTGAGCTCATTCCCGACATGGGGCCGCTTGCAGCGTCTACTATGTCGACGCCGGCTTGTGAGGCTTGCAAAAGTGACGCTGACTGAATACCGCTCATATCGTGTGTGTGGAAATGAATGGGAATGCCGATTTCTTGTTTTAGGGCACGCACGAGCTTTTTCGCGGCGAAGGGCTTGCACAGTCCGGCCATGTCTTTAATCGCCAAGATGTTAGCGCCCGCTGATTCCAGCCGTTTGGCCAGTTGTACATAATAGTCAAGACTGTATTTTTTCTGATTGGGGTCTGCGATATCTCCGGTATAGCAAATAGCGACTTCGCATAACTTGTCTGCCTCACGTACTGCATCAATCGCGACGCGAAGATTTGGTTCCCAGTTGAGCGAATCGAATACGCGAAACAGGTCGATGCCAGCGTCGGCCGATTCTTTTACAAACCCGCTAACAACATTGTCGGGATAACTTGTATAGCCGACAGCATTTGATGCACGTAGGAGCATCTGGAATAAGATGTTTGGAATACGTTCACGCAATTGCGTCAGTCGCTCCCAGGGGCACTCGTTCAGGAAGCGCATGGAGGTATCGAAGGTCGCTCCGCCCCACATTTCGATCGAAAACATATCTGGTGCGAGCCGCGCATACGCATCGGCGACGGAAAGCATATCGTAGGATCGCATACGCGTAGCAAGGAGTGACTGGTGTGCATCGCGAAATGTGGTGTCCGTGAGAAGGAGGCTTTTCTGCTTGAGGATCCATTCGCAGAATTTGTCCGGTCCCATTTCCTGTAGCCGTTGGCGTGTACCCTTGGGGGGCATTATACTTAGGTCCACCGCTGGTGATTCGGGTGCTTCTCGTAGGGTGGGAACGGCTTTACCATTCACGGCAGGGTGACCATTCACAACGACGTTGCCAATATATTGGAGTAGCTTGGTCGCGCGATCTTGACGTTCTTCGATTTCGAATAACTCAGGGGTATTGTCAATGAACCGTGTCGTGCACTCACCTTTAATGAAGGTGGGATCTTCAATCAACTTAATGAGAAAGGCGAGATTGGTTTTGACGCCCCGCACCCGAAACTCTTGCAGGCTGCGCTCCATCCGACGTGCAGTATCTTTGAACCCTTGCGCAGAAGCAGTGACTTTGACTAGGAGCGAATCATAATACGGTGTGACGATAGCACCGGAGAACGCTGTACCCGCGTCGAGTCGGATTCCAAGCCCTGCTCCCGAACGGTAGTGCATAACAGTACCATAATCGGGCATAAAGTTGTTCAGTGGGTCCTCGGTGGTTACACGACATTGAAAGGCGAATCCACGTACTGAAACGTGTTCTTGACTCACGATATTTATACTGGGATCGGAAAGCGGCGCGCCTTGTGCAATGAGAATCTGTGATTTGACAATATCGACACCGGTTACTACTTCTGTGACGGTGTGCTCCACCTGAATGCGTGGGTTGACTTCAATGAAATAGGGCTTATTGGTGTCAACGTCGAGAAGAAATTCAACGGTACCCGCGCTGGTATACCCCACTTTTCGACCAATGGCCAATGCAGCCTCACACAACTGATCGCGCACGTCACTGTCCAGGTTGTGCGCTGGAGCAATCTCGATAACTTTTTGATGTCGACGCTGTAACGAACAATCGCGTTCGAATAGGTGGACCAAGTTTCCGTGGGAGTCGCCCAGTAACTGCACCTCTATATGCCGTGCACGCTCGACAAACTTTTCAAGAAAAATATCGGAACTGCCAAAAGCCGATTGGGCTTCGCGTTGGGCCTGCGACAATGCATTGGGAAGTTCCTTAGCCGAGTGCACCATGCGCATACCGCGACCGCCACCGCCTTTGGCTGCTTTGAGCATGACGGGGTAGCCGAGCTTTTTGGCAAGTTTCCGAGCCTGCGTGAGGTCGGCGAGCGGTTTGGAGCCGCCTGATAATACCTGTACACCAGCACTTTCAGCGAGTTCCCGTGCTTGGATTTTATCGCCTAAGCGTTTTAGAATTCGTGGCGGAGGGCCAACAAAAAGAATTCCAGCTTTTTCGCAGGCTTTCGCGAAGTCGGGGTTCTCAGAAAGAAAGCCATATCCAGGATGAATTGCATCCACGTTATTTTGCTTTGCGACGGCAATGATCTCTTCAATATTTAGATAGGCTCGCAGTGGTTCGCCAGGCTCTCCCACCAGATATGACTCTTCCGCTTTCAACCGATGCAGTGCGTAG
>CALLLL010000206.1 GCA_938082445.1 uncultured bacterium
CTCAGTGTGTAATTCGCTTCTTCTTCAAAGCGCGGGAAAAATTTAAACATAGCTTCTTCAAGTTCGGCATTCATTGGTCCGTAGACCACTTCATCATCGCCAAACAAACTATCCTTAAATACCGTAAGTGTCACCGTATCATTGAATGCGATCTCAGATTCAGCGTGCTTAATGTAAAAATGTAGCGAGGTGTTATCACCGGGTTTTGGTTTACCGGGATAGCAAGTCATATTGACTTTGTAGGCCCCCAATTCTGCCCCGTATGTAAGAATCGGAGTCTGAGGATATTCCTCATCGTAAGCGTAATGTGGTGTCCCCAAAATGTGGTGACTCCATGCATTCATGCACACGCTAAGAATGACTATTGGGAGAATAAAATTGAGTAGAGTATTTTTCATGGCCTTCTCATTTCGTTACGGGAACAGATTCAGTCGATTCTTCTTTGATGGAAGTCCCTAAACTAAGGGCAAATTTGAGTGCATCATCATGGCATGAGGAAATGCACTCCCCACAGTTATCGCATTCGGGTCCCATCTCGTTTTTCATTGGATTCAAACCCATGGGACACGCCACCACGCAGTCCACACAGTGGGTACATTTACTTTCATTGAGTTGAACACGAACAGGACGTTTAATACCGAGCAGAATATAGAGCGCACCACCGGGACAAATATAGCGGCACCACCAACGGCGCGACACAAAGACCTCAAATAAAATAATGCCAAGGAGAATGAGACTCATCCAGGTAAGACCAATAAATGTAAATCCAAGCAACTTCGCTTCAGCGCGATCAAAGAGGGTAAAAATTAGATCGTGCAACTCACGGCTAATGATTGCAGGGGGATATACATAACCGAGTATAGGCACCGACAGCACTGCACTGGCGCACAATCCCACTACAAGCATGGCGTATTTGGTATTTCGAGTGAAGCGTATATTATATGTTTTGAGTTCAAGAAACTTGAGTACATTCCTAAATCTATCTGTAATCTCTAGAATGAGCCCCATGGGACAAATCCAAGAACAAAAGATGCGTCCAAATAGAAGCGTCAATATCACCGGCACGATGAGGCTGATGAGCACAACCTTGGCGACATGTTTACGCGCAACAATACTTTCTGCCGCGCCAAGCGGATCGGTCATGGATACACCAAACAACTCAGCTGACCAAGGTCCCCCACGAAATGCACGTGAATATTTTATTACCGCTTGGGGGTCGCGTTCGGATTCGGTTAATCCTTGCCGGGTCATTTCACCTTCGGGTAAAGCACGAAACACTGTATCAATAGCAGCCATGGTGTTACCCTGAAATGACCCCTCCCACGCTTTCATTTGACTATCAATATCGTCTGCCGCAACCGAGTTAGCATAGCGCGACACAGCGGGTACAAGAAGCATGAGTACAATAACCATAATCTGCACTGAATGCCGAAGCCATTGTAATTTATGAAGTTCGAATTTTTTCACACTACACTCTCTTTCAACACTGTATGCACTTGGATAGCACGCAGCCCTTTACGATCATCCACGATGCAATACTCTTCGCACAGACCACAGCCTGTACAATATTCTTCATGCACCTTCGGCGCATTACGAATCGTTTGAGTAATGGCTTTCCCTCGTAAAGGGCAGGCCGTAAAGCAGGCTCCACATACACCTGTTCCGTTGGTGGATACACAAAGGCGCTCATCCACCACAGCCGTTCCCATACGGATCTCTTCCTTGTGGAACAACATCTCCAATGCGCCAGTCGGACAGGCACCGCCGCATGCCATGCACATATTGCATGCACGGAAAGCCGGATCTATGTAGGGAGTACCTTGCCATGCCCCACCTTCTGGGCCAAAATATTGGATGCATTGGGTATCACAGGCATCGGCACAGCGTGTGCACCGAATACAGGCAGCCATAAATTCCGTTTCGTTTAATGCCCCTGGAGGACGCACGACACCTAAACCGGGCCGTGAACCTTGAACTGCATAACGCCGACCACGTAATGCAGAAAAACTTCCTAATACGGCACTCGTCCCTGCCACCAATGCTGTGGTCCCCACTGCCGTTTTCAAAAAATGACGGCGATCAGAGTTATTGTCCGAAAGAGTTGAAATATGGGGTTTGGAAGACATCGGATTAGGCCTTTGGCACTACACGAATGGCTTGGGGGAATCGAACGCACGCACGTTCGCACAACCCACATCCTACACAGTAACTTTCATCTATAATTGGTTTCTCCCACATTCCTGCGGTCAATGCTTTCCCTTCAAACGGACAAGCACGAACACAAATTCCACAGGATGCCCCGTTGTAGGAGTAACACAATTGCTCATCCACCTCGGCCAAGCCCATATCTACTTCTTCGATGATAATATCAACTTGTTTAACGGTTTTTTGCAAGGCTCCAGTAGGGCATGCCTCAGTGCACAATAGATGGTCACTCTCGACATCATTGCAAAGCATGCACGCTTGTTGCCGTGGGAAAATAACCGGAGTATTTCGTTGGGCTGCACCCGGTTCCACTGCATGTGTCAGCGCGACTTCTTCAGTAAATGGCTGGATGCATTGGTTCGGGCAAGCATCACCACAACGCCCACAGCGAATGCACGTGGCGAGAAACTCTTCTTCGGAAAGGGATCCGGGGGGGCGAACACAGGCCGTAGCCTCTCCGCTCCCCCCCATCCATTTCCCGGCGGCCGTAGCACCGGCCACCGCTATGCTTGAGGCGGCTACCTGTTTCAGGAAGCGCCGTCTTTTAATGTGTGTTGACATCGCATGCACCTTCTCACGTTGCGTGCTCAGTCGTACTTATCCTGGACGAACCTTAAACGATTCGTTCGATACGAGCTGCACATTTCTTAAAATCGCATTGGCCCGATACAGGGTCCCATGCACGATGACTAACTGCATTGGCAAGCCACTTATTATATTTTGGGTCGGCACTGTCAGCGACAGATAAATTCCAAGGACTGAATATATAGCCTTCAGGCACTTCGTTCCGGGCTGGTCGTACCATGGAATTCGTTCCCACGCTTACACGCGCTTCATAGGAGTCACGGCGTGTACGAATGCGAACACGTTCGCCATCTTTTAAACCGAAACGCTTGGCATCTTCTACGTGCATTTCAACATATTGCTCAGGCACGAGCTTGCGTGTCGTAGTCCCTCGAATGGTTTTCGCTGTATGGAAGTGTTCGTACACAATCCCAAGGCCTAGCCATAAAGGATAGGTATCTTCACTAATTGCATCTTCAAGTGATTTGGATTTATCGTCATAGAATTCCAAGTCAGGCAATTCAGGAGTTAGTGCCAAATCTCGCGCTTTTACCAAGATGTCCTGATTCTCATAAAGCCATGGCCCCTCACCCTTTTTAATACCGTATTTAGAGAGCTCCTTGGTGACTTCTTTGATGTTTTTGTTATCTTCGCCGTAGTTTTGCTCACACAAATGAACATGGGCTTTACCATCTTTGTGGCGGAAATTGGAATATGGCTTATCGTCTTCGTTCCATACCTCTTGTTGCATATAACGACGCTTGGTTCCGCCTGCTTTGGCCACATCGGCACTTGGCGCTGGCCATTGAACCCCACGTAATTGGCGCAGCTGATCGTATAACCCAGTACCTTCTTTGTCACGCACCTCGAGCATACCGCTGAGGTCAGCATCGGAGCCTTTTGACGCAAGTACGATATCCTCGAAAACATCTTCAGGGTTATAAAACGCCTGCCCATATTTATTTGTAATCGTTTTCTTATACGGTAGGATTTTATCGCCATCAAGTCCCAGTGCATTTGCGATTGCCTTGGATTTATCAATGGCTAAATCCATATCGGGCAGTGCTTCAGTGAGCACATCACCTTTTTCATTGCGCGCAACGCTTACACCATCACATACATACACACGACGTTCGGATTGTATATACGTACCGCCGGTCCATTCACCCCAAGTCATGGCTGGGTAAACTACGTCGGCATATAAAACGTTCGGCGCATGGCGATAGATTTCTTGCACCACGTTAAACATGCGCGTCATGGCAGGCCGCACCAAGTTGGTTACATCAGGCATATGGATGTGTGTTGTATACATCCAGAACATAGCATGAAGATCGTTATTCAATGCACGCTCCATCATGCCAATAGCCATTGGATTTTTGAAGGTCGCGGTTAAGTTCATACGTCCTTCAGGCAAACGCCACTTATCACAGATCCAGTCTTGCCATTTTTGATTGGTTATGGGCTCATTGAAAGGAAGGCGTCCAGTTAGGCCTCCCATTAAACGCTCACTCATTGCATTGGGCTGGCCTGTTTGTGAGTGAGTACCACACCCTTCACGACCAACATTACCTGTAAGCAAGTGGAGGTTGATGATGGAAACGGTGTTGTTTTGTCCATGGAGGTGTTGGTTATATCCAATCCCCCAGTAAGTCAGCACACCACCTTTACCCGTTTTACGGCCTTTGATGGATGCCGCCGCCCAATCTTTGGCCACGCCTTCAACGTCTTCGACCGTTATTCGACCACGGTCGAGCAATTTATTACGATTGATAACTTGCTGCGGGGAATATCGTTCAAGCACTCCTTTTTTGTATTCGCGCCATCCGGTGGTATTTTTATCCAACCAGGCATCAGGCATCACCGCTTCAGGATATTTTGTCAGTATCACATGGGCAATCGCATTCAGGTACGAAATATCACCATTTAGTGTTTGGAAATGGTGAGAATTACGCGGGTTTATGCTGCTCAAGCCTTGAGCGGTACCGGTACGGCGTGGGTCAGAGACCAATGTGGGAATATCTTTTGCTTTTTTGTGGTCGGCAACGCGCCAGAATAATACGGGATGTGATTCACGCGCATTGTGTCCCCAGAAAGTAACCATATCGGCACTATCAATATCTTCATAGCTGGTGGGGGGCGCATCGGAACCATAGGATTTAAAGTATCCAGTTACTGCCGAGGTCATACACATCCGTGCATTGGCTTCGATGGAATTGGATTGAATAATTCCTTTCATCAAAAGATTTTCAATCCACTGCGTTTCCATGGTGAGCTGACCCGAGCCGCTTAAACCAACCGTATTCGGGCCAAAGTGTTTAATAACTTCAGCCGTTTTTTCGGCCACCATATGCTCGGCTTCTTCGTACGGCATTTTATGAAAGTCTGCATCATCAAAGCTGCCTTTGGTTTTGGAGACATGACCGGTTATCGGGTCAGACATATCTTTGCGTACAAGCACATGTTCAATACGGTCTTTATAAATGGGTTCGTGCGCACTCAAGCCCTTGATGCATTGCACCCCTAAATTGGTCGGGTGTAATTTATCGGGGATCATGCCCACAATGCGGTCGCCCTCAACATTAACCAGAGTCCCGCAACCTACCCCACAATACGGACAAGCCGACTGCAAGGTACGACGGGCAGCCCCTGCTCCGGCCGACTCTAAGGCCTGCGCACTGGCAAATTCACCGGGTAAGTTCGGGAAAGTGGCTGCAGCTGCACCAACAGCTCCTGACCATTTCATAAAGTCCCGACGATCCATAATTGGTTTTGATGTTTTCTTCATAGAATTAATCCCCTTTCGGCAGGTCCTGTTCCTGCCAGCTTCGGATGTATGACACAACGTCGAATATTTGCTCTGCATCCAGAGAAGCAATACCTCCTCCATTTGCAGCGAATGGACGCATGGGGGTATTGCTACGCCCTCTTGCGATGGTGGCTTGCAGGAAGCCATCGGAGGCGGCTTCCAAAAATTCAGGGTTATTGAGTGCGGGCGCAAAATATTCCATGCCGTCCATCATGCCTTTACCGTTAGGTCCGTGGCAGCCAGCACAGAATTGACCAAAGTATTCTTTCCCCTTGGAAATAGCGCGTTCGCTTTGCTCAGCGATGGGCCGGTGCGCATCCCATTTATCTTCTTTTTGCCAAAGCCTCATGTAGGCTATAACATCGTGAACATTCTTAGGTTCGAGCTGACCAACGCCTTGATAGCCATGAATCATGGGCAACATAGCGGTGCCGTCGCGGCCCATAGCTATAGTTGCTTGTAAAAATCCATCGGACGCACTGCGCAAAAATGTGGGGTTACGCAGTTGTGGGCCGGATGCTCCTTCACCTTCATAACCATGGCAACTGGCACAAGAACCGGTATAGAGTGTTTTACCCAGAACGGGATCGCCAAGTCCTGTTTGAACCAGAGGAGCTGTTTCGCGAGTCCCTTGAAAACGCAGAAACGCTATTACATCCATGATTTCCCCAGGCTTAAGTTCCACCACACCTTGCTCTGACTTTAAGAATCCGATCATAGCGGTATCGGTACGCCCATGTGCGATCCATTCATAGAGCACATCATCTGAAACTGTATCGAGAAATACTTTGTTGGTCAGGCGGGGACCAACGCCGCCCTCGCCTACATTCCCATGGCAGCTTGCACATGCAGCTGCATAATGCTGCTGACCCTTTTTCTCATCGCCCAATTTTCCTTGCACCGGTGCTTTGGCTAGAGAAAACTTGGATTCATCTTGCCAAGAACGCAGGTAGGTGATTATGCCAGCAACTTGGTCAGCATTGAGTTGGGGCCAAGCGGGCATGGCCGTAGAGGGTCGACCTTGTGTAATTGTTTTATATAAGAATTCATCCGTAACAGCTGGAATGATGTTTGCTCCATTTAAGCGAACTCCAATCCCCCCGATTCCTTCTTTGCCATGACACCCGGCGCATTTACCTGCGTAAATCGCTTCCCCATATGAGCGATTTTCTTCTTGAGTATATTTTTTAAGACTCAGTTGCACTTCTTTTAAAGAAGGCGCTTCGGCTTGCCATGTCCGCATGTACGCCACTAAATCGCTCACGCTTTGCGCATCGAGATGCTTCCATGAAGCCATTGCTGTACCAGGGCGTCCATTGATAATGGTGTCCGCTAAAAATC
>CALLLL010000207.1 GCA_938082445.1 uncultured bacterium
AATTTGGATTAATAAGCACTCGATTACGTCACGCGCACCTACTCCAATGGGCTCAAATCCTTGAATACGATACAGACCCCGTTCCACATAATTAAGCGGTAAGCCCAATTCCCCCGAGATCGTCTCCAAATTACCGCCAAAATACCCACGCTCATCAATTTCCCCGATGATACGTTCGCCCAAGGCCAAATCAATGTCGTCTTCGACAGATAACTCCAATTGAGTCATCAACTTAACCGGCAACGATTCCTCTTTCGTAATGGAGTTTTGGTAATAATCCCGACGCTCGCCCATATCGTGATTGACGGAAAAATCTTGCCCTTCACGTAAACGCTGATCGTATTTGCTCGAATAATCGTCCAACTCAAAGTCGACATCGGCATAATCCGAGTCGTCGTGCGTCTCCGTTTTCGCCTCGGGCTCAGGGGTTTGGGTGAAATCACTCTCATCCACCACCCGTTCAAGCGTAGGGTTAGCCTCCAGTTCCTGTTCCACGTGCAGGTCCAGTTCCTGGGCGTTGAACTGCAAAATCTGCAGCGCCTGCTGCATTTTTTGGGTCAACATGAGTCGCTGGCTTTGTGTTTGCGCCAGTTTTTGTCCCATGTTCATCATAAGTGTGTTCCCCCGAACTAGTTTAATAGCAAGATATGTGCCATTATACTCATGCGTCCCCTAGCTGTCAATTGAATACCGTCCAAACATGCGATTGAATGCCCCGCCACAGACTGCTATACTTGCCGAAAACAGCTACAGGACTAATTAAAGGGGGAACACTGTGCTTCGTTTTAGCTTATTGAGTAGTGGCAGCGCCGGCAATGCCATATTAATCGATTCAGGGGACCATAAAATCCTGATCGACAACGGATTAAGCTATAAAGAACTTCTATCCCGTGCCACCGAAATCGGTGAATCCCTCGATAATCTCATCGGTGTTTTAGTGACACATGAACACGGGGACCACGTCAATGGCGTTGGGGTTTTGTCGCGTAAGCAATCGGTCCCCACCTATATCACCCGCCCCACCTTCAAAGCCTTACACCCGCGCATCGGTAAAATCGATCCCATCGAACATTTCGATTCCGGAGAAACCCTATTTATCGGTCCCTTCAAAATCACCAGCTTCCGCATCAGTCACGACGCCATGGATCCCGTCAGTTTTGTCGTGGAAACCCAAGGCTGTCGTCTCGGCCTCGCCACCGATTTAGGAAAAGCGACTCACTTGGTCCGTGAGCGTCTCGAAGGCTGCCATGCCCTCGTACTCGAATCCAATTACTGTCCACTCATGATTCGCAACTCGCCTTACCCTCCTGCCATCATCCAACGCATTCGCAGCAATCAAGGCCACCTTTCCAATGCGGACATGAATTCATTACTCGCCGAACTCATACACGAAAATTTGCAATGGGTCGTCGCCGTTCACGTAAGCCAAGAAAACAACTCCGAAGATCTCGTTCGACGCATGGCCCAACAAGTTCTCAAAGATCATCCCGCTCAATTGCTCATCGCCGATCAAGAACGCCCCAGCCCGATGTATACCATTCAACCCCAGGCCCTCGAAGCCAGTCCGACCTAAGCCTATGAGCCACGACGCGTACCTCGACTCCGACTCCGCGCAAGACTCAGTGCAACGCGCCGCTTCGATCGCCGGTACCAATGTCTCCATCTTCGAATACCACATCAATGCGAATCCAGCCGAACAACAAGCCCTTACAGGATGTGGTCATGCCTGTGCGGCTTGCACCTACGTTGGTAACCTTGCATGGGGCGCACAAGCCTGCCGCAAATCCCGCGAAAAAGCAGCTACCTCAGCATTAAAACGCAAGAAGGCTGTACCGTATTTATGCCACATGGGGTTTTCATGCGTAGCCATGCCCGCGCTCAATACTAAGGACGCTTTACATGCCATGCACTTCGGCCCTTTTTGCCCCAGCGAAGCCCCTGACTCACTTACACTCGATGCCTTGGAAGCCCTTGAAAAATTAGAGAACACTTCTATAGACACCCTCCCTTTTAGCCTCGACGATATTCCTCAATCCCCGGCCCAAACAGTCCCCGACATCGCTCAATGGCTCTGCGAAACACTCACTCAACAGTATGCCCTACAATCGGAGCCCACAAATGAAAGCTCACCACTCGATCACGAAAACTCAGCACCATCAACCTACAACAAGCGATTGAACGACACTCCATTACCAGCACAATACGATGCCGGAGCGATCGTGGCCGCCCTCATCGGAGGCGACGCCAAACAAGCCCGCATGATGATCTACAGTCAAATTGATACCCATCAAAGCCGTAAACGCACCCGCATCCAAGTCCTGCGCGCACGTACCATCGCCGTAGTGGCTACCGTACTTGAATGGGCCGAACAAGCCGACACCAATACACAATTATGTTGGGCTAAATTTCCGGCCTTTCAAGAAGCTGTCCAAGCCCTCGATGCCGTCGATGATTTATCCAAAGCCGCTATAAAAGTCCTCACCCCCATTCGCAGACAAGTCCAAGCCAATCGGAAAAAATCGACCGACACCAAATACGACTTTGTTCCCCTGAACAAACTCATCTCCAAACATTTCAAAGACGGCATCACACTCAATGAAGTTGCCCAAATTCTTGATGAAAACCCCACAACAATCACCAAACGTCTGCAACGCACCTTCGCACTTTCCTTTTCCCAATACGTCGGCCAAATGAAAATCGAGCACGCCAAGAAACTCTTCCGCACCACCAAACTCACTATTGGTCAAGTCGCCCAACGAATTGGTATCCAAGACTCCGCCAATTTTGCTAAACTATTCAGAGCCCATGCACAATTGAGCCCGAGCCAATACCGTAGTCAATACGGCAAAAACGCTCAAGCCAAATAAGGATTCATTACATGAAAATGATTGATTCACTAAAAGCGTGGTGGATTCGCTTTCGATGTCCCACCGAGTTTTTATGCGACAATTGTCAGTTGGAGCATCCCTCCACTTGCACACACCGGGCGCGCCCCAATGCCACCCAGTGTCCCGACTATACCCCTAAATAAACACCCTCACCAAGGAGACAAGAAGTAATGCAAACCCAGTTCGAAAACATCAGTGTTAACGCCAAAGCCAACATCTACTTTGATGGAAAAGTCATCAGCCACTCCATCGAGTTCCAAGACGGTTCCAAAAAAACCATGGGCCTCATATTCCCCGGCAGCTACAATTTTGATACCGCTGCCGCTGAAATTATGGAGATACACGCAGGCACATGCCGCGCCAAGCTCCCCGGTGCTGACGACTGGGAAACCTTCGAAGCCGACAGCACATTCAATGTTCCTGCCAATGCCAATTTTGAAATCGCCGTTGACGAAGGCACAGCCGAATACATCTGCTCATTCGTATAAGAATATCGGTTTACACAAAAAGGGCTGGAATTCATCCTCTGAATTCCAGCCCTTTGTTATTTCAATTCTATGAATTCGCTATGCCAACGCCCGCTTAATTTGTGCACGCATTTTATCAATACCCTGTTGCGCTACTACTTTCGGATCCATTGTGTAATGTTCTTTGTTAAACAACTCCAAGGACAACGGACCGGTATAACCATTCCCGTGTAAATCACGTATCACTTTTTCCAAGGGCAACACTCCATCGCCAGGGAAAATCCGATCGCCATCGCTCATTTCTTTAGGTCCACGGCGCTCTGCAACATCGTTCCAATGGAAGACTGCATGAACATCGCCCTGTAGAAACTTCAAGCCATTGAATCCTGAACCGCCATTTTGTAAATGGAAAGTGTCCGACACCATACACGCCTGAGGGTGATCACAATCCAGCACCACCTGCATGCACTGGCCCATCAAATTAAAGTCTTTAAAAACACTCACATATTCCATCGCCGGATGAATTCCAATTTCATTGAGCCCTACATCCAAAATATGGCGATAACGTTCGGTAGCCTGCTTAACATCAAAATTCTCACGCTGCGGCAACGGCAACACCGCAATATGTTTCGAGCCCACACGCTCAGCAATTTCCATGCGCTTCTTATTCGTACTCATCATCTTTTGAAACTCAGCTTCATCCGAAGGCATACATCCCCAAAGACCGATTACATCAATCACATACATGCCCTGATCTTCGATGCGTTTACGAATATCTTCCATCTTTCCACCATCGGCCACATGCTTCTCTAAGTCATCCATCCACAATTCCATGCAGTCATAGCCCGCTGCACCCGCTGCATCAATCTTATCCACCAAACTCGATGGACGAATTGTGCTTGTATTGAGCGCCAATGGAAAAGGGCTCGTACCGTTTTGATGTGCATATTTCATGGTACTATTTTGTGCTGAAGCCGATGGGGCAGCCAATGATCCTGCAGTCGCCGCTGCACCCATGGTATATAAAAATTCACGACGTTTCATGACAAGTTAACTCCCTACTATTTCTTAAAATGACTACTTAAATAACAACGAATACCTATGGTACCCCTTCCGACACTCAAAAGAAAACCCTTTATTTGAAGTATTAAAATGATGGACAAAATACTCCAAAAGCTTGCAATCCCACACTCATTTCAAGCATCATATCCGCCGAATCAAAACAGGCCCCTACAAAAGGATTCCACTCCCATGGACATCGACCCCATTCCCGATATCGATAACCCCTACACCCTCTTTAAACAATGGTATGCCGAAGCCGAAGCCTGCCCCAATACGATGGACCACACCGCCATGACCGTATCCACCGTAGATGAACAAGGGCAACCGCATTCACGCATCCTTCTGTTAAAGAATATCGAAGACAATGGATTTACCTTTTTCACCAACTCCAATAGTCATAAAGCCGCTCAGATTCGTAACTCACATAAAATTGCGCTGTGCTTCTTTTGGGAAACCATCTACAAACAAATCCGCATCAACGGAACAGCCTCCATGATCACCCCCGAAGAATCGGATGCCTACTTCGCTTCACGGGCCCGTGAAAGCCAAATCGGCGCTTGGGCATCCCTGCAATCCGAAGAGCTCGACAATGAAGACACCCTCTTTCAACGCTACGTCGATTTAGACGAAAAATTTGCGGGTCAAGAGGTTCCCCGTCCTGAGCATTGGAACGGATACCGCGTTGCCCCCAGTACCATCGAATTCTGGCTCGGCCGTGAGCACCGCCTCCACGCCCGCACCCTCTATTCTCTTACTGCCACAGGTGGCTGGACAAAAAAAGGACTCTATCCTTAAACGAATAGAGTCCCAATACTACGATTTTGTATACTTATACTTCGTCCGATTAGGTAGTGCGTGATCCGGGGTAAACAAATCACGCACTACCCTTGGACGGAGAGGGAATCGACTGGTTACCCAATCGCTTCCTTTCCAAGTTCTCCGGTCCGAATGCGAATGCACTCAGCCAAATCCATTACGAAGATCTTCCCGTCACCAATAGTGCCTGTCTTTGCGCCTTTAATGATTGCGTCAATCGTCGTTTGTAAATATTCTTCATTGATACCGATTTCAATGCGAACTTTTTTGAGCAAGTTCACTTCAATATCCGCACCACGATAGTTCTCATGGAACCCGCCTTGAGCACCACAGCCCAATACGTTGGTTACTGACATTTTTGTTACTTCAGCTTCGAAGAGAGACTGTTTGACTGCGGTCAAACGCTCTGGCTGAATGTATGCAATTACTAATTTCATTGTGCTAACTCCTTATAATCAAACTCGCGCTAGCGAGTGAGTAGTTGATACCAATTGTATTTAGTCTGTAGTGAAGATTTGGAAACCGTTGTACGCTTCCATACCGTGTTCGCCCACATCCAGTCCACCGATTTCTTCTTTTTCACTTACGCGGATACCGACTACTTTGTCGACCACGAAGAAGAGGATGAATGCCGCAGGGAAGGCTACCGCACCGTAAGCAACTACACCAATCAATTGTGTTACAAAGCTGAAGTCACCAAAGATACCGACAGCAAGCGTTCCCCAGATACCGCAGACCAAGTGTACTGAAATAGCCCCTACAGGGTCATCCAGTTTAGCTTTATCAATCGCAAGTACAGAGACAACAACCAATACACCAGCAATCAAACCAATGATGATAGCGGACATTACAGATACAGAATCAGCACCGGCTGTAATACCCACCAAACCAGCCAATGAACCGTTCAGAATCATAGACAAATCAGGTTTCTTTTGAACCATCCAGCTAGTACACATCGCACCAACTACACCAGCTGCTGCTGCAAGAGCGGTTGTTACAAATACAAGTGATACCAAATCAGGATCAGCACTCAATACAGAACCGCCATTGAATCCGAACCAACCCAACCACAGGAGGAATACACCAATTGTGGCCAATGGCATGTTGTGACCCGCGATACCTTTGATC
>CALLLL010000208.1 GCA_938082445.1 uncultured bacterium
ATGAAGCCACCACTGCGTAAATACTCATCCAGACTCGCCGGATCAATATCTCCTCGACCTTCAGTCGCAATATGCACCTGCTTACTCAAAAAGGTCGAAGTCTCAATAGGCTTGTCACGCACATCGGGACCATGGCGGTCCACTAAAGTGTCTTTATCCAAGTCACCATACAACTGCTCCGTCCACTTCATTGCAGTAGCACGTAACATGGCTAAGGGATTTTTCGCTTTAAAATGACGCGTGATAATTTCAGAAACATCCTCTTCCTGAACATGCGCATACATCGTGGCAGGCTTGCCATCTTCTAAAATTTCAATCACAGGAACCTGATGGCACATATGCACACAACTTACATGTTTCACCGGCACATCAGAATCCAACTCGCGCAAGGATTTCTCAATTTGGCGTTCGATACGATCCGTTCCACTGGCAACACAACACGAATCCAACCCTATGCGGATTTCAGCTCCATTGTGTTTTACTTTTCGCTCTTCAAAAACTTCTACTTCATCGCCTTCAGCAGCCCGTTTAGTAAAATCTTCCAATACATCGTCTACACCGTCCACCTTTACATTGGCATAGGTAATATCATCCAATTTCATCGCAGGCGCCAACGAACAACAACCCAGACAAGCTACTTTTTGAATAGTATACTTCCGGGCTTCATCGGTATCTTCACCAGCCGCAATACCAATCTCTTCATTCAAGGCTTCCAATATGTCCTCAGAGCCTTTCACGTGGCATGCGGTACCATCACATAAACTCAGTACATGTTCCCCTACAGGATCACGTCGAAACTGTGTATAAAACGTTGCCACACCCTCAATGGAAGCCGGTTGAATCTCACTTACTTCACACACCCGCTCCAGAGCAGCACTAGGCAAATACCGATACTTATGCTGAATGGCCTGAAGAATTGGGATGACCGCCTCTGGGCCCTTTCCGCATTCTTCAACAATAGCATCAATATCGCTAATTTCGTATTCCACCATGTCAAGTTGCTCAGACATCAGCTATCACCTTCAATACAAATCAAATGTTCATTGGTACGTATATAAATTCGTTTATCCATAAACGCCGGAGTCGCAAATGTCTCTTCCTCACCCAACGATACACTGGCAATAACTTCTGCCGTTGCGCTTGCCCTCATGATATGCATCGTGCCTTCCATATCCAAGAGGTAAATCTTATCGCCAACCAGCACAGGCGACGAATAAAAACCATCACTTAATTCTTCGAGCCATAATTCCTCACCCGAAGCAGCATCCAAGCAGACCAATTCGCCAATACTCGTGGCAAAATAAAAACGTTCACCATCACCCAAAGGACTGGATACTTCAGGCAATAAATCATCGTATTCCCATTTTAACTCTACCGCGTCAGCAGCCGTAATCTGGATACCATTCGCCATGGCATACTCATTGGCAACAAACACCATTCCATTGCTATACGCAGGCGAAGGAGCAACCTCACCGCCTAAACACTCAAGCGCCCACAATTCTGCACCATCGGCCGGATCATAAGCGCGCACATGCATTTCAGAAGCCAAAATTAACTGAGGACCAAACTCCGTCGGTGCAATAATCGGCGATGCCCAAGAAATCTCGTCTCGCGGTGTAGCCCAAACTTCTGCGCCCGTAGCAGCATCAATTGCAATTACCTTCGCTTCAGAATTCTGGTCCATCTGAATAAAAATATTGCCTTCATACGCCAATAAAGAAGACGAGTGTCCATAATGATTATCAGGAAGCCCTAAATTTCGTCCCCAAATTAAATTACCATCAAAGTCATACGAGGCAATATCGGCATTCGCAAATATGGCAAACACCTGATCACCATGCACAGCCAAGGTCGATGCAGCATGACCTGTTTCCTCATTCACTTCAAGCGGTTCAGCAGGTGTACCTGGAAATGGAGTTAACACGCGGGTCCACACCAAATCTCCCGTTTCTGTATCGTAACAATAAATCTCACGATGTTCGTCATCCGCGCCACTAATGAACAAGCGGTTCCCCCAGATAACAGGAGAATTAGTACCCCATTTAGGGATCTCGACTTTCCATTTTATATTCGTGCCAGCCTCCATATCCCAACTGGTCGGAGCGCTCTCAAATTTAGCTACACCATAGGCACCAGGACCACGAAAACTAGGCCACTGCTCTTGTACAGCATCCCACTTAGGAAACTCCTTCTTCACAATATCAACGGCTTCATCGACCACCGTACCATCGGCACCACCAACAGTCTGTGCGCCATCAACCTTAGTAACCAAATGACTTTCGGTAAAATAGGAAGCCATCATACCGGCCCCCAGCAAGATCACTGCCCCCCAGCTAATTAAATTACGCGCTTCGGCCAAAGCCAAGAATTCTTTCTCAGCAGTCGGCACCTCAGCCAATTCAGGTAAGTTTGGTTTCCAACGTGTCATATTCTTGAAAGCAATCATGAATACAGACACACCCAAGAGCAATAAAATGGCGCCAATGCGTAAATGATTTTGAGTGGTAAAATATGCTTTCCGAGTCAGTAAATCTAAATCTTGGATTCGTTTAGCCAACTCAGCATCTTCTTTAGGAAGAGCCGCATATTCAATACGCATCTCAGTGAGCATAGTATTATCCACCGGATCCGCCTGACGGATCTGCAAATAATTAATCACCAACAATACGAAAACGATAAATGAAAAAATCCCCGATACAATAGTGAGGATCGTGGAAACGCGATACATAAATTCGTTCTTTTCAAATTCTTTCTTTTCGAGCATACAACTTCCTGAAATTCGTTTATGAAAACAAGGACACTAAGCGACCTGCGTGCCTGTTTCGGGTTCTTCTTCTACTGGACAGTAAGGATAACACCGACCACAACTATAACAAGACTCTTTATGAGGCGTGAAAATTTCACGCTTCTTAACAATACATAAGCCCACCAATTTAAGGCTAACAATCAACATAATAAACGCACCAAACCAAGCGCCACCCGTTTTGAAATTCTCACGTACCGCATTCGCTTCAGCATGCAATTCTGCAGTGGTGACATTGCTTGTACGGAAAGTATCCGTATCCAACACGCCAGTAACCGTTGCGCCTTGAGCAATCAGTGCATCTTCCTGCGCAATGCGCTCACTCAAGCCAACTGAAGGGTGCATACGAGACAACGGCTCGTACATCATATAGCCGACCGCTGCACCCGCTAAGATTAAAAATGGAGTGGCCAATAAAGTCAAACGCAAACGTCGAATCCCTACCGCAGGTTTATCCACCAAATGCTGAGGGGTGGGCATATCAATCGCATTATACGGACACGAGTCCTCACATAAACGGCATGATACACATGGAGAAGGCGGTATATCCAAATGGAATTTTGAGAAATACGACATCCATCCCAACAGCACACCATAAGGACATAAGAAACGACAATACGGACGAGCCACAAAAATACCCAAGGTTAATATTGCTGCACCGGCCAAAAGCATATTGTAGCTATGGCCCATACGATACAACCCTACAAATGGATCATAGCGACATACCAAGAAACCCGCTCCGGTAGCTACACCCAAGGTGGCTAAGCCCAAATAAATATAACGTCCTAAGCCAAGCACGCGTTCGAGTGCGGGCGAAATACGAATCGGAGCAATCGCGACCAGCTCCTGGATAGCACCTAATGGACAGACCGATGCGCAAAAGACACGACCAAAAAATAGGGAAAACAATAACGGCAGAACAAAAAACGAAACAACAATAGCTGATACCCCAACATCCGGCAAAAAGACCGCCGCCATAACGTTTTGTGTTGAACCCACTGGGCATATACATCCATTCCGGTAGAAGCCAAAAAAGCCCAACGAGAATATACTCATAATAAACAAGGCACGACGCGAACGCGATTTAAAAACAAACCAGGTAGTCAACGACAGCGCGACAAATAAAATTACTGAATCCCACCAACCAAAGCCCGTTGTTGTTTGATTGGGTTCAGGTGCATAAATATCCGGCAGTACATACTCC
>CALLLL010000209.1 GCA_938082445.1 uncultured bacterium
GATCTTCCATACGAAAAATCGGTTGCCGCTCCAGCTGCATAAGCTGAGAGACAATCGAATTCGTATCGATTCCCGTAATAAGTCCACCTGCGCTAAAACCACCTGACATCGCAAAATCCTTTTCGCTATAACTATCGAAAAAAAACAACTTACGCAAGAAAAGAAGGCAATGCATCCATCCCTGTATACAACTTATCGGCAAAACCTTAATAATACTTTAGCCCTTTTACACAAAAAAACACCCGATATTAATCAATAATATCGCGTGTTAACTATATAGCACTATTAAACGTAGACTTTGTCCAAACAATCCCTATTAAATAATAGTTGAAAGGTTCATGATAGGCATAAACAAGGCGATAATAATACCACCCACAACAATACCCATGGCTACAATCAAGATAGGCTCAAGTAAACTCGTCAAGCTATCAACCATAGCTTTTACCTCTAAATCATAAAACTCCGCAATTTTAAACAGCATAGGTTCCAATGCACCCGTTTTCTCACCAACAGCAATCATACGAGTTACCATAGGAGGGAATTCACCACTACGAGCCAAAGGATCCGCTAACGATTCACCATTTCGGACACCCTCTGCTGAATCACGAACAGCCTTAGCAAACACACGGTTACCCGCTGTCGACTCCACAATTTCAAGCGCCTGCAAAATAGGAACACCACTACGCGTTAAAGTCGCCAACGTTCCCGTAAAACGAGAAGTAGCCACCTTACGCATCAACATACCAAATATGGGTAACCGTAACTTCATCGAGTCAATATTAAAGCGCCCATTTTCCGTAGAATTATAGACCCGATAACCAATGACCGATGCAACTCCAATCCCCACAAGAATCAAGATTTTCCAACTACGCAACCAATTACTGACTGCGATAAGAAGCATTGTTGGAGCCGGCAACGACGCACCCATTTCAGAGAATATTTTTTCAAACTGAGGAACAACAAAAACGATCAGCCCAGCCGAAATAAGCAAGATAATTGAAAATGCCGCCACAGGATACGTCATTGCACCCTTAACTCGGCGTCTCAACTCCGCTGAGGCTTCAAGGAAATCAGCCAACTGAATCAAAACACCATCCAATTCACCACTGGCTTCACCAGAACGAACCATACTCACATACAACTCAGGAAATACACGAGGATAAGCCAATAGAGCATCAGAGAAAGTTTCACCACCCTCAACATTAGTCGCTATATCGGCTATAACGTGAGAAAAATGCTCTGTTTCAGCCTGTTCAGCCAAAATATCCAGGGATTGAAGCAAAGGAAGACCCGCATTCACCATTACTGCCAACTGACGTGTGAAAATCAATAATTCCTTGGATTTTACCTTCTGACCCGTAAGCTTCTTAATATTGCTCGCTCCGGATTCCTTTATTGAAGCAGGATCCAAAGTTAGACCACGACTCTTTAGTTTTTCCTTAAGTTCAGAGCGGCTATTAGCATCCAGCTTACCTTTTTGAACCTTACCATTAGGCGCACGCGCCGCATACGAATATGTTGGCATACAATAACTCCTCCCTAGAACAGGAAATTTGATGAATATTAATAGACATATTGTACCCTGAATGCGAAAAAATCACAAACTTTTTTCTCGCTTTTTTCTTAAATTCCCTTTTTTCTTAAATTCCACAATTCATTTTGTCGATTACAGTTTACCTACCCCTCAAATGGTGCTTGCACTCCATCATGTCCACCGGGGTGCGCGTGGTCATGAGACTCGGGTTCGATATGCGAAGTAATCTGCACTATGTAGTCTTTGAAAAGAGCCTTAATGTCGTTTTCAACCAAAGTGGCCTTTTCATGCGCTTCAGCATTATTCATCTCATCAGGCAACAAAAAGTGTACCTCAATCCACATAACCGAATCGGTCGCACGATGCCGTAATTGATGAAAACCCTTAATCGTTTCTTGATCAACAGCTTTAGTTAAACACTCCAATAATGAATCTGTATGAGCAGCATCCGCCTCATCCAACAACCCTTTAACAGCACGCCGCATTAAAAATAAAGCACTAATCAAGATATTGGTTCCCACAACGACCGCCATCAATGGATCAAGCCACGTAATACCCGTTAAATACACTAACCCCACACCAACAACCACACCACCACTCGTCCACATATCCGTAAGCACATGATTACCATTGGCAATCAATATCAATTGATTAGACTTTTTACCCGCATAAATTAAGAAAGCCCCAAGAATTAGATTAACCAAAGCCAAAACAGCCGTAATCGCCAATCCGATATCCAATTGCCTCAATTCCACCCCATAAACAAGCCCCTTAACCCCCAAAGTAATCACTGTTATTCCCGCCACAAGTATCAAAGCACCCTCAAAACCAGCAGAAAAATAAGCAATTTTCCCATGTCCATACGGATGATTGCCATCCGCAGGAATAGCCGCATACCACAAACTAAACGCCGCCAAGCCCGTAGCAATGATATGAATAACCGATTCAGCCGCATCCGAGAGAATAGCCGTACTGCCCGTGACATAAAAAGCCCAAAACTTCCCTATCAGCATCAATACAGCCACCAATAAGCTCGCGCTCATAGCCACAGTCGATAATTTTGTATGGGTAGTACTCATAATAGCCCTAATTATGGATGCTCAAGTCAATAATCATAGCCTACCATTTTAATTAATACGAATAAACTTTCGAAGAGATAAATCTTTTTGCTTGACTTCTAACAATCTTCCGTGGTTTAATTAGAACACTAACAAAGAGAACAACAGGAGAAGTCCTTATGAGTTTACAAACAGAATTAGGCTTACAAGCACCATTCAAAGACATTCGGCACGAAGCGGTCTTAAATATCGTACGAACTGCCAACCAATTTGCATCTAAAGCAGCCCAATTGTTCAGACAGTTTGATCTAACCGAAGCCCAATTCAATGTTCTCTTTGCGCTAAAATTTGCCACCGAAAATATTACCCAAGCCGAACTCGGCAAACGACTCGTTGTTACAAGAGCCAGCATCACCTCCGTCTTAGACAAACTCGAATCAAAAAACTTAGTCAAACGAGTCGATGTTCCCAACAATCGACGTATACACCATGTCGTGCTCACTGATGAAGGCCATGCACTCATCGTAAAAGCCGAGCCCGTCTACCGAGAAGAAATCTATCACGTTCTCACCGATCTCAATATGGACGATTGTCAACAGCTCATCACCCACCTCGAGCAAATTCGCAGCCGTGTTGAAACACAAGCCCCTTCAACCAAGTAAATCCCAAGTTATTTAAAAGCCATACTATTTCAGGAGAATATCCCGAATGTCAGATACCGCATACGATAAATCGAATTATCAAAAAGGGTATTGGTCACTCACCGCCACACTCTTTCAAGGCGCCTTCTCAGACAACCTCTTCAAATGGGTGCTCGTTTTTTTACTCTGGAAATCCGTTCCCGAAAACGACACCGAAACCATCGCAAAAATTCCCTCCTATGCAGGCATGATTTTTGCCATCCCCTTCATCATCTTTCCCGGCTTCTTCGGTGCACTCGCCGACCGCGTAAGCAAACAAAAAATTCTTGAATGGACCAAGCTCATAGAAATTGGAGTGATGACCGCTGGCTTCATTGCCATCATAAATGGAAACCCCACCTTCCTCTGGGTCGTATTCTTTTTAATGGCCACACAAAGCGCCATGTTCGGTCCAGGAAAATACGGCATCCTCCCCGAAGCACTCCCCGAATCACGCCTATCCTGGGGGAATGGTATCATGCAAATGATGACCATGGTCGCCATCATTGCAGGTGTTGGGGCATCAGGCCCCATCTTCGCCTACCTAGACAAATCCGACAGCGTACACTACGTTTCATTCCTACTCATTATTCTCGCCATCATCGGATGGGTGACATCGAAATCAATATTCAAACCACCAGCAGCCGATCCAAGCCGCACCCTCCCCATCAATCCTTGGGCCGGTATGGGGCAATCATTTAAAGCCTACAGCGCTGACCGCTGGCTCTGGCTCTCCGTACTCGCCTATGTATTCTTCTGGTTTGCAGGTGCCATTCACCTAGCCAACATCCCCACCTACGGAAAAGTCACCTTAGGTCTCGATGAAGGCCAAATCAGCATCATGCTCGCAGTCATATCACTCGGCATCGCCTTAGGTGCCGTAGTCACAGGCTACATCTCACGCGGCAAAATAGAAGTCGGCCTCATTCCCCTCGGTGCACTCGGTATGGCCCTATTCTGTGGACTCCTCGGAATCCCCAACCTCAGCTTTAAATTATCCCTCGTCATCCTTGCAGGACTCGGGTTCTTTAGTGGAATGTTTAACGTCCCCCTGGCAGCAACCATCCAACAACGCAGTCCAAGCCGAATTCGTGGCGTCATCATGGCCACCACCAACATGCTCACCTTTATCGGAATGTTTGCCGGAAGCTCCATCATGTTGATCATGTCAGAAATGGGCATCAACCCAGCAAAAATTTTCATCGCTGCCGCAGTACTCACCCTACTCGTGGCCCTCTATATCTGCTTCCTACTCCCCGTATTCCTCGTACGCTCCGTCCTCTGGTTTTTCGCCAATACCATCTACCGGCTACGCATCATAGGCCCCGAAAACGTACCCGAAAAAGGAGGCGCCTTACTCATCGCCAACCATGTATCATTTCTTGATGCACTCGTCGTACTCGCCAGTACCGATCGCCCCATACGCTTCATCATGTACAAAGGCATTTACGATGTCTGGTGGATACGCCCT
>CALLLL010000210.1 GCA_938082445.1 uncultured bacterium
TCTATTGGAACGGGGTGTTCGATTTATCCAAGCTTGGCACGGTGCAGGTCAACCCTGGGATAGTCACGACGATATCGAGGACCGTCATCGGAAATTGGCCGGCGAATGTGATCAAGGTATCGCAGCATTATTAACCGATCTTAAACAACGCGGAATGCTTGAAGACACCTTGGTTTTGTGTACCGGAGAATTCGGGCGAACCCCTACAGTCGAATTGCCCAAACCTGGATCCAATGCGGGTAAAATCAACGGACGCGATCACAACCATTATGGTTTCACTTCCTGGATGGCAGGTGGCGGAGTTAAAGGCGGACACATTCACGGTGCAACGGATGAATTTGGCTACCAAGCAGTCGAAAATCGCGTACATGTACATGATTTACACGCCACCATGTTGCACTTACTGGGTTTTGATCACGAACAGTTTACGTATCGCTACGCAGGCCGAGACTTCCGTCTCACTGACGTACACGGAAATATCGTGCGCGACATCCTTGCTTAATAATCTTCTTTTCGCACTGATTTGCGATTCTTTTTGGTTTCACTGCGTCGTTGCTTGCCTTCAAGCCTTCGAGCTTTCGCAGCATAACTCGGTCTAGATTTTCGCCGCGGCTTATCCACCACCAATGCTTTGCGCACCAATTCCGCTAAGCGCTCCTGTGCTTCTTCACGGTTGGCTTTCTGACTGCGACGATTCGTTGCACTGATCACCACTTCCCCATCGCTCGTCAATCGAGACCCTGCGATACGCTTTAGTTTCGCCTTTGCAAAACCCGGAATCACAGTACTCGCTTCCACATCAAAGCGTAACTGTACTCCTGTAGAGGATTTATTTACATGCTGACCACCTGGGCCAGAACATCGAATAAAATGCTCTTCAACATCTTCTTCAGGGATCGTTATGTGTTCATTCACTTCTATCATCGTCTTCAATTTCTGTTACTGGTTGTATATCTTTATTTAACTCGGGGAATTCTTCCAACAGCAACTGTACATTGCGCTGGTTTGCTTTGAAATAAACATCAAAAATATCCCCTGCCACTGGAACAGAACCTAAAGCCGTATCAACCACCACATTGCCTAACATTTTCGCGATGACTTTACCCGATACACCCAATTGCTGTGCGCGCACAATCACATATAAGGAAATCGCCATCCCGGCGACATCGCCCCCCACCGGCAGTAAGCCGATCAGCGAATCCATTCCGAATTTCCATTTGGTAAAAGGAATCCCGAATGATGTATCCATCAAGCGGCTAATGGTGCGTAATTCACGCACAATCCCATCAGCTCTGTTCTGTTCGTCCGTCATAATATCCTCATTATGCATATTTTCGAGTCTCATTCACTAACACTTTAATACATTCCCCACCAAATACGTTTCACTTTGCGTATTTTTATACTTTACACCCTTAAAATATCGATTCAAAATTGATCCCAGCAAGAGTTAGCATGTAAACTAATAAGCACGTCATTATTGATTATTATCTCCAGGAGCTGCACGAAGTGAAGATTTTTAACACACCACACACGCTACTTTCTGTAGCGATAGGGCTTTGCCTCCCCATGGCCGCCTCACTCACCCCTGCCATGGCTGAAGAACCCTTAGACTATAACCGTGATATTCGCCCGATCATATCGGATAAATGTTTTGCTTGCCACGGGCCTGACGATAAAACCCGTAAAAAAGAATTGCGCTTCGATCTTGAAGAAGGATTCCTGGCCAAAACCAGTAACGGGAAAGCTGTCATCGATCCAGGAAACCCTGGGTCCAGTGAGTTCTTCCACCGCATCACGACTGAAGACCTTGATGATCGCATGCCCCCTGCCGAATCGCCATTGCAGTTAACCGATGACGACATTGCCCTTATCAAACGCTGGATCGCCGAAGGGGCTCAATGGCAAGGACACTGGGCTTTTATCCCTCCAACGAAACCTGCCCTTCCCAATGTTTCAGATTCAACATGGGCCAACAACGAAATCGATTACTTCGTTCTCAGTAAACTTGAAAAAGAAAACCTACACCCCAATAAACGTGCTCCTAAGAATACCCTCATCCGTCGACTTAGTCTTGACCTCACTGGCCTTCCACCAACCCCGACCGAAGTGGATGCATTTCTGGCCGACACCAGCGACACAGCCTATGAGACTTTGGTGGACCGTCTCTTAGACTCCCCGCATTACGGCGAACGCATGGCGTTTCCTTGGCTCGATGCCGCACGCTATTCAGACACCAATGGGTACCAACGCGACACCAAGCGTACCATGTACCCATGGCGCGACTGGGTAATAAACGCGTTTAACTCCAACATGCCGTATGATCAATTTACTATCGAGCAACTCGCAGGTGACTTGCTTCCCGGCTCTACCCTTTCCCAAAAAATCGCCACCGGATTTAACCGTAATCACCGTATTAACGGTGAAGGCGGTATCATCCCCGAAGAATACGCCGTAGAATACGTAGTCGACCGCGTGAGCACTACCAGCACTACCTTCATGGGGCTCACCATGGCCTGCGCGCGCTGCCACACCCATAAATTCGACCCCATCACCCAAAAAGAATTCTTCCAATTCTATTCGTTTTTCAACAACGTTCCTGAAAACGGAAAAGGCAACGAACGCGGCAATGACAAACCCTTCATCCAAGTGCCCTCTCCAGAGGACGATAAAGCCAAGGCTGCCTTGCAAACCAAAATCGATACTTTAAAATTATCCATCCTCGGACCCGATGAGCGTCTTGACACCTTACAACTCGCATGGGAAGAAGAGCTCCGCGACACCTTTGCCACCTTAAAATGGGATATAATCACTCCTGCATCCGTTTCCGCTGAACACGGTACACAACTGGAAATTCTCGACGACAACTCTATCTTCGCCAGTGGTGAAAATCCGAATCAACAAGTGTATTCCGTGAACTTTGAAGCGCCTGACACCATCCGTTCCTTTAAACTGGAGATTCTGCTTGATGATCGACTTCCTCAACGCGGCCCCGGTCGTTCCCCGAACGGCAACATTGTATTAAGCGATGTCGAGATTACCCGCACATCGGCCAATGGTAAAACAGAAGAATTAAAACTCACACATGCGCTCGCCGATTTTGTGCAAGACCTCAACCGCTATCATGTGAAACGAGCCATCGATAAAAACCAAAAAAGCGGTTGGGCCACCGGTTCCCATGAACGCCGTGAAAACCGTGAGGCCATCTTTGTGCTTGATGAATCTACCCCCATCAAGCCCGGGGATCAAATTACAGTACAACTCAAGCATCTCTCCGACATCACTCAACACACCTTGGGCCGTTTCCGCCTGTCTCATGCCTCTTCCGGCGACATTGCCAAGTGGAGCACACCCGATCTGGATGAGTGGCATTATCTTGGCCCCATTCCAGACGAGAAAACAAGCAACAACAAACTCATCAGCAAAGTATATTCGCCTGAAACTGAATTCGATACCAGCAAAAAATACGGCAGTGAGCAAGTTTCCTGGACCAAACGGAGCGACTGGAAAGATGGATCGCTGGCTCAATTTAAAACCAATGTAAAAGGGATTCATTATCTCCGCCGTACCATCAATCTAGATATTCCGAGCACTGTTTCCTTTTCATTGGGCAGTAATGATTCGATTAAATTTTGGATTGATGGTGAAGCGCTCTTGGAAAAAGACGTTGGCCGTGGTGCACAAAAAGATCAGGAAAAGGTTACCGTCTTCCTCAATAAGGGCAAACACACCATCCTGATGAAAATTGCCAACTATGGTGCTGGAAGTGGCTTCTATTTCGCCCTTAAAAACGATGCCGGCCAATCCATTTTGGCCCTC
This sequence comes from uncultured bacterium, assembly GCA_938082445.1. Lineage (GTDB taxonomy): Bacteria > Hydrogenedentota > Hydrogenedentia > Hydrogenedentales > DTSJ01. The sequence goes on from CALLLL010000210.1 coordinate 3,817, forward strand.
ATGGATCAGCTGGAAAAACCCGCTGACCAACGCGATGAAAAAACAGTCCAACAATTGCGTAATGTTTATCGTGCACGCGATCCCCAATGGGCTAAGCAATATGAGACCATCAAACCGCTCGAGGAAGAGATGGATAAACTCAATAAAAAGATCGTCACCACCATGATCATGGAGGAGATGGATGAACCGCGTGAGACCTATTTACTCACGCGCGGCGAATACGATAAGCCAGATAAATCGGAGCAACTCTTCCCTGGGGTACCTGCATCCCTGGGCGCCATGGACGAATCCTTACCTAAAAATAGACTCGGTCTCGCAAAATGGCTGGTAAGTCCTGATCACCCACTCACTGCTCGAGTACGCGTCAATCATTACTGGCAACAATACTTTGGTAAAGGCCTCGTACAAACCAGTGAAGATTTCGGCACCCAAGGCATGCCTCCCACTCATCCAAGATTACTGGATTGGTTGGCCGTGCACTTTGTTGAGTCCGGTTGGGATGTGAAAGCCATGCAAAAGCTCATCGTAATGAGTGCTACATACCAACAAAGCTCCATCATTGATGATAAGCACCTCGAAGTTGACCCCGAAAATATCTTGCTGGCACGCGCACCCCGATTCCGCCTACAAGCAGAAATGATTCGTGATCAAGCCTTAACCGTAAGTGGCTTACTCAACGATACAGTCGGGGGGCCTTCTGTGAAGCCCTATCAACCGGATAAAATGTGGTCTGCTCTAACTTTTCAAAACATGGACGAATTCGATACAAATTTTTATCGTCAAGACACCGGAGATAAAGTCTACCGTCGAGGACTTTATACATTTTGGAAACGCACAATTCTTCCACCGCGCATGCAGATTTTCGATGCTGCTGGCCGTGAGGCCTGCTCAATGCGCAACGATGCCACCAACACCCCCATGCAAGCCATGGTACTACTCAACGACCCCACGTTTATCGAAGCGGCCCGTCGTTTAGCCGAGCGCATGATCAACGAAGGTGGTGACACCTCAGCCAACCGCATTCGCTACGGCTACAAATTGGCCCTCGCTTACGACCCCGATCTTGAACGTCAACAAGTTCTTTTAGGTGGGCTTAGCGACTATCAGTCCCATTTCAACCGCAATCAAGAAGAAGCCCAACAATTTATTAATGTCGGGGAATCAACACCTGACCCCACCATACCGCAATCAGAACTGGCCGCCTATACCATGCTGGCCTCAGTCATGCTAAACTTAGATGAAGCCATCACACGGGAATAAGAATCATGGATCCACGACTCGAAGAGAAATTACACATTAACCGCCGTCATTTTTTTGGTAAATGCGCAACCGGAATCGGTGGAGCTGCGCTCGCCTCTATGATGAACCCTGAAGCCTCAGCGGCCCCCGGCGATATCGACCCCTTAGCTGCGGGCCTTACCCACATTGCGCCCAAGGCCAAACGCGTGATCTATTTATTCCAGTCCGGTGCGCCGTCACAGCTGGATATTTTTGATCCCAAGCCGCAAATGAAAGGCATGTTCGACAAAGATCTTCCCGATTCTATTCGCATGGGACAGCGCCTTACCGGAATGACCTCAGGGCAAGCCCGCTTTCCCATTGCCCCGTCAATCTTTAAGTTTAAGAAACACGGTGAAAGCGGCATGGAGATTTCCGAACTCATGCCCCACATCGCCAGCATGTCCGATGACATTTGTCTTATTCGCACCATGCACACCGAAGCCATTAACCATGACCCTGCGATGACCTTTTTCCAAACCGGATTCCAACTCGCTGGACGCCCCAGCATGGGTTCATGGGTCTCCTACGGTCTCGGTTCTGCCAATCGCGATCTCCCTGCCTTTGTAGCCTTGAGCTCACGCGGTACCGGACGCCCCAGTTGCCAACCCCTCTATGATCGTCTTTGGGGGAGCGGATTCTTGCCCTCGGTACACCAAGGCGTAAAATTCCGTGGAGACGGTGACCCTGTGTTGTACCTGTCCGATCCTCCAGGGGTGGATAAAACGATCCGCCGTCGCATGCTTGACGACATCGCCAAGCTCAACGAGCAGAGCTATGCAGAATACCAAGATCCCGAAATCGTCACACGCATCGAGCAGTATGAGTTGGCTTACCGTATGCAAACCTCCGTACCTGAACTCACCGATCTTTCCGATGAACCCGAAAGTACTTTCGAAATGTACGGCCCGAACTCAAAAACACGCGGCACCTATGCAGCCAACTGTTTATTGGCTCGACGCCTTGCCGAACGCGGTGTGCGTTTCATCCAGCTCTATCACATGGGCTGGGATCAGCACGGTGGATTGCCTAAGCAAATTAAAGGCCAGTGTATGGACACCGATCAACCTTCTGCAGCACTCATTGCCGATCTCAAACAACGCGGTATGCTTGACGAAACCCTCGTTATTTGGGGCGGCGAATTCGGCCGTACCATCTACAGCCAAGGCAACCTTACTGAAACTGATTATGGACGCGATCACCACCCTAAAAACTTTTGTATCTTTATGGCCGGTGGCGGTGTCAAAGGCGGTATGACTTATGGAGAAACCGATGACTTCTCCTACAACATCGTCAAAGACCCCGTGCATGTTCATGATTTACAAGCGACCATCATGCATCAAATGGGCCTCGACCACGAACGCCTCACCTATAAATACCAAGGCCGTCATTTCCGCCTGACCGACGTACACGGAAATGTTATGAACCAACTACTGGCGTAGCCAACTCGCAATAAGTGAAGTACACTGAGCGAAGCAATTCTATTGCTTCGCTCATTTTTTAAGGAATAGGAAATTATCGGGTATGAAGTGCAACACTATGGTATATAGCCTCATTGGACTTTTCCTGACGACGACTATAGTCCATGCAAAAGAGCAAATCGACTTTAACCGTGATATTCGCCCCATCATTTCCGATACCTGTGTTTCCTGCCATGGCCCCGATGCAAATACCCGAAAAGCCAATCTTCGTTTTGACTTAGAAGACGGCTTCCGAGCCAAAACAACCTCTGGCTCTCCCATAATCACCCCTGGAAAGTCCGAGGCCAGCGAATTATATCGTCGCATCACTAGCACTGATGCTGATGAGCGTATGCCTCCAGCAGATTCTTCAATTGAACCATTAAATACCCTCGAAATTTTTCTCATTAAAAATTGGATTGATGAAGGTGCACATTGGCAACCCCATTGGGCATTTGTACCGCCAATACGTCCCGAAGTTCCCCCTATCAACAATTCCTCTTGGCCCCTGAATGAGATCGATCACTTCATAGCCCATCGTTTAACATCCACTCCACTTTCCCCCAGTAACCTAGCCCCAAAGGAAACACTTATCCGGCGTGTTTCACTCGATCTGATTGGACTCCCTCCTACCCTCAAGGAAGTTGAAGCATTTCTTTCGGACACCAGCGGAAACGCCTATGAAAAACTCGTCGACCGTCTCCTTGATTCCCCGCATTACGGTGAACGCATGGCATTCCCATGGTTAGATGCCGCCCGCTACGCCGACACCCACGGCTACCAATCCGATAGTAAGCGCACGATGTGGCTCTGGCGCGACTGGGTAATCAATGCATTCAATAGCAACATGCCTTTTGACCAATTCACCATTGAACAACTTGCAGGCGATCTCCTTCCAAATGCCACCGACCAACAAAAAATTGCTACCGGCTTCAATCGCAACCACCGTATCAATGGCGAAGACGGCATCATCCCCGAAGAATATGCCGTCGAATATGTAGCCGACCGCGTCATTACCACTGCGACCACCTGGATGGGGCTCACCCTTGAATGTGCGCGATGCCATGACCACAAATACGACCCCATATCGCAAAAAGAGTTTTACCGAATGTTTGCCTTTTTCAATAATGTACCGGAATCGGGTCTAGGGGCTGACTTAGGAAACGATAATCCTGTTCTCGAATTCCCCACCGAGGAACAACGTACCCAACAAGAGCTTCTAAGAAAACGCATCCTCACTCTTGAGGGCGATGCCAAAAAAGATGTAGAAAAAGATCTCAATACGCTTAATGCGGCCATCTTGTCTACCATGATCATGCAGGAGATGGATACTCCACGGGACACCTTTTTACTCAAGCGTGGCGATTACACCCAACCCGATACCACTGAGCCGCTTAGCTCCGGAGTTCCTGAATCACTTGGAAAACTCGATTCGGCCCTCCCAAAAAATCGCCTCGGCTTTGCGCAATGGCTCATAAACCCCCAACAGCCTCTTACCGCCCGTGTTCGAGTCAATCAACTATGGCAACAACTCTTTGGAAAAGGCCTCGTAGTTACTAGTGAAGATTTCGGTACTCAAGGCTCTCCCCCGACTCATCCAGCATTACTCGATTGGCTTGCCGTTGAATTTCAGGAATCCGGTTGGGACACCAAAGCCTTACTCAAGAAAATTGTAATGAGCGCTACTTACCGTCAGCAATCAATCAACACACCTAAACACCGTCAACACGATCCCAATAACTATTTTCTCGCTCGTGCTCCACGCCTGCGCCTATCTGCCGAAATTATCCGCGACCAGGCGCTAAGTCATGCTGGTCTTCTCAATGCTACCGTCGGTGGCCCTTCCGTAAAGCCTTATCAGCCCCCAAAAGTGTGGTCTGCACTCACGTTTCAACGCAAATCGGAATTCACAACCAACTACTATGAACAAGATACAGGCGATAAGGTCTATCGCCGAGGCCTTTACACCTACTGGAAGCGCACCATCGCACCACCCCGTATGCAAATATTTGATGCCGCCAATCGCGAAGCTTGTTCAATCAGAACCCAATCGACCAACACCCCATTACAAGCCATGGTCCTGCTAAACGATCCCACCTTCGTCGAAGCAGCCCGGAACCTCGCACAAAATATGATTCTTGAAGGTGGCCCCACAGCGATAGAACGAATCCATTACGGGTATCGACGTGTACTTGCCTATTCCCCCGACCTTGAGCGACAACACATACTCCTTAGCGGGCTCAATGATTACCAAGCCCACTACTATAGCCACCCCGAAGATGCGAAGGCTTTAATTCACATTGGTGACTCTACCCCCTCTTTGACCATTCCGGATACCGAACTCGCCGCATACACCCTACTTGCCTCTGTGATTCTCAATCTCGATGAAACCATCACACGCGAATAAACTCGTCAATTGACAGGCAGTGAAGAAAATGATAGCCTGAGAATCAGTTATGGGACTGGGAGAATAATTATGAAACACATTCGCACGATGGGGATATCAATAGTATTACTTGGACTATTCGTCCTAATTTCATGCTCAGAAAATCCACCTGTAGTGGAGAAAAATGAGACAGAAAAACCCATACTCGTTCCGGAAAAAAAAGTACAGTCCAGTA
>CALLLL010000211.1 GCA_938082445.1 uncultured bacterium
GATCGTGTTGCAACAAGACACGCGGCCAACCGCCTTATTTGCTACCAGTGCAGTGGGGGCTTTGGGAGTCATGCGGGCTTGTCTAGAGCTCAACTTGCGCATTCCAGAAGATGTTTCCATTATCGGATTTGATGAATATCCCTACGCACCATTATTGTCTCCACCACTCACAACCATTGCTCAATCCACTCAATCCATTGGTGAAGTAGCCAGCCACGTATTGCTCGATTGGCTCGATTCGGGTGATGCGCCAATTGATTCAGCACACATCCTGGAAACGCAATTGGTTATTCGTGATTCAGTGGCACACCTTTAATAACTAATGGCAATCGTACCGGGTGCCGAAGTGTTCTGGCGCAGGACCAATTCTTCCGAACGTGAATCATATGACCATTGAATGAACTCATCCCATTCATTTTCATTCCATAAGATAGCAGTAGGCATCGGCACATTGCGTAAACGGAAAATAAATTTTTCGTCTGATTCAGGAATGGTAATAGTGGTTTCCTGGCCCGCTGACTCAATCTTGACAGGCACATCATCTTTCTTTTCTCTACGCACCGTAAATGTGCTGTTGGCGCCTGGGTAGGCCAATATGGTTAAAAATCCTTCGCTCTCGCGATCGCCAAGTCCAGTATAATCACGTTCTACGCGCAAGGGAATAATCGCTTCATCCCGTACAAATACAGGATACTGATCATTCGGAAAATCACCATAAATTTCTGTTGGGCCCTCAATCACTTCTTTAGAGTTAAAAAAGTAACGCCATGATCCTTCAGGAATTTGAATGACGCGTTCATTGGATTCACTGTGAATAGGAGCGATATAAAACTCATTACCAAAGAAATATTCAAAATCCTTTCCCGTAGGCCGCATTAAAGGTTTGCCGCCTTCATGACCTTCCACCATGTAGGTGTATATATACGGCAACAACTCAGTATGCAACCACGAGTATTGACGTACGATTTCCAGCTCTTCTTCAGTACGTTCCCACATGCGCCGTTCATCATGACCACCATTCAAAAAGAGGCCACAAAACGTAGAGAATTGTGCCCAGCGAATATACACTTTGGGATCGATTGTGCCACCACTATAACCAGCGATATCGGAACCGATAATGTTGTAGCCCATTTCCGCGCTGATCATAATATCGCGTAAAGCTTCTTCTATGCCTTCTTCTTCAACAAGCCAATTGTGGTCCTGATCGCCTACCCAATTCACAGGAGACGCATCAAAAGGAGCGAAACCTTCAGGGTGACTGAGTATGCGACTTTGATTATCTTGAGAACGAGACAAGGTAATAAATTCAGGGTTCTGAGTAAGGCCATGTTGATACTCGTCGCGGTAATAATGGTCCATATACCCGCGTGTAGTCATCAGCCCTTCGTGCGTGTCGCGATATCCTATGGGGAATTTCCCAAATGCTTTGGAAGTAAAATAAGTCGCGGCACCATCCAATTTCCACCCATCAATTCCCCAATCGAAAAGAGGTTGCTGTAATTCACGCCACCATTTCATGGCTTCAGGATTAGTGTAATCTATTAGACCACCAGTGCCCTTCCACCATTTAATTTGATCGTCACCCCCAGCAAGGTAGCCCTTTTTACTCGCCTCATCATACCATGTGGTGTCATCACCCATGGAGGTGTCTTTGCTTAGGCTATTGACGAAAGGAGTCATCCATAAAACGACTCGATAGCCACGATCCTGTAGGTCAGTGAAAAATTTCTCTGGTTCAGGATAACGCTCTTCATCTACAGAGAAATCGTTGTAATGTTTTGACCAAGGACTATCAATCAAAATGGTACGTACAGGAAAATCATGCTTCTCATAACCTTCTAATAATTCCAATACGAATTCAGCGGTGTTTACATCATCCTCCCACAGCCAACATTCCAATGCCCACTCAGGGGTTAAAGGTACCTGTGTGTGCCGTTGCCCGTTAAATGGCATGCCCCAGAAGGGGAGGACCCAATAAAAATATATACCGACAGCAATCAACAAAATCAATGCTACGAATGTCCATATACCGCGCTTTAGCCATTTTTTCACAGGGGGTGCCTTTCAATAATAGTTCAATCAAGAGCAGAGAATAACAGATATTATTCTCCAAGTGCCAACAATTCAGGGATATCCACTATATCCAACAATCCAAAACAAAATAGGGATTCATGCCGAGAATAGCCTACATCGTTGTGAATGAGATCGGTGAGGGACTCGGGTAAATCCTGAGCCACAACAGTATCGAAAACACCGGGATACACCGCTGCAGAGGTGATAGCTGCCATCGACATACGAATTCCACGGGCTTCAATATGAACATTTTGCATACCCAATGAATGATGTGCCCAGTCGCTTATCGCGCCCAATTGTTGTGCATGGGAACCGAGCAACCGTTTGCCTACGCTATGGTAAAACATCGCGAATTGCCCATTAGAACGTTCATGAAACTGAGCTTCACCAATATACACCGGATCCAATGCCAATACATGATGTCCATTGGCCAATAAGCGTGTAACGGTTTCGGTTTGAGACATTCGACCTGCATCCGCCGCAACAATGGTAAGGGTGTTGCTTGTTTTATCCAAGGGTTGTAAATGAACAGCAGGGACGGTCCATTCGCCAACCCTCAATTTATACCGAGCTACTGAAACCGTATCGATCTTGCTAACCGAAAGTTGAGCAGGCTGGACAATGGGAGGCTCTTCATCATCGATACGCAATACCTCACGCAACTCCTCCCGAGTGCGATTAACCCATCGCTTAAATTTCTTTCGGTTATGCCTTGGGATTGAATCGCGCTCAATATTTTCGGCCAACTGTATTGATAAGCTAATGATAGTCTCGTTGTCCCCTGGTACTCCTACATCCAATAAAGTGCGTGGAAGGATTTCTTCTTGACTAGGAATTTCAGTATCTGAAGTGTTTAATTCGAAATTTTTATTGAGAAAAGCATAAAACTGTTCTCGATTATCCAACTCATAATTATGGGTGCCAGGCTCAATGTTGGTGAAATAAATAAAGTGATTTTCGGCGTTATATAATTCATAAAAAGGGCGTATTGGATCATGAATAGACGATTGAGCTCGATACGATTTAAAACAACAATTATCCTCCTCATTATAAATCTGTAGCGTGGGTTTTGGGGCTCGAATGGCTGTAAGGTGTGTATAATCTGCCACACTAAACAAGTCGGTGGGAACTTGTTCTAAATCTCCAATATCCGACGTGTACTGTAAGCGAGTAGGGGTGCCGATGTATCCCGCATTTGGAGCTGCCAAGGCAACACGCTCATCAAGACTGCTGATCAAAATTGTTTGCCACCCTCCGCCAGAGAGCCCCGTTACTGCCAATCGTTCTGGATCCACTTGTTCATGTTCTTCTAGAACATCGAGTCCTCGGGACATTGCCAAGTAAAAGACCGAAAGCCCAGAGATGCCCGCAAGGTCCATATATGCTATGCGATCGTGCCCATAAACCGTTCCTTTGAGTTCACCCATTCGGTACCATTCAGGACTTAAATTAACGATTCCGCGTTTGGCTAAATTTATGCAACGCAGCTGTTTGTAATCGACCGCTTTTCCTTCTTCACCCACATGACCATTGACATTTAGCACCCCCGGCATGGCCCCTTGTTTTTTAGTCGGCTCATACAATAGCGCTGGAATCCATAAGCCCGGAACCGCTTCATAGCGTAATTTACGAATACGGTAATCTGCATGTGCATCAATTGTATCGACCCATTCAATATTGAGAGGCGTATCCAGCCACTCATCCGGGACATTTTTTAAGACGGCCTCATCTAATACTTCTTCGCGTATTTTATCAGCAGTATTGGTCCAATCCTCAGCAGATTCAGGTACTTCAAGCGCTGGTAAGTGGTTTAATACAATACTTTCCAGTTCAAGGCGAGACTGCCCCTCAGATAAAATGGGGTCAGAGAGCTGTGATTCAATCGAAGGAGGGCTAGCCTCAACTCCACTGACAATAAAGGCTAAAGACGAAACAATTATTCCAAGCATGGAAATACCTCTCAAATAGGGTGCAGAGACAGACTATAGTTCATGATATCAGGTCGATGATACATTGTCATCCAGAGATAATACTGAATACGAATATTAATAAATTTCAGTACTAATATCTAACCGATTGCTAATATTTTAATGATAGTATTCCTTAACGTCGAAACTGTGTATAGTATAGCCATGGCCAAGAAGCCAGGGAGAACAAATGTGTCTAACTCGACCATTTTAATTGTAGAAGACGATCCAGATATTCGTGAATTAACACGGTATAATTTATCCCGTGAAGGATACAATGTCGTTGAAGCCGATACCGGCGAAAAAGGCCTAGACTGCATACGAAAAGGAAATATGGATCTTGTCTTATTGGACTTGATGCTGCCGGTTATTGATGGGCTTCAAGTTTGCCGAAAAATTCGTTCCTCTGATACCAACAACGATATCCCCATTATTATGTTAACGGCTAAGGGAGAAGAATCCGATATTGTTGTTGGGCTAGAAATGGGTGCCGATGATTATGTCACCAAACCCTTTAGTCCGCGTGTCTTGATTGCTCGTATTCGCGCATTATTGCGTCGTGGAACTCCGGATATCACAGAAGACGACAACACCATTGTACGGATTCATAATATCGTCATCCATCCTGCGCGGCATGAGCTGTTGATTGATGGTTCTCCGGTTGAACTCACACGTACAGAGTTTAATGTACTGCGTTATCTAGCGCAGCGACCTGGCTGGGTGCGAACGCGTGGGCAAATTGTAGACGCTGTGCATGGCGAACTCTATCCCGTTACTGAACGTTCCGTTGATGTTCAGATAGTAGGCCTGCGTAAGAAGTTGGGTGAAGCGGGAAAATTGATTGAAACAGTTCGTGGTGTGGGCTATCGCTTCAAAGAACAAAAATAGAATTGGTGAATAGTCGCTGTATTATTTTGATGGGGGAGACGCTTTGAGTTGATGCTCGAACGCTGAAGCATCTTCGTCAAAATGAGAGTATTGATAGTCCAATTCGTACTCAGGATCGATTGATAATGACGATGTGCCTGCCTTAGGTATGCCTCGTTTAGCTCGTCTTCTGCGAGGCTTCTTGGATAAATTTTTGATAATGGCCCTAAATAATTCTGCAACCTCAAGTGAAACTTGGATGATTTCAGCTAAATATCCATTTAACAAATCGTCAGATATTTCTTGTCCAACCCACTGCTTATCATCATCTGTACCGAACAACAAATGGTAAGCAGCCTCTAAAGAATCATCCTCCAGCCCTAATTCTTCAAAGATCTTTATAAGGGATTGGTGCTCTTTTTCTTCGATGACATTATTGGCGGCCGCTATTCCTACCAGAAATCGACCTAGTTCATTCAGGGTGGTTGAATCCAATTCGCGTGACATTCGGCGAGCAATTGTACTTAGTTTCGGGGGATGCTGCCTAAGCAACTCGCAAAATGCTGTTATGCGTCGTCGATCATCTTCACTAAAATGAAATTGGGCACTTACAATGGCCGGAAGATGCAACATCTCGGCACGATCGATTTCACCATCGGCTAAGGCCATTCCAAATCCCAGTTCCAATAACACCTGGGCGGCTAAATAATAATGTTCGGAAACGTTTTTATCCGGCCTGTCAATAGGAACAATAGCTACCCGATCTTTTTGTCTGTATGGGCGAAATAACACCAAAGGGTGAGGCTCTAAGGAAAGATGAATGCTTCTGGCGCGTTCCAATAGTTCTAAGCTTTGTGCCATAGAAAGTGATCCGCCGAATTCAGGCTTAATGGTTAATGCCTTTGTTATCGCTCGTATGTCCGCAATTGCATGGCCACGGGAATCGATGCATTCATCAATAATACGTTGCCAAAATGCTGAGTCGGTATGAGCCACATCATTAAGCTCATCCATACAGGCATACCAAATCTCCGCCAATGGATAAAATTGTTCAGCTGCACCTAATACATCCGGTAAAGTTACTGAATGCAATTTCTCGGAAGTGCGCCAATCTTGTAATGTTGGATTTAATGGGCGATAGGAAAATACATGTTCCCGTTCACTTTGTGCTAAAAGGAGTCCATCGGGAAAAGCAGTCGCGTATTTTTCCAAGAATAATGCACGTAATTTTTGATCAGAGTCCTCGGAAGTCTCATGGGAAAGGCACCGTACGTCGCGCATAGCTATTTGATAAGCCAATTCCCCTGGCAAAGGCTTGTCGTGTTGATGCAGCCATGTCAGCGCAACAACCAGCTCATCCTCATGTAACTTGTGTGTCGGTTTTATGAATAAACGCTGAAACCAGTTTTCCCGTATTCGCTCAATTTTGACCGAGGCAAATACAAACGCTACAAAGTGAGAAGCAACATTGTAAAAAATATCCAGCTTTCCAAATCGCTTAAGTAATTGCAGTAATTCGCGTAAAATCGGTTCAGGCTCGACATCGTCAATTAGAATTCGACGTTCGAAGCCGAAAAAATAGAGAAATAAATACCCCAGATTTACAGGCATAGTTTTGCGATTCTCTGCCAACCATTCCAAATACTCTGCGCGTTGTGCCGGGGAAAGTTCTACATAGCGAGGCCAAAAACCAAAGTCGGTATCTTTGCCCTTCCACTTTGCATCAACCTCAAGGGCAGTGTTTATGCACGACGCCTCATCCAGCAAAGGAACACTTGTAGAAACATATGTGAGCGGTGACTCAATAACAATCTCGCCCAGTGTTAATGGTGCATCCTTGCCCTGCCAAACTAACTCAGCTTCGCCAACGGAGCCTAAATCCCTGCTATCTGGGTGTACAATAGGAAACCACGGCCAGGTCATTTCGACCAAAGGCTCGGAGGATGAAGCCCCATTATTTTTATCCAAAGATTGAGTCATAGGTGCCAAACCCAAAGGAAGTGGGGGAGGTTATTCCTCCGCATCGTCCGTTTTTTCTTCGTGCAATTCATCCAGCAGTACCTGATACTGCTCCATGTTTTTATCCAAAAGCTTACGCAGCTCGGTCAGTTCCTTGCTCTGAGTCTTCGTTTCGCTCAATACAGGAGCCAACCAGCCCTCCATTAATTTGAACTGTTCGCTCATGACACCAATGATTGCTTTGGGAACCTTTGACACCACATGAATCTCTTGAGGAGGCAAAACCTCCGGTTCTTTTTCTTCAACCGGGAGGGCTGCCATACCCATCTTGTTCACACCTTGACTGACGCTCTTTTGGATTGCATCCAGTCCGTCACTTACGCTTTCAAGTTGTAACATCACTTGCGCTACCGCTTGATCATCGCCCAGTCCCTGCATTTTAATGTTGCGACTAAAGGTTTTCTTTATCGCTTCCCAGCGTTCTATATCTTCTGGAGACTGAATATCAATGAGTTCTTTGAATTTCAGCATATTGGCTTCAGCACCAGTGGTAAGGGTCTGAGAATCATTCTCATAGCTACTCAGAATCAAGGTCTGCATTTCTTCATCATTCATGACCGATACAATGCGTTCCGCTATTCGATTCATGTTTCGGTAAGAACCTTGAAGCTTAAATGAAGGCTCTGTACGGTATTCTGCGCCAATTCCAGCCGAGCGAATATATTCTTCATTCACCCGAAGAACCACATCGCGGACCCGAAGCATTTTCTTCATCACTTCAACCATCTCATTGATTTCCTCCAGGGAATAGCTTCCCTCAAGGTCAACCACATCTTGTGAGTCGGTTTCTGCCATGCGAATTATTTCATACACATCATTCTGGCTTTTGGAAGCTAATTTATTTAACACAGGGTTGGAGGTGATGCTGTTCTCCAAATAGCTCATTTCGAAATCATTTGCGCTGCCGCCAATGATTTCACCCAAGTTATACGTGTCTGCACGGTTGGCCAACATATCAGGAATCTGAAATTTTTCACCACTCTCTGTATAAGGGTTACCCGCCATTACGACAGCGACTTTTTTACCGCGCAAGTCGTAGGTCTTCGATTTTCCGTTGCGCACCCCTTCAATCTTACGAGTCGCATCACACAATGAGATAAATTTTTGTAAGAGTTCAGGATTACAGTGCTGAATATCGTCCAGATATATCATCACGTTATCGCCCATTTCCAACGCCAAGTTTAATTTCATGATCTCTTCGCGAGCAGCCGCATTGGGCGCTTCCGCGGGATCCAAAGATGTGACATTATGCCCAATCGCAGGACCATTTATTTTCATGAAAATAATGCCCAAGCGATTCGCCACATATTCCATCAGAGTCGTTTTACCATAACCCGGAGGAGATATGAGCAACAACAGGCCCATACGGTCAGTGCGTTTACCTTCACCAGCCGACCCCATTTGTTTAGCAAAGTTATCGCCGATGAGTTTTAAATACACATTGTCGATCAGTTTATTCCGAACAAAAGAAGTCAGTACCCGCGGCATAAACTCATTCAGTTTCAAGGATTCGCGTTCGGCTTCGACTATTTCTTTCTTTATACGTTGGTAATTTTCATATCGCGGTACCACTTCGGCATGATAACGCTCCAGTTTGCTCATAAAGGTGTTGTAATTTAGGTGGTATTGCTTGTCCTCAATTAAATCATGCGACCCCACTAAACCATCCAATTGCTGGCTGAGTGTAGCATTGATGATTTGAGCTGTATCAACCTCGCCGGTCAATAACAACGCAGCAACTTCATCGCAAAAATCCAAGTCTTCTTCATTGTCTCGAGAATCCAAAAAGGCTTGTACCCAGTCTCGATAGCTCAAGAATGCACTATTCGGGAAATCACCCAGTGCACTCAGCGATTCATCAAACTGCTCACGTGAAAATTGAGTATCAATGTATCGATTGAATTCTTTCAGCAATTCAGCAGCTTGTGTGCTTATGACAAATGTACCGCCCCTCGTGAGTTCTTCAAATAAATACTCTGCAGCTTCTGCGCACAATAGTGAATCAAAATGACTTTGATTCTCGATAAACGCGCTGATTAAGGTCTGTAATTCATCGATGTAGCCATACTGTTTGGCAGTGTCGGGGAATGCCTTACGTACCAATCCAAAACCCGCAAGTTTTGATTGAATGAGCGATTTAGTGTCTGTGTCGCCGTATTGATGCCAAAAAACCGAAGCTAGGGCACGTGACTGTGGAGTGAAAGAAAGTAAACCAATACTTGCCGATAAGCTCAATAAGGCTCGAAAGATAATAGCCGTATCGTGATCATGCACGCCCTTGGTGTAGCCCTCGGTATAGCGTGAGCCCATAAATTTTTGCACAACATCCACTAGTGCATCATTATCCAATTCAAGTAGGGCAGATGCTTCAGGTAAAGCCTCCGTACCCACAGCTTGAATCATTTGGTGCGCTAAATACTCACCACGATACACATCAGGAGTTTCAGAGATTACTTCTTGGTCCCACGCAGCACGTGTCGCCAAAAATTCTGGATCGTCAATCACTTCAAAATAATTAGTTCCCGCTAAGTGGAAGTACATTTCACCATCACGACGTACAGGCGTAAGGTTCAAGGCTTGGTTATTTACCGAAAATTTATGGTCACCCATATTGATGATATTATCGCCATCTTCAAAGAGGTCAAGCTTATCTTTCAACTGACGGACAGCATCTTCGGATATCGTTTTCAATCGGCTCTGGATATCATCGACTTTAACCGAATCCCCCAGTTCACCCAATTGTTCAATGATGTCGCGAACTTTACTGATCATAAGATCGGATGCGAAGTACCCGTTGATTTCATCAATGGTGCCCAGGTTTTGCACCCGTGCTTTAATGCCGCTCAAAATGCGATCGGCTGCGCTAGCCAATGCGGTAACGCGTTTATTGCGTTTCTCAAGAAGTTGTAATTTCTTGGCTTCAAATGCCGAATAAATTTCCTCACGTTTCTCCGTGAGTTCCATCAAAAAGTCATCAAACTCGGCAAAACGTCCATCAAGTTCTTCGATTTTTACCATGACCTTGGTCAGGTATTCCTCGCATTTTTGAGTGGTGTCTGAAACGTCTAGGTAGTTCTCGACCGCCTGGTTTAGCAGCTTTAATTCAGAATGAAATTCAGCAACACCCTCATTCTTAGCCAAGGACTGCTGCTTGTTTCGTAGCTCGGATCGAGAACGGTTAACCTTCGCAAAAATAGTTGAAATATTGTCAATAATCTCAGTACGTTGTGTGGCATCATCTATTTCAAGATTACTGACGACTTCGATTAACATCTCCAGCTCAGAAGCATTGTCGGACAATCGTCCTTCCAGTTCTTCGGCTTCGACTACTTTGGCTAAGCCCTCAATCTCGGCATGTTGTTCAGTCACAGCGGTCTCATAAGGCGCTAATGAGTCTGGATTCAGTAGAAACCCAACACACTGTTCAGACACATTGTCTACGCTGACTTTTACTTTTTCCAGCATAGTGTCAACTCTGGACGTGTCGATGTATTTGAGATCATTCAGCGATATTATTCTACCCCGCAACGATCGTAAATCAATCAATGACTTCACGAAATCATTGATTACTTCGAATTTGCGTGCGCCAATTTCACGTTGAATGGTTGTTGACTCAGCTTCAACCGTTTTGAGTTGTTGCGCTGTATTGCGACGAACACTGACGACTTTCTCAAATTCACTAACAGCTGCTTCAGCCGCTTCTTTAATCTGTAATAAATCATCACGCGGATTAAACGCTTCTTCGCTTGAAATCCAATGGTAGGTATCTAAAGTATCTGTAACTTTGCGTGTTAAGTCGACAAATAAGTTTTCATAGCTGTCTTCTTTGGCAATAAGATTCAAGATTTCCGTGCAATCCGCCATCCCACGCACGATTTCCTTGTTCCCAATCTTGTACAAGAAGGAATCAGATTGCTCATGAGTGACATGATCTTGATCCACATATGGCGTCTGCCATATCTGCACTGCATGATTGCGTTGTGGATCGATTGAATCCTTGAAATAAATCATCTCCCCCGTACTAAACAGGGAGTATCCATTACAAATGATGGGGGTATCCAGGCGTTGTTCGATTAGATTGTAAGACAACAACACATACAAGCCTGTCTTGCGATTATAAAAGATATAAAGATAATCTTCCCCATTTTCCGAGGGGATACGTTTTGTAAACTGTAAGTCATGATTATCGTTGTCAAAGGTTTTATATTCACCCGTTTGCAAGAAATAGCCGCTTGAGAAGATAATCCCATGAGCATCGGGCAACAATACGCATGACTCTTCAATGGCATCCAAGCGGATCGCTTGACGTGTCTTCTCGGAGTATACAAAATAACGGAATTTATTTTCCTGATAAGGCAAAATCTTCAATAAAATCAGATTGTCGATGATTGCATAAAAATACTCAGCATCATCCAAAGTTTGATCTTTTTCTTCCACGGGCTCCGAATAAATACCTTCGCCGGAATCCGTGTTGTTCTCGATTTTGATTGTAAGGTCACCACCCACAGTCTCCACGAAAAGTCTATCTTCAATTGAGACATGGGGGTATTCCCCATGATAGTGCATATCGCGATGTGTGCGCGTCCATTTAAACTCGTGCTGTGGAGGGAAGCGAAATTCATGCTCACTCCGTGCATCCAAGTAGGTCAGCGAATCACCTTCGATATGCCACTTAAAGGTTTTGATATCGGTAGTTGATTTACCAATTCTAAACACCATGAACAAGTGCGGACCAATGATGGAGAATTTGGC
>CALLLL010000212.1 GCA_938082445.1 uncultured bacterium
GAGTTTTTCCAGAGACTGATGGGTATTTTCTTGGATGACATAATTTCGAGGATATCGCCCTTGGCTGACCTCAGGGGCTTCTTTGAGGGCCTCACTCGCTACGAGATTGTTTGCATAATCGTGCGATTCTAGCCAATTGAGTAGGGCCAGGGAAGCGATAGTAATTGTTCCAAAATAAATGAATGGGTTGGTTTTAAACCATTTCATACCAATATGTCCTTTTCTGTTTGTTGAATACTTGTAATACGTACAAATTGGGAAAAGGTTCAAAAGCCATTTAAGCTTGCTGATTAATGGGCTGCCTAGTATTAATGAGAGCTTATAGCATTTGTCCACACATCTTGCTTTTTCTCAAAAGTCATCGAAGCATGAGCGGGACTTGTTGAAGGCAGGCGCTGATAGTTGAGGGTCTTGTGTCCTTGGGAAAGTGTGGGGTGGACGTATTTCATGAAGCTCTGTTCAGCCTTTGCTCCGTTGAAAAAGATATGGGTGATGTGTGGATGTTCGTAAAGAAAGGTATGAAAATCATTAGGGCTGATGGAATCTTCAATGATATCTGCATCAAGGCTGCCCGAGCGTGTGCACGATTGCATGACATCCCAGAGGGCGATGTGATGCTTGCAAAGGGATTGGCATCGTTCAAGATAGGGCAGGTCTGCGGAAATCTTCATGAAGACGCATACTATTTTCCAAAAAGCATTGCGTGGGTGCGCATAGTATTGCTGAGCATCAAGGGAGGCTTGTCCGGGCATGCTTCCGAGAATGAGTATTTTAGCATTTGATTGGGCAATGGGTGGGAAACTATGGATATAGCTCATGATGGGGTCCAGGAGTATTTGGTACAGATTTACGTTTAAGTTTTAATTTGTGTTAAAGCTGGTACTGCTAGGTGTAAATAATTTATACTAGAAACATGATTGAGAAGTCATCTTAAAAAAATGATGAGGCCTAATTGACTTTCCCGCATTGGGTTAGATACAATTTCGTTCCTCAAATGAGGCGACATGGCCAAGTTGGTAAGGCAACGGTTTGCAAAACCGTGTATCCCCGGTTCGAGTCCGGGTGTCGCCTCCATTTTTTATCTTCTCAAGATTTGGGCGAGTGGTGGAATTGGCAGACACGACGGACTTAAAATCCGTTGCCCGCAAGGGCGTGAGGGTTCAAGTCCCTCCTCGCCCACCAAAATCTGGTATACTCTAGGGTAGTGAGTGAAATCCTGGAAACTGTATAAGGGAACTGGGTCTCCCCATGGCGAAGATATTAATAGTAGATGATGATAAAAATACGGCAAGTCGCATGGCACTTGAGTTGCAAAAAGTGGGCCATGAGTGTGCTACACGCAATGATGGTAGCGGTGTAGTAGATATTGCGCGTAAATCTGACCTCGATCTTCTTATTTTGGATGTAATGCTCCCTGGCACCTCTGGTTTTGAAGTGTGCCGACAGATCCGAAGCGATGAGAAGCTGTTTACCCTTCCTGTAGTATTTGTATCTTCCATGAAAGATGAAGCAGAAATACAACATGGTTTAGCTCAGGGGGCTGATGGGTTTATTACTAAGCCTATCGAGCTTATTTCATTTTTACAGCGTATCGATCGTTTACTAAAAATGAATGTGGATGTCGATCATATTGATTCAATCACTGGAACATTGGATGCCGATGGTACCCGTAAAATGATTCAGCAACATATTTCTCGTGATGAGGCTTTTGGTCTGGCCTATGTAGAATTGCTGAATCTGATGACATTTCAGGAACGTGCTGGAGTATCTGGACGTGAGAAAGCTTTACGCCATTTAGCACGGGCACTCGATCATTATGCTGAGTTGATGGGCTTGGAAAATTGTATGTATGGGCATATGGGTGGTGGCCACTTTATTGCACTAGTCCCTGCAGAACAAACGGCGCATTATTGTGAGAATTTACTGAAAAGTTGGCATAAGCATATGAAATCGTTTTACGATAATGAATCGATTCCTATTAATTATAGTGATGCGCAAGAACGTAATGAGTTGTTGGATTTGAGTATCTGTGTGACACACAGAGATGCCAATGATCATGCGACCGCACAGCAGTTGTTGGAAACGCTTTCACGAATGCATAAAATTGAAACAGCCAACGGTGTTGCCGGGGTTCATCTCGACCGACGCAGTTAAAATGTTTGTATGTCTTTAGGAAAGTTTTTACGGTAAAAAGTTGACATTCCCACTGTCAATCACGTATTCTTCCCCCCACGTGCCGGGATAGCTCAGTTGGTAGAGCAGCGGATTGAAAATCCGCGTGTCGGCGGTTCAATTCCGCCTCCTGGCACCATTTTTTTTATCTGCTGGAATAGCTCAGTTGGTAGAGCGCATCACTCGTAATGATGAGGTCCGGGGTTCAATTCCCCGTTCCAGCCCCAGCAGATTGGAATTCATGCTTTTCGTATGATTCTTAGACATCATTTAACCTTTGCAAGAACCTTATGGGATGGTTCCAATGGAGCAGAAGCAATCATTTAGTACATCCGAAGTGGCTCAGTTTTGCCATGTAACGCCCGATACAATTCGTAAATGGGCCGAAGCCGATCGGATAAAAGTATTTAAAACGCCGGGTGGGCACCGTCGTATCCGCTTAGACGATCTGGTCAGCTTTATGCGTGAAAATGATATTCCGCTCAATGCAGATTTGCGCACTGGGGGCACAAAAATTTTGGTCGTGGATGAAGACCCAAGTTTATTTGCTATCGTAAAACGATTTCTTGAGCGCTCTAATACCTCATTCGAAGTGGAAACAGCTTCCAGTGGTTTTGAAGCAGGACACCAAATTGGTGTTTTCGCTCCTAAAGTGGTTTTCTTGGATATTGGACTTTCCGGCATTGATGCCGCAGAGGTCTGCCGTTTTATTAAAGCTGCTCACGGTAATAATGGTTCAGAAGTGCATATTATTGCTACGACCGATAGTAATTCTGAAGAAGTCGCGCAACATGCCAAAGATATTGGGGCCAGTTTTTGTTTACAAAAACCTTTTAACCCCGATGATCTACGTCGCGCTTTAGCCTTGATCGGTATTGAAACCGACTAGTTTTTTTGTTTCGTATGTCAGGCTATTCCGAGTGAGATTTTCTACTCATCCTTTCGTATGGGAATAGGATTAGGGCAATTATGATTCCAAAAATGGCTCCTAATACTTTTTTATTCATTGTCAGTGGTTGGGGTGCACTCAGTGATTTGCGTTGTGCAATTTGTTTGGGATGGGCAGTACCATCCAATACCCGGGTTGAATGAAGTAGGCTGGGCAATGTTTCTTCACGATGTTTTCTGATTTTTTCTTTATGCCAATCTATACTATATTGATCGGGGTGATCGGGTTCATTGCGTTGGATTGCGGGGATGAGAACTTCTTCCATCGACTTTAAAAGTTTGGGTATGTGAATGCTAATAGAGTCCTCGGCAATATCACTGTATGCATTATGAGCCATAAGTCGTTTTGATTCGTCCAGGAATTTACCATAAGCGAATTTTGCATTGCTCAACGATGATAAGTCGCCAGGTGAGATGTGCTGGGTATGTTCCTCGAGTCTGGGAAGTAATTCCTCACTAAGAATACGCTGTAATTCAAGACTTTTACGATACATAGTTTGAATGTGCTCGGGGTCTTCTGATTCAATCGCGACTTCTTCGGCTGTTACATTCATTAGTCCTCTAGCTGCTGCATTTAAAGCATGAGCATATACAAATGTGGTAGCGGGGTCTAGTTCATATAAAGCCTTGAGCCCTTCCTCAAGCTCAC
>CALLLL010000213.1 GCA_938082445.1 uncultured bacterium
AGCTACCTCCGCCTCACGCAATTTCCCAATGATTTGTTCTGAAGTAAATCGTTTCCTAGGCATAACGCCCTCCTTTCACAGCCCAATTCCTGATCTATTACAATACCAGATACTGGACTCGGTTAAGGGGTTAAGACCAAAATGCGAGGACCTAATTATGATGAATTTCAGCAGTGGATGGCCTCATGTGAAAAAAATATTTCAAGCTGTGAGTCAATATATTATTTTCTCTTAAACGGTGTGAAAAACAATTCGATATCTGTAGGTTTCCATCGAACCCGAGATCAAAAGATAATTTTCAATCGCCTAGAATATATTGGAATAAAAAGGGGAATTTTTCGAAACAATAGTCATCAATTCCTGCGTGATAAAATCATTCAAGATATTTCAGCATATCGTAGTGTTGCGGATCTGATTTGTATTCATTTTGTATTTGAAGGTAGTGAGTGTTTTTACAACGCATTAGGTGCAGAGCTTGGAGTAGATTTTTATTTGAATTCGGAATTTCTTATCCGAATAAATTCAAATACATCGGAGTTTTTTAAGTTACTAACGATTTTAAAGCCATCTAAGAAAGAGAGTGGGGAAGGCAATAAAGATTTATATGAAAGTGGATACGATTACTATACAGGGGATGGCGTTGAGCAAGATATTGAGGAGGCAGTACGGTTATTTAAATTAGCTGTTGAAAATGGTGATGCCCATGCGCAAAGTATATTAGGGTATATGTATTCTATAGGTGAAGGGGTCGAGAAAGACTTAATGGAGGCTATTCGATTATATGGATTAGCTGCAGAGCAAGGTGATGCCGGTGCGCAGAATAACTTAGGTCTTATGTGTGAACATGGTCAAGGAATAATGAAAGACATTGAGGAGGCAGTGCGCTTATATAAATTGGCTGTTGAACAGGGTGAATCAGTTGCGCAGTATAATTTAGCTCGTATGATTTATGAAGGTGAAGGGGTTGAGCAAGATATTGAGGAAGCAGTACGATTATTCACATTAGCTGCTGAACAAGGCAGTGCAGATGCTCAGACTAGATTAGCCCATATGTATGAAAAAGGAATTGGGGTTGAGCAAGATATAGTGGAGGCGGTTCGATTTTATAAATTAGCTTCTAATCAAGGTAATGCTTATGCTCAAAGTAGTTTAGGTTATTTGTATGAAAAAGGAATTGGGGTTGAGCAAGATATGATGGAAGCAGTTCGTTTATATACATTAGCTTCTGAGCAAGGTGATGCTTATGCTCAGGGTAGTCTAGGTTATATGTATTCAAAAGGTGAAGTTGTCGAGAAAAACTTAGCAGAAGCAATACGTTTATGCACATTAGCCGCGGAGCAAGGTAGTGTAAAAGCGCAGAAGAACTTAGATATTCTCAAAAGAATTTAGGGTAGAGAATTTATGATAAAGTTGGTGCTAATAATAATCTGAATAAAGTGTTTTAAATCAAGCATAGGGGTATGCTAAACAACTGGGAGAATGATCATGAGGACCTATTTGGGTATGGGTGCGGTACTGCTGGGTGTGGGCAGTCTGGTGTGGGCGCAAGTGGCGACGCTACCGTTTACGGAGGACTTTGAAGGGGGCACGGTCTTGGGGCCGCACTGGACGGTGTCGGGCACGGCGAATGCCCGGACGGTCGTGATGAGTGAACAATCTCCGCATGGCGGGTCGGGTCATCTGGGGATGGACGATGCGGTGGAGGATTTTAACCACGAACGCAATGAGTTGACCTTGACCGTGGATCTGGAAGGCTTGAGCGATGTGGTCTTGCGCTTTTGGGCACGGGAGTTTGGGGATGAAGCGCACGGTCCCCCAGCCACGCCCTTCTCGAACAATGCGGATTTTGACGGGGTGGCCATCGGGGTGGATGGCGTGGAGTGGTACGAGGTGCAGGGGCTTCGGGACTTGTCGGGGACCTACCAAGAAATCGTGGTGGATCTGGATGCGGCCATCGCTGAGCACGGCTTGACCTATAACGACACCTTCCGCATTCGCTTCAATCATTACGACAATCATCCCATCCCCGGGGACGGCATCGCCTTGGACGATATCCGCATCGCCGTGGAGCCGGGCGTGGACCCCGCGCATATCTGGGTAGATTTCGGCTATGCCGGCACAGAGGAGGGTTCGGAGACGAAGCCCTTCAATACACTCGCCGAAGGGATCGCTGTGGTAGACGTAGGCGGGCTGGTGAGCGTCAAAGGGAATAGTACAACGACGAGTAGCGCGGAGGTGTTGACGCTGAATACGGCGTTCACGGTGGAGTCGCAAGGGGGCGCGGTGTTGATTGGCTAGCGCAGGGATTACATGGCGGGGGTGAGGAATTTACCGAAGGTTTTATAGATGCTGAAGATGAATTCGTCACTGGAGTAATCCGCATCCATGCCGGGGTATAAGCCTACGTCTTCGTAACGTTGGTAGAAATTTTCACGATCGCGTGGAGAGGTGGGCGTTTCGCCTTCTTTGAGTTGGTAGCAGGTTGAGTAGCGCATGGGCCAAAGATCGATGGGGAGTGTGCGGGAGATCCATTCGATTTGGCGATTAAGATTTTCGACCTCGCTACTGATTTGCCTTCTTCTTGCGATGACCCATGAATTTTCAGGAGCGGTGTCGCGCAAAATGTTTGCACGTAGTGCTTGGGCAATGGCTTCATCATCAAAGAGAAAACCTTCTTCGGTGTTGAGGTTGAATGACCGTGGGTCGAGATTGGGGGTGCCGATAAAGGCTATTTTTCCGTCCATGACGAACGATTTTGCGTGAACACAGAATAGAGGTGGTTCGGATAGTCCATCGGATTCGGCCTTTTCTTTCATTATGGGGTATTGAGGAAAGTCTTCAAGGAGGCTTCCTGGATGGGGCATATATTCATAGATCTGAAATTTTAGTTTTTTGATGTACTGGGAGCGGAGTCGATAATTGGCTGAATAGGCCATGCGATTGTCGGTTGCGGCAAAACTATTGGTGGACATAATAAATGTTACGCCAGGGTGATCTTTGCGAATTTTCTTGAAGGGTCTTCGTGCCCAACGGTTGACGATGAGGTAAGGGGTTTGGATGATGAGTTCTTCTTCTGTTTGTTTGATTATGAAGGAGAGTTCGCGGGTTACTTTCCCGCCACCGTACATTTTTAGTAGCCATGGCCAATTGTTTTTGCCTGGGTCATCGGCAATGTATCGGGTGAACTGTGAATGGAAGAGTGTGTCTATAAAGCGTTCTTTGATAAGTGTTTTGTCTTCTACTGCAGCAAATGTTTCGGCGAACATATCATTTTCAGCTGCTTGGGAGAAGTAAGATTCATCAGCGAGGTCATTTTCCTTGAGCTTGCGTACAACGTCTAAGAGATCGGTGCTGGAAACAGCATGTTTGTATTCCCAAAACCGTTCAAACGAAGCTTGGGATTGTTCGACCACAGGGCCAATGACCATCACGTCTCGATCTTTAAAATTATAGGAAGTTGAAAGGTTGTAGTAATGATTGTCGTAATTTCGTCCACCGGTCATGGCGAGAACACCATCGATAAGCATCATCTTATTGTGCATGCGTTGATTTATGCCGCCTGCAAATAGGACTGCGTTGATGGAGTATTCAGGGATGGATGATTTTAATGCGCGAGCATTGGGACGGTAGTATTTGATTTCAATATTCGGGGATGCCGTGGTGAGATAGGCGATGGCCTTGGAATCTTTGAGTGAGGCAATGTGATCGATTATTAATCGAACTTTAACTCCTCGCTGCGCGGCTTTTAGTAATTCATGGAAGACGAGTGTGCCGCATTCGTCGTTGGCCCAGATGAAGGTTTGGATGTCGATAGATTTTGCCGCGTTCCGGATTAGGTGTAATCTGAGTTGGAGTGAGTAGTCCCCACGGTTTATGATACCTGCAAAGTTGTGTTGACTAGGGTCTTCAGCATTTTCGATGGTATCTTTATGCTTTTGGTAAAAAGTGTGAAATGGGCTGCATTGTAAAAATGGGGCATTTGATTGCTGCGGAATGAGTACCCTAACTGGAGGTTTTGCCCATGAGGCATAGGAGTTGAGTATGCAGATCGCCCCGACTATGTAGTAAAAATAACGTTTCATGGATGTGCTCATGGTTTAGTATACCAGCCCAATTCTTTCCTGCCCAGGAAAGTCCTCTATCCTACTATGAAAATGTGTACATTTCAATACTGGTGGTCTATATATTGCATTGCATAGTCTAATTGGAGTACTCTTTTCATGTAAGTCAACGGCCTATTGTCGGGTTGCGAATTAAAAGGGGAGTCGCAAAATGCGAAGCAAGATGTTCAGTGGAATTGCGTTGGTACTGTGTGCTGCTATTATGCCTGGTTGTTTGTTGGCTGTAGGTGCTGCGGGTGGTGCTGGTGGAGTGATGTATGTCAAAGGAAATGTGTCTGAATACGTCAATTATCCGGTGAGTGAATTGTATCAAGCAACTCTGAAAGTCTTGGATAAACGTAACATGCCTTTATATAGTGATACGCATGATTCCTATAAGGCCAAAATGACCTCTGAACTGCAAGATGGCCGAAATGTACGCATTGAAATAGATTCAGTGACGCGTGATTCCTCGGAGATCAAAATACGGGTTGGTGCGAATGGGGATCAGAAGGAAGCTGTGTTGCTTCTTGAGGCAATCAAAAGTAACGCTGGCCCTCAGCGACTTTAGTCTTCTAACTTTCTACCGGAGTGTTCGATGATGGCTCCGTTTTTCAGCTCTACAATCTTGTCCGCGAGGCGTTCTGCTTCGTTTATGTCATGAGTGATATGCAGGCAGGTGACCTTTGTCTGTTCTTTAATCGTTTTTAGTAGGTCACAAATACTGATCCGTGTTTCATGATCGAGAGCACTTAGTGGTTCATCCAGACACAATATGGATGGTTTAAAGGCTAAGGCACGCCCCAATGCAACTCGTTGAGTTTCTCCACCACTTAGGCCATATGGTTTTCGTTGAAGTAGAGTGGTAATGCCGAGTAATTCTGCCAATTCATCCACCCGCTTATTGATGGCGTCTTTGGACCATTTACGTACGTGCAAGGCAAATCCCAATTGTTCGGCAACGGTCATGTGGGTGAAAAGAGCGGCATCTTGTGGAATAAAGCCGATGTTACGTTCAGCAGGCTTTGCATGTGTCGCATCGACACCCATGAGTTCGATGGTTCCAGCGCTGACGTTCTTAAGGCCGCATACCGTTTCCAATAAGGTGGTTTTACCGCACCCTGTACTTCCCATTAGAATACCGTATTCGCCTGTGGGGATCGTCAGTGAAATGTTTTGGAGTTTAAACTCTCCGGCATGAGCGCTTATGTTGTCGATATGAATCATCAATGCATCCTTATCGAATAAATTTCTCAGAGCCAAAAATGCGGACCATACCCAGAACCAGTACGGCGGATAGAATCATCAAGAGAGAAACGGCTACAGCGCCTTCGATGTTCCCTACACTCATTTCGAGGAAAACGGTGGTGGGCATGACTTCGGTTTTCATGCGTGTAGCTCCGGCAAAAATCAAGATAGGGCCAAATTCACCTAAAGCGCGAGCCCATGCAAGGGTGGCAGCAACGACGAGACCAGAGCGTGCTTCAGGTAGAGAGACCATCCAAAAGGCTTGGCTTCGGGAGCACCCCAAGGTCAGTGCAACTTGCTCACGCCGTTTGGTTATTTCATCAAAGGTTGCGCGCATGGTGCGAACGGCGAAAGCACATGCAACCATGAATTGCGCGAGGATAACACCCGAGACGGCGTAGGTTATACGAGCACCCGATACACTCTCATAAACTTCTTCAAACCAACGGCCAGGAGCGGAAGAAAATAAAATAAGCAAGCTCAGTCCAACGACCAATGGAGGAAGAACAATTGGGATGTCCAGTAGTGAGTCCAATAGTCCTTTGCCGGGAAAGCGGAATCGCGACATCAGGTAGCCGATAGGTACAGCCACCCAAAGGGATAAAATGGTAGAGATGGTACAGCTGATGAGGCTTAGTTTGATGGCAAAACGAATTTCAGGTGAGCCAAATGTATTGCGAATGAGTTCAATAAAGTTCTTCGATTCCCCGCCATTGCCCGGCGCGGCCATATAGGAAATATCGGCAATAAGCATTGCTGCGATAAGGATGATATAAACACTTCCCAAAATAATCAACCCAATAAAGAAAGGCCAATCCGATCCAA
>CALLLL010000214.1 GCA_938082445.1 uncultured bacterium
GTCATTTTTAGCGGGGCGACGCCCTTATTAAAACGGGATTCTTTAATGACCCAGCCCCCGACCTTACGCACAATACGCTTGTCACCATTTTTGAGCATTTCGCCACTAGAGTCCAAGGCTTTCAAGACTGTTTGGGCTTCAACCCCTTCACACAAATATATCGTTTTGCCTTTGTGCTTCTCGATGCGTATGGAACTTGGGAGGCTTTGCATCAGATCCGGGTTCCGTATCCTTGCCAGATGGCATTAAAAATAGGAACAGAAAATCCATTCTTTACAAAGGAGCGTTGCAAGCGGGCGAGGTTATCCGACTGCGGGTCTTTAAAGAAAGAACTCTTTCCTTCCATGATTTCCGCATTGTCAAAGTCGATAATGTACACTTTTTTATTCTTATCAACGAGGATGTTACGAATCTGTAAATCAGCATGATTGATATTGGCATTGTGCATGATACGAATGGCATGTCCGACTCGACGCAATATATCAAAGGACTCATCGGAACCCGAGGCTTGATTTAAATAATCCTGTAAATGCATCGAGTCCACATAGCGAGTGGCGATGGCGCCGGAATAAAAGGGGCCGCTTTTCTTCCACATCACGCCCAAGGGCATTGGCACGGACACCTTATTGCTAAATGCATGGCACCATACCTTTAACTCACGCAATGGTCGGTTATCCATTAGATAGGTGCTTTTATTGAAGTGACGAATAAATCCACCCCGTGCGTAGGTACGCACAATCCCTTGACTATCATCATTTAACGGGAATTGATAAACCTTCCCCCGACCACCAGCATCACGCGCTTCATACAGCTTGGAATTACACAACGCATGCGTCACCGTTTCAGCATAATCGGGGTGAATCATTGTATGCTGTCGGCCAAAGTCCTGTGCTATGAAATGGTCAAATATAGAAATGGGTCTACCCTTAGTTTACGATAGCGTGCTTATTCACCATTGTACTCACGTAGGGCTTGAATTGCATCTTTCGCGGTTTCGACAACAGTATACAAGCCTAGGTGTTCTGGCTTTACACAGGTTTCTTCAATCATATGATCAAAAAGCTCAAAAAGTTTAGTGTAAAATCCCCGAGTATTGAGAATCACCATGGGCTTAGTATGATAGCCCAATTGCCGTAAAGTCATGGTCTCCATGATCTCCTCTAGGGTCCCAAACCCACCTGGCAATACCACGTACGCGTCCGACTTTTCCTCCATCAACGCCTTCCGATTGCGTAGGCTATCGGTGACTATCCATTCATCGGAAGCTTCATACGAGATATGCGGCGCATCGAGTTTTTCCGGAATAATCCCCAGAACATGACCGCCGCCTTCATGCACACCTTTTGCGGTCTCTCCCATCATCCCATGCTGCCCACCGCCGAAGACTAGCGTCCAGCCTTCTTGGGCAAGTAATCTGCCAAATTCACGCGCAGCTTCATTGTACTCAGGGTCCATTTGGTCACTGGAAGCGCCGAATAGGCATACGGATTGGATCATAGTGGTTCCTTATCTTTATTTTAAGGGCTGAAAAATGGATTCCACCCTTTAATTATGGTAAAATTCGCGTCTCGTTAACCCCTAATGCAGGAAATTTCTATGTCAAAAATCACGACCGAAGACGTCGAATACGTCGCTGGGCTAGCCCAACTGATACTCGATGATGATAGCAAAGAACGCCTGGTTCATGAAATGGGCGATATTCTTAACTATATGGATGCGCTCAATGAGCTGGATACCGAAGACATCGAGCCTATGATGCACGTGCTGGATCTGGCCAATGTGTATCGCGAAGATGAGGTCAAAAAATCCTTATCCAAAGAAGACGTCTTCAAAAATGCACCTAAATCTGAGGGGGACTATTTCTTGGTTCCTCGCATTCTCGATAATACGGAGTCCTAAATGAGTCAGGAAATCATTCAAAAAACCGCTCACGAACTGCACGATGATCTTCGTTCTGGCGCGACTACCGCAACGGCTTTGGCTGAAGCGCAGTTGGCTCACATTGATGGGCATGACGATAAAGTAAAAGCCTATTTGGAAACATGGAACGATGAAGCATTGGCGCAAGCCGCAGCCATCGACGATGCGTTATCCAAAGGTAATGACCCTGGATTATTGGCCGGAATCCCAATTGGCCTGAAAGATAATCTGGTAACCACAACCGGTACCACAGGCTGTTCATCTCAAATCCTCAAAGGCTTTGAAAGTCCCTACACAGCAACCGCCGTACAGAAATTGTATGATGCAGGTGGTGTGATGATGGGTAAACTCAATATGGATGAATTCGCGATGGGTTCTTCCACCGAAAACTCGTCCATGCAAAAAACAGCAAATCCTTGGAACCTCAACTGTGTTCCGGGTGGCTCAAGCGGTGGTTCAGCCGCAAGCGTGGCCGCCAATGAAGCAGTAATATCCATTGGCTCCGATACCGGTGGTTCAATACGTCAACCTGCAGCATTCTGTGGGTGTGTTGGCCTCAAACCCACCTACGGGCGCGTATCCCGCTATGGATTAATTGCCTTTGCTTCTTCACTGGACCAAATCGGCCCATTGACGAAAGATGTAGAAGACTCTGCATGGGCCTTGAATGTCCTAAGCGGTAAAGACCCACACGATGCCACCTCGGCGGACCTTCCTGTACCGGATTATCGCGAAGCTTTAGGGAAGGACATCAACGACATTACCATCGGTCTACCCAAAGAATACTTCACCGACTCTTTGGGCGATGATATGCGCCAGAAAATTGAGACGGCAGTAGATGTGCTAAAAGCACAAGGTGCAAAGGTTGTTGAAGTAGAACTCCCCCACACCAATCACGGTATCGCGGTCTATTATATTCTCGCTACAGCTGAAGCCAGTGCGAACTTAGCCCGCTTTGATGGTGTGCGCTATGGCTTCCGTCACCCTGATGCGAAAGACGTCAAAGAAATGTACACGATGACCAAGAGCGAAGGCTTTGGTCCTGAAGTACAACGTCGAATCATGTTGGGGACCTATGTGCTCTCCAGCGGCTATTATGATGCCTACTACAAGAAAGCACAAAAAGTACGCGCATTAATTCGCCGTGATTTCGATCAAGCTTTTGAAAAATGCGACATCATTGCTACTCCAACAACACCTGCATCGGCATTTGAATTTGGTGCAAAGTCTCAAGACCCTCTGGAAATGTACTTGAATGACATTTACACCACCACAGCAAACTTAGCCGGTGTTCCGGCTATCTCACTGCCTTGTGGATTAACAGAACAGCAACTACCAGCAGGCTTACAACTCATCGGGAAACCCTTCGCCGAAGCCGATCTCTTCCGGGTCTCTCATGCATATGAACAAAACCGCGGATTCGACATGGGCCACGCCCCGATAGCATAAGGACAATCATGGAATACGAAGTCGTTATAGGCATGGAAATCCATGTCGAGATAGATACCAAATCAAAAGTTTTCTGCGGATGCAAAAATGAATTCCACGCGCCTGCCAACTCGCATGTATGCCCTGTGTGCTTAGGGATGCCCGGTGCACTACCGGTGATGAACCGCGAAATGGTCAATAAATCTGTAGCCGTAGGACTTGCATTAAATTGCGAAATCTCACGTTGGTCAAAGATGGATCGAAAAAATTATTTCTATCCTGACCAATCGAAAAATTATCAAATTAGTCAATTCGATTTACCCTTGTGTCATGACGGTTCTTGTGAGTTTGAAGTCAATGGCGAAATCAACAAGATTGGTATTACACGCGCTCACCTTGAAGAAGATACAGCCCGCAATGACCACACACAAGGCATCGGCGAAAGCGGTATCGACTTTAACCGATGCGGTGTTTCCTTGCTTGAAATTGTGACCGAGCCGGATTTACGTTCGGCTGAGCAAACCTATGCCTTCCTCAACCATTTAAAACAAACACTTCTGTACTTAGGGGTGAGTGATTGCAACATGGAAGAAGGCTCTTTACGTGCTGAGCCAAACATAAGCGTACGACCTGTTGGCCAAAAAGAATTCGGAATTAAATCAGAAGTTAAAAACGTAGCATCTTTTAGTGGCGTACAAAAAGCCATCGAGTATGAGTTCAAACGTCAAGTTAAAGCTCTCAAAAAGGGCGAAACACTTATCCAGGAAACGCGCGGATGGGATGCAGACCAAGGCATCACAGTTCCGCAACGCACCAAAGAGTCTGCGCATGATTACCGTTACTTTCCTGAGCCTGATTTGATTCCTATTGCTGTTGATGAAGCTTGGGAACAAGAAATCCGTGAGTCCTTACCGGAACTACCTCTCGCCCGCAAACATCGCACGACTGAGCAGTATTCATTATCCGACTACGATGCAGGTGTGTTGACAGCCTCACGCGAAATGGCTGACTATTTTGAAGCTTGTGTCGCAGCGGGTGCACCGGCAAAATTGGCTACCAACTGGATAACCGGCGATTTACAAGCATTGATTTCTGATGCTAAAGCCGATATTACGAATATTAAAATCACCCCCGAGCAGTTGGCTGCTATGATTGGTCTCATTGAAGATGGAACCATCAGTGGTAAAATTGCCAAAGATATATTGCCAGACATGTTTGAGTCCGGCAAGGAGCCAAAAGTAATCGTGGAAGAAAATGGACTTGTTCAGATAAGCGACTTATCCGAACTGGAAGGAATCATCCGCGAAATATTGACTCAACACCCCGGCCCAGTGGAAGATTTCCGTTCCGGCAAAATGCAAGCCAAAGGCTTCCTGGTTGGTCAATCCATGAAAGCGACTAAAGGTAAAGCCAATCCCAAGGTTGTGAATCAAATTCTCGACCAACTACTCAACGAGGAGTAACCCTACGTGGTTAAACTAGTCAAAAAAGAAAACACCGGCGACGCGGATTACTTACCGCATGCATTACGCATTGCCGATATTGCTCAGAGTTTTAAGGCGAATAATATCCACGCTTTTGATGTCTCTGAATTCACCACCATGACCGATTGCATTTTCATGTGTAGTGGAACGAGTGATCCTCAACTCAAAGCCTTGTTTAATGGCATCAAAGAAGGCATGAAAGAAGTCGGCATGAGCCCCTTCCATAGTGAAGGTCAGCCCGGGGGCAATTGGTGGCTACTGGATTATGACTCTATTTTTGTCCACATTTTTCGCGATTCAGCCTACGATTTCTACGATTTAGAAGATTTCTGGGCCGATGCGAAAGAAGTTGATTTGGAACTGGACGAAGAATAGGGTACGATTGAAGTATGAGTAGTGAGAAAGAATATCCAAAACCACCTAGTAAACCAACATTGTGCGGCTACAACCTCCAATTGGCCATGGGCCTTGGCGGTACTGGAACCGTTTACAAAGCCATTCATCCTGAAACCAATCAGGTAGTAGCACTAAAAGAGTTCCATGCGAATTTTATTCGCAATAAAGCTCACTTGCGCGACATGGCGAAAATGGTTAAAAAAGCCCAGAAGCTCGACCACCCAAACTTGATTAAAGTCGGCACCCTCATCACCAATCCCGATGAGAATGTTCTAATACTAGAGTTTATTGATGGGCCAGATCTCAAATGGTATATGGAAAACCGTCCTTTTGATCTTAATGAACGCTTGGTTATCCTATCGCAGATTTGTAATGCTTTAAGTTACTTGCATGACCACAAACTCATCCACCATGATCTCAAACCGGCAAACGTTTTGTTTACTCGCCAAGGGCAGGTGAAATTGTGCGATTTCTCACTGGCTGGAGCAGGCGGCGGGATTCTCAGCTTTATGGATCAAGGGGCTGTAGAACAAATTACACCGCTGTACGTAGCCCCAGAACTCATCCGCAAAGAGAAAGCCACAAAATCGTGTGACCTGTATTCATTGGGGATCATGATGTATATCATGTTTACAGGCCAAGTACCATTTGGCGTAGATACGCTTCAGAAAATGTATATCTGCCACCTACAGCAAATGCCTCTTCATCCAACGGATGTGAATGATGAATGCCCTCGATTATTAGGCGATATCATTATGAAGTTGTTGCAAAAGGATCCGAAAGATCGCTACCTGGACTGCCAAGAGTTACGCATTGCCTTAGCCAATGTTGGTCAAAGCCGTATCTAACTGAGCGCCTCGCTCATGGCTTCCCATTCGTCATACAGTTCTTGCAAGTCTTTACTCAAGCCCTCTTTTTCCTGAGTAAGTTCTCCCAGTGCGGTAAAATCAGCAGGGTCTACCTCCGCAAAACGAGCAGTATAGGAATCAATCAACTGCTCCATACTGGAAATTTGCTCTTCGATGGTTTTTAGCTTACGCTTTTTACGATCGTATTCTTTCTGTTCCTCACGCGAAGCGGTCTTTTTCACCTTTTCCCGTTTACGAATCATGAGGACATCCGGATCGCTTAACTGCTTCGCATGGGTATCACCCGTTTTCGTACGATAATCGGTATAATTGCCTAAATGCACCGATGCTTGCCCATTGGAGACCACCACCAATTTCGTAGCAAGCTGATCAATGAGATGCCGGTCGTGTGACACCATTACGATGGTCCCATCAAAACTCACCAAGGCTTGTTCCAATGCTGCCCGTGACAATATATCCAAGTGGTTTGTAGGCTCATCTAGCAGTAACAAGTTAGCCTTACTCAGAATTAACTTGGCAATTGCCACACGGCTCCGTTCACCACCACTTAAAGTATTCATGGGTTTGAACACATCGTCACGCGTAAACTGAAAGCGCCCTAAGAATGACCGTAAAGCTTCACGCGTCATTTCCGGATACGTTTTTTCAAATTCCAAGAGCATCTCTACACTGGTATTGTGATCCTCGTGTTGCTGATCATAATACCCCATGGTCACTTTTGGCCCCAGCTTTACCGTTCCAACTGCTTGGCTAAATTCCCCCGGCAAACGTTCAGCCAGTTGCTTCAACAAAGTTGTCTTCCCAGTACCATTGGGCCCGATAATCCCTACACGTTCCCCACGCTCTACTTTAAAAGACACATCCTGGTACAAAGGCAATCTATCAAAGCCCATTCCCATACCATCGGCTTCCAAGACCAGTTGCCCACTCCGTACAACTTCATTTCCTAAAGAAAAGCTAATGGTGGCCTGCTCAGACATCGGAGCGTCTATACGTTCAACCTTATCAAGCTTCTTTATCCAACTTTGAGCTTGTTTAGCTTTGGATGCTTTATAGCGGAATTTATCAA
>CALLLL010000215.1 GCA_938082445.1 uncultured bacterium
TTCTTATATTCACGTGCCCATGCAGCTGAAGTGACAATAATATTGCCATTATCCAATACATACCCGTCACGGCTTTTGCCCGGTGTTTTCCAGATAACCTCATTATCCTCACCAAAATAATACACATGATCATTTGAACCGGTCACCAAGAAGGAATGCTTGATGCCCGACTCACTAACCTGACGAATAGCAGGGACTTCATCAGCCTGTGCAATTCCCACACAAAACACACCCAAGACCATGAATAAAAAGGCATAACGAACGGTAGATAACATAAAATAGTCCTTAATTAATAAAATTTTCCGCAACCGAGGTTAAATCCTATCAAATACCACTACCATTGACAAGCCAGCCAATTTACACCAGAATATAAAAAAGGTATTCTTAACATTATGGACGACACAAACAAACACATTATTCATCAATTTTCGGCCCCATGGTGCCTACTCCTACATATCCTTTCATGGGGAATCTCCGCCATGCTCATTGCCATATTGGTCAATCTAAGCCATTTAGACATTCCAGCCCCCTATGACACAATAGCCATCCTCCCCACAATGGCCCTAATTATCATCCCCCCCTTTTTTATCATTCGCGGTTATGAAATAGATACAGAACGCCAATTATTAATCATTAAACGTTTAGGTTGGAATACCACTTTTTCGCTAAATTTTATCCAAGCTACCTACCATGACGAAAAATCAATGAAATCCAGCATTCGACTTTTCGGCAATGGTGGTCTATTTAGTTTCACTGGTCTATATCGCAACAAAACCTTAGGTATGTACCGAGCATATGTCAATGACCCTAAATACGCTGTAGTCATCGAATGGCCCGATCGCACCATTGTAGTTACACCTAAAGATCCCGAAGAATTTGTACATTGTATCGAGTCGAATAAATCAGTATATTCATAGAATGACAAAATTAATACTCACATCCATCTGCCTATTCTTCATCACCATGACCACTTCAGCGCAAATATGCGCCCACCGCGGTGATGTTGAAGTCACCCCCGAAAACACCATCGCTGCATTTCAATCCGCAGTAAAAAAAGGGGCTCAACAAATCGAGTTTGATGTAGCCCTCACAAAAGATGGAAAACTCGTCGTTATGCACGACTATACTGTCGACCGCACCACCAACGGCAAAGGGAAAGTATCTGACCTTACCTTTGACGAAATCCGCGCACTAGATGCCGGCTCTTGGTTCGATCCAAAATTCAAAGGCGCACAAGTACCCACTCTACGCGAAGCCTTAGCCTCCATACCTAAATCAATCTACTGCAATGTGCACTTAAAAGGCGGCGAAGAACTCGCCCAAAAATCCGCCAAAGTTATCGCTGAAATGGGCCGACTGGACACCGCCTTTATGGCCTGCTCACTTGAGTCCATCGCTGCAGCACGCAAAGTCGTTCCAAAAATAAAAACATGCAATATGACCCGTCAAGCCGGAGACCGACCTGCATATATACGCGATACCATCGCAAAAAAATGCGAATTTATTCAACTTCACCAACGTGACGGTTACGACAACATCAAAGCCGAAGTCAAACAGCTCCACGACGCCGGTGTCAAGGTAAACTGGTTCGGGGCAAACGACCCAGATCTCGTTAAAATCCTACACGAAGCTGGCGTAGACTACATCCTCACAGACAAATTAAATATGGGAATGGAAATCACTAAAAAGTTTTAATTGCAGTGCAAGTATTTACAGAGGTAATTCATGGTTGAATTAGACTGCCCCGGATGCGGACACCATTTACGAATCGGAAACCAATTTGCAGGTAAAGAAGGCAAATGCCGCTACTGTAAAACAGCATTCTTTGTTCCTACTGAAACTTTAGAAACACCGCACGATTTTAAACAAACGACTGCGCCCAAAATTCATATCAACAATAGTGACGACCCATTACCCGGCGTATCAGCCCTATCACCAGGCAAAGAATCTGCAGTACAAGATTCCATTTTCACAACGCCACCACAAGGTACCGCCACACCCGATATGACCGCTGGCGAACTACCCCCACCCGTCGATCCAGACAAGTATAAACGTGAATATTACATCAGCGTCACCATACTGATTGTTGGTTTCATGATAACTATTGCATTCCTTAGCTACCTTAAGGCAAATGCTAAGTCATACGAGGTTGACTTTTTTGCTAACGATGAAGAATGGAGCGAAGAAAGCGATACCCTCCCCATCGAAGATTTAGATGATCCCGCCCCCGAAGAGCCTATTTCGAATGAAGGCCTGGATATACTCGGACTTTTCGGATTGGATAAGGATGTAGACATTCAAACAGCCACAGCAGTCATGGAATTCGTAAACGAATCACTCAATTTATCCGTTGATTTTATGGCTGCTCAAAACAAATTTGACCAAACTGATTTTTTTACATTCTCGACACTCAAATCTTCAGAATCCATAAAAAAGAAGATGGATATAGCGACTCAATACATCCATGCATGTGATGAATTCATTAATTTTGAAAACGACTCAGAAGCCATTTTAAGAAATGAATTAGAATTCAATGACATCTCCAAGGAAAATACCAACGCTATTGTAGAAAGTTTCATGAAAAACACCGTAGAAAGCCGCACTGAAAATGCAGTGTTATATACCCTCCATCGAAAATACGGGACATCCGTTCGCGATTCACTTAACTTCCTACGCAGCAATGACCAGTACTGGCAATATGATCCTGCAAGCGATTTTCCCAAGTTTTCAGAGCCTCAAAAACAAGACCAGTTTGAAAAAACACTTGATAAAATATCCGCAATTGAACAAACATTAAATGAACATTTACTAGAAAAAAAGCAATTCACCGCAAACAGTCAGAATGAGTTTTAAGAAGGAATCGAATATGCAAGAAATTTCCACACAAGAAGAATGGAATGCACTACTTCAATCCGACACCCCCTTCTTTATTTTCAAGCATAGCACCACATGCCCAATATCCTCCTCTGCACGCACACGTGTCGAAAGCTTCATTGCCCAACGCGATACAGACTATCCGTCATTTACTCTCGTTAAAGTAATCGAGTCACGCCCTCTCTCCAACGCCATTGCACAACAGCTAGACCTTACCCATCAATCCCCTCAATTGATCCTTGTCAATAAAAGCCAATCCCAATGGGACGCATCACACCACTGGATCACCGAAAGCAGCATTTCAGAAGCCATAGAAGCCCTCACATAAATACACGCGCAACACCCCTGCATATCCTTATGAAAACTTTACTCAATGGGAATGCAAATGGCTACAAGAACATCACCCTCCAATAAAATCCTAGAAGAACTCTACACCCGCATCATCAATGCCTTCTCCGTTAAAAATAACGGTATAGACTCAGAGGAAGTCAACATCCTAACCCCCTTCTGGGAAGCCCTGCAAACACATCTCCCAACAGACGTTGACGCGGCCATCATACTTCCCATGCTTGAAGAAGCCCTCGTCCTACGGATTGTCAGTTGCCGCTTACTCAAAGACATTGATCCTGGAAAAAGCAACGAACCAATTACCTACAAACCCAATCTTGAGCCCTGGCTTAAAACACACGAAAGGCTACGAAAAGTCATGAAAGAAATCCTGCAACACTATGGACAAATCAAAGACGAAAATGAAAACACCAGCGACATTAGTTTGGCCGCCATAATGGCACCGATATTAAAACAAGGGGAGGGAATACTCGAAGATGCATTGGAATTCGAGACGCGCAAAAAATCAATTCAAAAAAAGGGGCGCTCACCAAGAGGCGATTGATGCATGGATCCGCTTACATAAGCGCTCTACCTTCACCAAAGACTTTATGAAAGACAATAATGTGTCACAATGGAAAGTTCGTGATTACCAACTCGAATCTCTCGATTCGTATGCACCCCGAAAAGTTCACTGCGATGGACGCGATGTAGGCAAAACCACCGAAATAGAGCTCATTGTAATGTGGGCCTCCATCGCGCGCCCGAACTCAGAAATGCTCATCGCCACACAAAGCGAAAATCAACTCTACCCACTCATGCGCCGCATACTTACTAGAATAAAATCCATGCCCATTTTTGCCAACAACATTGCCGAAATAAAGCGATCACCCTCTTGTCATATTCGATTCCAAAACGGATTCATCCTCTGGGGACGCATTGCCGGAAGAAATGGAACAAATTTTCAAGGGATGCATGTAGACTGGCAAATTATTGATGAAGCCCAAGAAATGAGCGAAACGGGTTGGGGAGAACTTTATCAAGCGTTAAATGGCGACGGAATGCGTTGGGTTTATGGTGTACCCAACGGACGACGCGACACCTTTTATACCCTCACACAAGATCCCAATGCCGACCAATACAACTGGCCTTCCACCCTAAACCCAAACTATACAGACGCCAAAGATCAAGAACTCATTCGCCTCTACGGCGGTAAACAATCGCCCGGTTATATTCACCGTGTCCTTGGGCAACACGGAAAACCTGCATACGGAGTGTTTGATCCCGACACCTATGAACAATGTGTAGACGCCACCTTAGCGCTCAATGAATTCAACCTTGAAGAAGGGCAAGATTTTGAAGCCCCAAGTGATATTAAAACAGGAGAATATTACCTCGGCTGTGACTTAGGCTTTTCTAGGGACCCCTCAGAATTTATTGTGTATCAGGCAGAAGGCCCCTACCTCATCAACGTCCTACGCCTACACCTCGAAGGTGTCAATTATGCACGTCAGGTCGAGATCCTCATTGAACTCGATAAAGCTTACAGCTTTAACGGTGTCGGCATCGACTGCGGAAACTCCGGTCGTGCAGTCGCACATAGACTTATGCAAGAAAGTGAAGACTGGTGTACCAAAATCAGCGCGTATGAATTCGGAAGTGTTATCCATCTCGCATCACTTCCGGACGGCACAACACCACGCAGGCACATTAAAGAATTCATGACCGAACTAATCCAAACGCGTCTTAACGAAGGAACATTACGATTCCCAGATTCCCCAGAGAGAAAACATCAATATCTTTCCCACTCCTATTCAGTGGGTGACTCAGGACGAGTAATCTATGAAAAAGGCCATGACCATATAATTGATGCAGACCGCTGTGCTCTGCTTCGATGGTATGAAGATACACAACTAGAAGCGGAACACGTACCCCTAGGCATACGGGTTACTGGTTTTTAACTACTTCCATCCAAAAACACTTCCACCTTTTCAACATGATCACCTTGCACTTGGATAGCATCACTTTCAGCTTTCCCGCCCACACCAAGATGTTTTTGAAGAGCCTTCAATAAAGCTTTCGTGTCCCCACTTACGTTTGAAACCACTGTCACTACTTTATTTCCCCTTTTTTCCATACGGACTGGCCACTTACCTTTTTTCGTTTTTGCGACAGTATAGGGAGACATTATTTGTGCTTTGGGCTTTTCTTCTACAATTGGCCTATTCGGCAAATCCAACCCACCCAAGGCCGCAAATGGATTATCGGATAATCCACCTTGATTCATCGACGTATCCACGCGTTCTTTCTTTTTCTTGGCCATGTTAACAGCCCTTTCCATCTCGAATGGAAAACTATACCCCATTCGATTTTTGTCAATAATTTACTAGCAAAATACTCACAAGCAATAGATTAGCACACAAAGCAATGCTATAATAAACCCTAATTTTATAACCAAGTTAAGGGAAACTCCCATGCAATGCCAGAGTTGCCATAAAAATATAGCCTCAGTACGATATGCCGAAATTGTTGACGGTGAAGTCATCGAGCAGCACATATGCCAAGAATGCATCAAAAACAAACAAGACCCCACTAACTCTGGATTCGAATTCGCCAAACCCTCACCATTCAAAAGACAAGAGAAATACCCAATAAGCGCATTAGGCCGATCTCAAGCCCAACGCCGGGCTCAAACATGTCAAGCATGTTCGACCGACCTCAACACGATCACCAATAACGGAAAAGTAGGTTGTAGTGTATGCTACGAATCATTCCCCTCTTCCATAGACTCCATGCTCGAAAAACTCCAAGCCAATTATCCTGCAACCAACGAACACCTTACACATACAGGAAAAATCCCCCACCTAAACGATGCCCGAGCCCGTGCCCGAGCCGACTTACAAGCCAAACGAACGTTACTCAAATCGTCCCTCTCCGCTGAACGATATGAAGAAGCTGCCACCCTACGTGATGAAATTAAATCTCTGGAACAAGGCCTCAATACCGCTAATCAGGGAAATCCATCATGATAGAAACCATGATCAATACACCTGCTCAATGGCTCGATGCATCCGGGCCCGATGCCGATATCGTGATTAGTACCCACTTTCGACTCGTACGTAATCTCGCTGACTACCCATTTACCGAGCAATGCACGCTAGACGAAAAGGGCCAAGTTGAAAACCGAATTCTGGATGCACTTCACAATATCAATGTGATCGATAAAGGCGTTTATTATCCCTTACCCGAATTGGATGAACTCCAGGCACAGCTACTCGTAGAACGCGAATTGATCACCTCCGATATCATCAATTGCAAAGGCCCCCGTGGTGCCTACTTCAATGATACTCAATCAACAGGCATAACCATAAACGACACCAACCATCTCACACTAATTAGCCACGCTTCAGGGCAACAACTCCAAGAACTATGGTCAGCATTATCCATCAATGATGACACCTTAGCCGGTGTACTGGATATGGCATTTGACGATAAATATGGATTTCTCACGGCTTACCTGAACGAAGTTGGTACTGGACTCCACGCACACGCAATAATGCACCTTCCTGCACTCACTATGCTCAATACCGTCCAAGGCATTGCTCCAGGCCAACGACTAACTCCATTGTACCCCCAGAAAAACACTGCAAACGGGGAATATTACACCATTGCCAGCCCAACCAGCATTGGGCTATCCGAGATCGAAATCATTTACCACCTTTCCCAAGCAATTGATAACGTAATCGCGCAAGAACGTAGTGCCCGAGAGCAACTTACCACCACTCATCTATATGAATTAGAAGACCGAGTTCAACGCGCCATAGGCCTATCCCAGAGTGCCCGTTTGCTTGCTTTTGACGAAGGCGTTGGGGTATTGTCTAGTATACGATTTGGGATCGCCAACGGGCTGTTGAAAGACGTATCCCTAAAAACCGTAAATGAAACTTATATGAACTCACATGACGCCCACCTAAGGCTTAACTTTGGTGAACCCTGTGACGATATACAATGCAGTGTACTCCGGGCTGAATTATTTGCCCGACAGTTTGCCAACAAGTAAAAAAGGAATACACCACTATGTGGGAACGCTTTACTGAACGCGCCAAACACGTTGTCAGTGCCGCTCGCGAAGAAGCGACACGCCTCAACAGTGAGTACGTGCGCACCGAACATATACTCTTGGGCCTTTGCCGAGAACCCGAAGGAATCGCTGCACGCGCCCTCGAAGATCTCGGAATCGACATTGATGCACTTGCCCTTGAAATTGAGCAACAATGCCAACGCGGTACAGCCACTGTATCCGGTGAAGAAATAGCCTTCACCCCACGAGCCAAAAAAGTACTCGAACTGGCCGTGGATGAAGCACGTCGTTTCAATC
Organism: uncultured bacterium; assembly: GCA_938082445.1. GTDB lineage: Bacteria > Hydrogenedentota > Hydrogenedentia > Hydrogenedentales > DTSJ01. The sequence continues at coordinate 7,580 of CALLLL010000215.1, forward strand.
ACTCATACATCGGCACAGAGCATATCTTACTAGGTCTCATCAAAGAAGGCGAAGGCATAGCCGCCAAAGTACTTCAAGATAAAAAAATTGACCTCGGCCGAATACAAGCCGAAATTATCCGCCTGCTCCCCGATCAAGGTGGAAGTGCACCACAACAAGCACAATCAGGCAAAAAGAAATCTCAAACCCCCACCCTCGACACCTTTGGTCGTGATTTAACAGCACTCGCTACCGACGGGAAACTCGACCCCGTCATCGGACGCGAAGATGAAATCGAACGTGTCATTCAAACGCTCAGTCGCCGTACCAAAAACAACCCCGTTCTCATCGGAGAAGCCGGCGTTGGTAAAACAGCCATTGTTGAAGGACTTGCACAAGCCATTATAGATGGCAATGTACCCGACTTATTATTACAACAACGTGTTCTCACCCTCGATCTCGCAGGTGTGGTCGCTGGCACAAAATACAGAGGACAGTTTGAGGAACGCCTCAAATCAGTCATGAAAGAAATTCGTCGTGCAGACAACATCATTCTCTTCATCGATGAACTTCATACCATTGTAGGCGCTGGAGCGGCTGAAGGTGCAGTAGATGCAGCCAATATGCTCAAACCATCACTCGCTCGCGGTGAACTACAATGCATCGGCGCCACAACCCTTGAAGAATACCGCAAACACATTGAAAAAGATACAGCACTTGCACGCCGTTTCCAGACAGTCATGGTCGAAGAACCCAGCATCGAAGAGACCGTAGAAATCATCAAAGGCCTTCGCGAACGCTATGAGGTTCACCACCGTGTTAAATTTTCCGACGAAGCCGTAATTGCTTCCGCAAAATTAGCACACCAATACATTATGGACCGTTTCCTGCCCGACAAAGCCGTTGATCTCATCGATGAAGCTGGTTCGCGTGCTCGACTACAAATGACCACACGCCCAGCCGAGCTCAAAAAAATGGAAACCGAAATCGAAGAAGTCACTCAACGCAAAGAAGAAGCTATACGCAATCAAGAATACGAAAAAGCTGCCAGCCTTCGTGACGAAGAGCGTACGCTGATGTCCGACCTCGAAAACCGTAAACGCGAATGGGAAAAGAAACGCGACTCTGCAGAAACCATCATCACTGAAGAAGATATTTCATTTGTAGTTTCCAAATGGACCGGCGTCCCCCTCACCAAAATCGAGGAAAAAGAATCGGCCCGCCTCTTGCGCATGCGTGAAGAACTACACCAATCTGTTATTGGACAAGATCACGCCATTGATTCCATCACCCGCGCCATTCAACGTTCACGTGCAGGACTCAAAAGCAATACACGTCCTGTGGGTTCATTCCTATTCTTAGGCCCCACTGGCGTTGGTAAAACATTACTAGCCAAATCACTCGCTTCATTCTTATTCGGAAATGAAGATGCACTCATTACCATCGACATGGCCGAGTACATGGAAAAATTCGCTGTATCCCGTCTCGCTGGTGCTCCTCCCGGATATGTAGGGTACAACGAAGGTGGTCAACTCACTGAACAAGTTCGTCGTCGCCCCTACTCCGTGGTTCTGTTCGACGAAATCGAAAAAGCACACCCCGACGTGTTCAACTCACTGCTCCAAATACTGGAAGAAGGTCAAATGACCGATTCCACTGGACGCAAAGTAAACTTCCGCAATACAGTCATCGTGATGACAAGTAATGTAGGGGCTCGCCGTATCCGCAAAAACATCAATCTTGGATTCAAGCAAGGCTCAGAAACCGACCAATACGATGCCATGGTCGAACGCGTCACCGATGAAGCCAAAAAAGTATTTAATCCTGAATTCCTTAATCGAATTGACGACACGATAGTGTTCCACCAACTCGGTACCATCGAAATGCGCTCAATCGTAGACATCAATCTCAAAGAAGTCTACGAGCGCCTTGCAGAGCAAGAAATTACTCTGACACTCACCGACGAAGCCAAAGACTACATTGTCACCGAAGGCACAGATGAAGAATACGGCGCACGTCCTTTACGCCGTGCGGTACAATCCTATATTGAAGATCCGCTCTCCGAGCAAATGCTCATGGGCTCCTTTCCTCCCGGTTCAATCATTACAGCAAGCTGTCCTGATGCCGATGGGAAATTAATTTTTGATACCGAGTTACCTGAAATTTCTGAGGAACACGAAACCGAAGCAGAAAGTGTAAGCACTTGAAAATAACACCCACACGATGGGTTTGGGGGATTCTGATTGCTCTGTCCAGTTGGACATGGGCTCAAGACACTCCTGCACCCGAAGAAATTATACTCGAATCCATCGAATTACGCGATCTCACTCTCGTTAGCGATTCGCTCATTCGATCCCAAATCGAATCAAAAGTTGGCGAAGCAGTTTCCCCCAGAGTAATTGCTCGCGATATACGCCGCCTATCCGACCTCGGTTTCTTTACCAACATCGAAGTCCACCTCGAAGAAATCAACAACCGCACAACACTCATCTACCAATTTTTTGAAGAACAAACCATTTCCGAAATTACCATTATCGGAAACAAAAAGATTAAAGATCGCGACATACGAAGCGCACTTTCCAGTCTCGAAGGAGACGGATTCTATGAAGAAGCATACGAAACCGAGCATAATGCAATCCTGAAAGCATACCGCGAAAAAGGCTTCCTAAACGCCACTGTCGATGTAACCGTTGAAGAAATCGAAGGCACCGGTATACACGTAACCTACCTCATCCATGAGGGTAAAAAAGCTAAAATCAAACGAATTCAGTTTGAAGGAAACGAAAGTCTTTCCAATCACAAACTCCGTAAAACAATTCAATCCGGAAACGGAATCTTATTTCTAGGCGGAAAATACAAAGAAGAACAATTCGAACAAGACCTCAAAGAAATTGTCAATAAGTACGGAGATATCGGACGCTTAGAAGCCAATGTCGACTCAACCAATTTCGATTACAAACGCAACGGCAAACGAATTGTAATTACAATCAACCTCACCGAAGGACCTGAGTACACCCTAGATCAACTCTCCCTTAGTGACAACAAAGTATTTACCAACTCAGAACTACTCGAACATATCCAAGTAAAACCAAATAACGTCCACAATAAAAGCCAAGTCGAAGAAGATGCACAAGAGCTCGAAGAACTCTACAACGACAACGGATATGTTCGTGCTCAAGTCACCCCAGTAGTTACACTCGATTACGAAAACCATACCACAAACGTCACACACAAAGTACGCGAAGCAGACCTCAAATACATCAACAAAGTTATAATTACAGGCAACTCCGTCACAAAAGATGAAGTTGCTCGCCGCAACATTTCTCTAGTACCAGGCGAACGATACGACGGCTCCTTACTTCGCGACAGCATGAATGACCTTGGTCGTTCCCGCTACTTTGAAGCTATCCGCCCCACCAAACAAGATGTCCCCGGTGACAATCGACTAATCGATCTACTCATGGATGTAGACGAAGGTGATAAAGGCATATTTAAGTTCGGTGCTGGTGTGAATTCCGATACAGGAATCGGCGGCTACGGTGAACTAAGCCTCAACAACTTTGATATTAGCAATCCTCCAACATTTACCGGAGGGGGACAACAATTCACCGCAATGGCCAACATTGGCGATTACAACACAGAATACCGTGTAGGATTCACCAACCCTGAATTTTTTGGATACCCCATATCCGTTGGTGTAGATGTCTTCGATGAACATTCAGAAAGTCGAGGCGGTTCACGATACGCTATCGACCAACAAGGTGCCCGACTAAGATTTGCTAAGCGACTCTCCAACAATATTTCACTACGCACATACTTTGGGTACAAAGAATATGAAATCTCCGATCTCGAAACTTTTGTAAACACCGAACTACGAGAACTAGAAAAACCCGGAGACACCCTTTCATGGGGATGGGGCATAGTACGCGACACCGCAAATCACTACATCGATCCCACCAAAGGTACACGTACAGAACTAAACATTGAATACTCCGGATTTGGGGGTGACAATGAATTTGTAAAAGTCATGACCGAAGCCACCTGGTATCATGGCTTCAAAAAATACGACAAGTGGTCAGTATCCTTTAGCAATCGTGAAGGATGGGCACATGTCCTAGGCGACAAAGAATTCGTACCTTTATCCAGCCGCTTCTTTGCTGGAGGCTCCAATACCATTCGCGGCTACGACAACCGCGATGTGGGTCCCAAAGCACTCACCTTCCGCGACATCAATGGCAACATCATATATGACGATGAAGCAATCGGGGGCGAATTCCGTGTCCTCAATACACTAGAAGCCAAATATAAAGTAAGCGATTCACTACGCGCCTACACCTTCTTTGATGGAGGAGGCGTGTGGTTAGAAGCTGACGACTTCGATGTAGACGATATGCGATACAGCGTCGGCGTAGGGCTTGGACTACGAGTACCACTACTGGGCGATTTAAGGTTGGATTACGGGATTCCCCTCAATCCTGACGACGATCAAGGTAGCGGACAGCTCCATTTGATGGGCCTCGTAGACTTCTAAGTCTATAGACACGAAATTGACCCCTTATCTCACCAATGATATACTCAAGAGATAAATATAGACCAATTTAAGCAAAACCCAATCATATTAACCTAAAAGGTTCGAAAGTATAATGAGAAATTTACCTATTATCCGCACAATTTTAGCCCTAACACTCGTTACCCTCATTGCTGTACCCTATAGCGCACATGCACAAGACACTCAATACAAAATTGGTGTAGTTGATCTGAAAAAAGTATTCGACGGATACGAGAAACAAGCTAAACTCTACGAAGATCTCAAAGTCGAACGCGACACCCTTCAAAAACCCATCGATGCCCTCTCAAAGTCCATCGAGGTCGACCGCGAAAAATATGAAAAAGAAGGCAAAGATATGCCCGAAGCCGACCGCATAGCACTCAAAGAAAAAATTGAAACCAACTTTTCCGAATACCAGCTCAAGCTCAAACAAAGCCAAGACAAAATAGATCGTAAAGAAAAATCCATATTCGAAGAAATCATTATAGAGATTCAAAAAAGTGTTGAAGAAGTAGGCGCAAAAGAAAACTACCACCTCATATTTGATGGAGCCAAAGGCCGAAACAACAGCCTACTCTATTCAAGTACTACCCTCAACATGACTCAAAAAGTCATCGATCACCTCAACAGCAAATAAGGCTGACATTCTTACATGCCCCTATCGGTATCCAACATAGCCGAAATGGTCAATGGCACCGTAATCGGCGATGACACCGTAGAAATCTCTGCACTCCAAGGCCTCAACGAAGCACAAGCCGGTGACCTATCATTTTTAGGCAGTGCGCAATACATTGATGCCATGCAAAATACTCAAGCCAGTGCCATTCTGGTCGACCAAGACTACACAGGCACCCACAGCTTCCCCCTCATCAAAGTCGACAGCCCCTACATGGCCTTTGCCATCATGCTCACCCACTTTGAAAAAGAAAAACTTGTACACCCGACCGGCATTCATCCCACAGCAACACAAGGGGACAACGTCACCATCGGTGAAAACGTTACCCTGGATGCACACGTTCATCTTGCCGACAATGTTACCCTCGGGAACAATGTCATTCTATACGCAGGCGTGTACATCGGCCGCAACTCCACCATTGGCGATAACACAGTAGTCTATCCCAACACCACCATTCGTGAAAATTGCACCTTAGGCCAACGCTGCATTATCCACTCCAATTGCGCTATCGGCACCGACGGATTCGGATTTGCACCCGTAGGTGGCCAAAAAATGAAAATCCCACAAATCGGGGATGTACATATCGAAAACGACGTAGAAATTGGCTCAAACTCCGCTATAGATCGCGCCACCTGCGGCACAACAACCATTAAAGACGGGGTTAAAATCGATAATCTTGTTCAAGTGGCCCACAACGTATCCATCGGTGAACATACCACTATTTCAGGCCAAACCGCCATTGCCGGCAGTGCTAAAGTAGGCAAAAATGTAACTTTGGCAGGCCGATCAGGTATAGTAGGACACATTAGCGTTGGCGATAACGTAACCGTGGGGGCTTCGTCAATTGTGGTGCAATCATGCGGGGATGACGTTATCCTCTCCGGATATCCCGCTATTGACCATAAAAAAAGCCTACGCAGCATGATGGCTACCCCCCGATTACCCGAAGCCCTACGCACAATCCGAAACTTGGAAAAAAGACTTAAAGAGCTGGAAGATAAAATAGACAATGGATAAACAATACACCATCGCCAAAGAAGCCACCTTCTCAGGAATTGGGCTCCATACCGGAAACCTGGCAACCCTTACATTTAAACCAGCACCAGCCAATAGTGGCGTAACCTTTCATCGAGTCGACCTACCTGACTCCCCCGCAATCAAGGCCGATGTCAACAACGTAACCGACACCTCACGAGGCACTACTATCTCCAACGGCGATGCAAACGTGCACACCGTCGAACACGTGTTGGCTGCAGTAGTAGGTGCAGGACTTGACAATCTCGATATCGAAGTCGATGCCAATGAAACACCGCTTGGCGACGGCAGCTCATTACCCTTTACAGAAGTCCTCCAAGAAGCCGGTCGTGTCGAGCAAGACGCCGATCGCACCTACATCACCATCACCGAACCTGTGCACTACCAAAACGGTGAAGTTCAATTAACTATATTACCCGCCGATGAAATGCGCATTACCATGACCATTGATTTCAATCACGTGGCCATTGGTACACAACACGCAACCTTTACTTTAATCGGTGACACCTTCAACGAAGAACTTTCATCTGCACGCACCTTCTGCTTCCTACGCGAAGTAAAAGAACTGCAAGATAAAGGACTCATCCGAGGCGGCACACTAGAAAATGCCGTTGTTGTCGGCGATGAATCCATTCTTAATGACGACCTGCGTTACGACAACGAAATGGTACGCCATAAAATCCTCGATCTCTATGGAGACATCTTTTTAATTGGCGGCCGAATCAAAGGCCACGTCATTGCAGTTAAATCCGGCCATGCGACACATGTCGAATTCACCAAAAAAATCCGTAAATCACTCGAAGGGGCCAAAAAACCTGCTGCACCCATCGTGCCAGAGCCCATACTTACGGTAAACGACATTAAAAACATCATCCCTCACCGCTATCCAGTCCTTCTAGTGGATCGCGTAGTGGAATATGAACCCAATGTAGTCGTGCGCGGACTGAAAAATGTCACCAACAACGAACCATTCTTCAATGGCCACTGGCCCGATAATCCCGTAATGCCCGGTGTCCTAATCATTGAAGCCCTTGCCCAAGTCACCTCAGTACTCATCTTTGGCCCTGAAGGCCCTTCCGATGAACGCCGAGCATACTTCATGGGCATAGACCAATGTAAGTTTCGGAAAATAGTCGTTCCCGGCGATCAATTAATTCTCGAAGCGACGACCATCAAACTCCGCCGCAATGCCGCCCGCGTACTGGGTAAAGCCTATGTCAACGGAGCAGTCGTCGCTGAAGCAGAGATGATGTTTATCCTGCGATAACCATCGCCTTCAAACACACTAAAGACGGAATTTCATCCAGCGTTCCATCCATTTTTTCACCTTGGGGGTGAGTCGTGTCTTGTTATATTGATCACCCACCCGGCGAATAGCCTCCGCCTGAGTAGGATAGGGATGAATGGTGTTCGCAATCGCCCCCAATCCCAATCCATTGGTCATCGCAACAGAAATCTCCGAAATCATTTCACCCGCATGAGAAGCCACGATCGTTGCGCCTAAGATCGTATCACTGCCCTGCTTCGTAATCACTTTCACAAAGCCTTCGGTATCACCATCAGCAATAGCACGATCCACATCATCCAAATGCTGAACATATTTATCAATCTCAACACCCTGTGCTTCCGCATCATGAGCATACATACCCACATGAGCCACTTCAGGGTGTGTGTACGTACACCAAGGCATCGTTAAACTACTGAGTTTTTTCTTACCCAGCCCACCCACACTAAAGAGAGCATTCTGAATCACAATTCGTGCCGCGAAATCAGCCGCATGTGTAAACTTCCACACCATACATACATCACCCGCTGCATAAATCGAAGGATTAGAAGTCTGCAAAGTATCATCGACTTGCACCCCTTTACGAGAATCATAGTCCACACCCGCTGCCTCAAGGTTTAACCCTTCCACATTCGGCTGCCGCCCAACTCCTAACAACA
>CALLLL010000216.1 GCA_938082445.1 uncultured bacterium
ATACAGTTACTTTATCAACAAAACATACAGTATAACTTTGAGTTATCCATAGTGATTGTGTGTTGCGTTGATAAGGTGGATAAGATACCCACACCTTTAGAGGAATACTAAGTCTATATTTTATAAAGGTTTAAAAGGTTACTAACATACTAACAGTGCCTATAACTACGATTACTTATTTTATATATATATAAGTAAAGTATATTAATGTTGAAAACTTGGGGAGTTAAGAATGAAAGTTACTATTGCCAAAGCGGACCTGTTAAGTGCCGTCAATAAAGTAAAGACGATTGTGTCAGCGAAATCGGCTTTACCTATTTTATCGCACATATTATTTGAAACAGGGGATAGTAGTATTCGTTTATCGGCAACCGATCTCAAAGTGAGCATTGAAGCGACGGTAGATTGTACAGTGGATAAAGAAGGCTCACTCACAGTATCTTCCCAACGTATCTCCTCTATCCTTGCAGAGCTTCCAGAAGCCGATATAACACTCGAACTCGAGGACAGTAATGTGGTGCGTCTTGAGTGTGGAAAAATCCATACAAAGCTCTACAGCATGTCTCCAGAGGAATTCCCTCCCATTCGTGATTTCGAAGGGGTTGAGCCTTTAGTGTTGCCACAGACTTTATTGGCCTCAATATTTAAATCCACGTCATTTGCAATATGTACAGACCAGGCACGGTATAACCTGACAGGCTTACTCATTGAGATTAAAAATGGTGTATTGACTGCAGTAGCAACTGACGGGCGTCGCATGAGTTTAGTGAAGCAGTCAGAAGGAATTGTGGATGGGATTGATATAAAAGTCATTATTCCAAACAAAATGATCAACGAATTACAACGTCTATTGGGTGATGAAGACGATGTGGACATTCTGATTGGTGAGAATCAAGCAGGCTTCTCTTTCGGTAGCTTACGCTTGGTCACAGCGCTCATTGAGGGCACGTTCCCTAATTATGAGATGGTTGTCCCTCAGAATCATGATAAAGAAGCTGTAGTCGCAACCTCGGCCTTTAGTGAGGCTGTGCGTCGTACACGTACGATGACCAATGATAAATTTAATTCTGTACGCCTACAAATCAGCAATGATACCTTAAAGTTATTGGTATCTACCCCGGAAGTTGGGGAATATGAAGAAGATTTACCGTTGGCCTATACAGGTGAAGAGTTGGAAATTGCGTTTAACCCTGATTTCGTATTAGATGTCTTGAAGCATATCGGTACCGATAACACCAAGATTGTATTAAAAGATTCGATGAGTCCTGGGGTGCTTCGTCCAGCGGATGATGACGACGGTAGTGAATACATCAACGTAGTGATGCCGATTCGTATATAACCAATATCACATTAAATAAACTATAAAAAAATCCGCTTAGATATAATTTCTAAGCGGATTTTTCTTTTTGAAATTACTTTAAATTTAAGCGGTGCGTCGACGTCTTTGGGTGGGAGCGGAGAGTTTAACAACCAGAAGTTCTAGTGCGAGTTCACTATCAACTCCCGTGTTACGCATCATGAATTGGGTGTCTGTGCATAGGGCGAAAGCAGCGCGTAATTTTACAAGGCCTAGCTTTTGAGCAAGGGGTTGAACTTTACGTGCAACGAAGCGACTAATATTGGGTTCCCCTTCAGCAACTGCCACTGCGTAAGCACTTTTGAGTAACCAGTTGATAGTTCCAATCATTTCATCAGGGTGCTTACCAAGATCACTGAGTTTACGAAGGGCAGATAAGGCGACGCCAGATTGCGAGGTGGCGATAGCATCGGTTAATGCCCATATTTCTTCTTCAGCCACATCGGCACAAGCTGCTTCGACATCGTCTGCATTAATGCGTGTATTGTCTTGACCAACATAATGCATTACTAAAGATAAGGCATTCTGAACATCACTAAGGTGGTTGCCAGTGCGATCTATAAGTGTACGTGCTGCATTTCCATCTATGGATTTACCGTGTTTTTCAACTTCTTGATTAATCCAGTTAATCACTTCAGATTCTGACATGGCCGGACATTCTACAATAGCACCGGCTTTTTTACAGGCCTTATAAAATTTTGTGCGCTTATCAACTTTATGAGCCATCATCAATAAGATAGTGGTTTCATTTGGTGAATCTAAATAGCCCAGCATGGCACCAGCCGCTGCTTCTGAATTATATTTCTCGGCATTGCGTACATAAACTACTCGACGATCAGTCAAGAATGGAAGTGTTTGTGCATCCATAACGATACTTCCAACCGGGGATTCATCGGCATAGTATGCTGCATAAGCAAAGTCTCGATTTTCTTTATCGACTGTAGCGTTTACTACGGCATCAATGCATTGTTCAGCAAGGATTGGTTCAAAACTCGCATCACGTGCACGAGGTGACTTTCCAGGGCAAAATAAATACACTGGGGAATAACTACCTTGTTGGATGGCTGTAAACACTTCTTGGATAGTCATAGAATTACCAGGGCTCTATGGTTCGGTAAAAAATATCAGAAGCCACTACTTCCAGTGCTTCAGCCGCTGCACGATTTTCGCGATCGGTTTGGAATGAACGTACAACCGGTATTTCAACTTGTGTGTTACCGCGTAATCGATGAGAGGGGGTATCGCCTCGTAAGGTGCTGTAATAAGTGACCGAACTTACATTATCACTCCATAATTCCTCACCGGTTTTAGGATCAAATACACGAACTTTGGTCCACATCCGCATCTCAAATTGAGTGACTTCGTCATTCACATCGGTTGCTTGTCCCTTGAGTTCATATTCGGTAATTGAACCAGTGACAATTAAATCGGCCATGTCTTTTTGCACTACGCGTAAGCGACCATCGTTCATAAATTTTCGGGTAAGGGCGTTTGCTAATGGTGCTTGAAGATCGTACTCACGACTGTTGTTTTTAAAGGGCTCTACATAAATACTTTGGTATTTATGATCCAAAGAAGACTTCATACTGTAGCCACAGCCAACAAAAATCTGGCTCAGTAAACACAGACTTAGCGTAAGAAATAACCCGCGCTTTGTATAGCCGGGTTTAGTCATTACCCTTCCGCCGCTGTGCTACGTAAAAATGTTGGCAATGCAGTATTTTGTGGAGGATTTTTGGCTAACCATTTTTGCGCATCTTCCGCCGCTGGTGTGTTCGCATATTCTTCTACAACACGTTCATAACTCATGCGGGCAGCTAATTTATGACCACGCTTTTCATAGTGTTTCGCAGTAGAAAGATGTTGTTCGGCAATCCGTGAATTCAATTTATCCACTACTCCATCCATTTCAGCAATACGAGTGTCAGAAGGATATTGACGCTTGTATTGATTAATAGTATCGATAGTTAATTGACTGGGTGCTTGATCATATTCAGCGGGTCGTGATGCGTGATCGTAGGCTTGGGTTAAGCCAAAGAGGGCTTCTTGTACCCATTCTGATTGCCCATAATCTTCTAAAACACGTCGGTATTCAAAGGCTGATTCTAAGTATTCACCACGAGTAAAGTGACAAAGGCCCACTTTATATTGTGCTTCGGCAGCTGTATCGGTAAAGGGTTGGTTATCGATTACCATTGTATATACTTCAATGGCTTTTTTTAGCGGACGATATTTATTGAATCGTAATTTACGGTAAATATTCCAACTTGAAGCATTGTCTACTTTTTCTACGCGCTTCTGACCTTCGGAATATAATGTATCCCCCACAACATACTGTTGTTGAATGACGGAATCATAGAGTGGGCTATCGGGATAACCTGTGATTACCAACTGGTATTCATCTGCAGCTTTGGTGTATTCACCATCGGCTAAACGGATGTCCCCACGCAACTTTTGGTTGTCGTCAGACCAATCGGTATCAGGATAAAATTTAATAAATTTATCGGTTTCGTTAAATGCTTTTTCGTACTCTTTACCGACCAATAATCCACGGGCAAACTCTACTTGAAGTTCGGGAGTTTCTTTGGGCATACGATCCAAGTTTACTAATCGTCCGGTCTCTGGGGTCCAGGTCCATTCGGCCATAGCTGAACCGGATATTAACACCAGTCCCACTCCGAGCAATCGACTAATTCGACTGTGCATGCTGATAGTTCTCCCCCACAATGGTTACTGTGCCTGATTGGTCAATACACAGGGTTTCATATTCTGTTTAAATAGTACCAAGATCGACTAAACCCCTGCAAGGCTAAGCGTTATAAATAAAAAGAGTCCTGCAATCAACGGATTACAGGACTCATAAATTTAACTAGGCTATTTAAAGATTAACCGAATGCAGCATTCCACTCTTCTACGCGGTCTTTTTGTGCTTCAAGTAGGGCTGAGGTATCGCCATCAATTGTGACTTTCTCGATGGTATCTCCACCTGCAATAGAATTGACCACAGCTTGGTCTTCATCGCCGGCTACAGCACCGAATACAGTGTGCTTACCGTCCAACCACTCTGTGACAACATGAGTGATAAAGAACTGGCTACCGTTGGTATTTGGTCCAGCATTGGCCATGGAAAGTTTACCCGGGGCATCGTGGCGCAAGCCGTTGTTGGCTTCACATTCGAATTGATAGCCGGGTCCGCCAGTACCGGTCCCTTGTGGGCAGCCGCCTTGAATCATGAAATCGGGGATAACACGGTGAAAACTAAGGCCATCGTAGTAGCCACGTTGAATCAGGTTTACGAAGCTGGCTACGGTTACGGGGGCTTCAACAGGGAACAAGTTAATGTGGATATCCCCTTTATTGGTACTCATCGTTACTTTTAGATCTGACATGGTTTTTCCTTCCGGGTTGAGTGGAAAATCGATCGGACTGAGTATTGGAGGACCGTATCGATTGATTGAATCGTTTCTGTAGGGGCATATAGTACTGTTTTTAAGGGATTTGGATCAATCTATGCCCTATTGATCTGTATATTCTGCCTTGTAACCCTTCGGATCTTTTGCTAAAGTTGAACAGTAAATTTGGACCTCGAAGACTTAATTAGTGATTGAAGGAGAACATCGGTGGATTTATCAACAAAACACAGTCCTGTAAGCGGATTGTTCGATGCACAACATGCATTATTGGCGAAGCATCCTGAGACGAACCCTTTCTCACTAAGCGATGATCAAGTGGCACAATATGAAGAATTGGGTTATGTTTCCGGGGTACGTATTTTCACTGAAGAGCAGTGTGATGTACTGTGTGAGCAGTTAGCGGAATTAACAAATCCGAATAATGAATTGAATCATCTTTTTCATGAATACAATTCCAATGAATCTGAAGATCCCAACCGGGTGTTGTTCCATGCATTGGGCGCATGGCGGGTGGCATCAGGATTTCATGACAGCCTTTGGAATCCAGCCTTTACGATTCCAGCATCTCAATTGCTAGGAGGCACAGTTCGCTTTTGGCACGATCAGTTATTTTGTAAACCTTCGCATCATGGTGGCGTGGTGGCGTGGCATCAGGATTATTCCTATTGGACGCGGTCGAAGCCTTTGCAACATTTAACCTGTTGGATAGGGCTGGATGAATCGACAGAGGCTAATGGGTGCTTGCAGTACATTCCGGGCAGTCATAAGTGGGACTTGTTACCCATAACGGGACTGGCAGGCGATATGGAAGCGATTCAAACAGTGCTGAGTGATGAACAAAAAGAACAGTTTAAACCGGTGTCGATTGAAATGAAACGCGGAGAAGCCGCCTTTCACCACCCACTATTGGTGCATGGGTCGTATGAAAATAATTCCGAATTTTCGCGTCGAGCCTTGGTGTTGAATTCTGCGCTGGATGGGGTGTATTCGGATACTGATGAGTCCTTGTTACAAGGGGTTCCTGTGGTGCCAAAAGGCGAGACCATTGAAGGACAGTTTTTCCCGCTATTGTATGATCCAGCGTAGGTTATTAGTCTAGTATAGTACTTAGGCTTTGGCGACGTCCATCATTTCAGTGAAGCGTTCGAAGAGGTAGGCACTGTCGTGTGGGCCAGGAGAGGCTTCGGGATGGTGTTGCACGCTGAAGAGCGGTGACGATTTGTGTGAGAGGCCTTCGACGGATTTGTCGTTTAGATTCGCGTGGCTGATTTCGATGTTGTCGTCGCTGAAGGATTCAGCATCGACAGCGAAGCCGTGGTTCTGCGAAGTGATTTCGACTTTACCGGTTTCATCGTCCATGACAGGTTGGTTACCGCCGCGGTGTCCGAATTTAAGTTTGTAGGTGGTGCCGCCGAGTGCGTGCGAGAGCACTTGGTGTCCAAGGCAGATGCCAAAGATAGGCACTTGTTTTTCTACAAGACCTTGAATGGTGGGATAGAGGTATTCGAGGGCTGCTGGGTCTCCGGGGCCGTTGGATAAAAATACACCATCAGGATTGTAAGCTTCGATGTCTTCCAAGGTTGCGGTAGCAGGAAGCACAACGACTTTACATCCGACTTTATCGAGCTCGCGTAGGATGTTGTATTTGATGCCGTAGTCCATCGCGACAACGCGGAAGCGGCCTTCGGACTCTGGATTCCATTCATAGGCTTCGTTTGTCGTGACTTCTTTTACGTAGTCGGAGCCGGCCATATCTTGACCCGCTTTTGCTTTGGCAATAAGACTATCGTGATCGAAGTCAGTAGTGCTGATGACGCATTTCATCGCGCCTTTTTCACGCAAGTGTTTGGTGATTTTGCGGGTGTCAACGCCATCGATACCAACGATGTTATTGGCTTCGAGGTATTCGGGCAGGGTGCTGGTGGCACGGAAGTTACTGGGTTCAAAGCAGCATTCGCGCATCACAAATCCACGGCAGAAAGGCTGGCGAGACTCGACGTCTTCTTCGTTGCAGCCGTAGTTACCGATTTGAGGGTAGGTCATGGTGATAACTTGGCCAGCATAAGAGGGATCGGTGAGGATCTCTTGGTAGCCCATCATGGAGGTGTTAAACACCAATTCACCGGTGGCTTCGCCTTGTGCGCCTACAGCGCGACCTTCAAAAATAAGTCCGTCTTCCAGGACCAGAATGGCTTTTGACACAGAAAACCCCTTTCGTTACATATGATTATCAATCTTCCGCAATAGATTGAGCGGTATTATAGCAAATACAGCCCAATCGACTAAAGTACTACGGTAGATTTAGAATTATTATCGAAACAGGGGATCGCTGGTAGCCGGTTTTGCGCCGCCCATGGATGCGTAGCCTTGACCGTGTCCGATAGGATCGTCGCCCATCCAGCGAGGATCGAAGGGCTCTGCGGCCAGTTGATATCGCACGTCGCAGGAGAGGCGTACACGGTGAACTGCAGAGCGATTATCGAGGGATCCGTGGAGCATGAACATGGGCATGATGAGGATGTCCCCGGCACTGAAGGTGGTAGTGAGTAAACGTGTGTTACGCTTTTTGGCCATGGTGACAGGTTCGACTGTGACGTGGCCCGGGCGACTTTGATCGGTGTCGACATCAAAGCCATTGAAATCGTCGATGAGGTCATCCCATTGATGAGAGCCTTCAAGAAGGGTAATGGGGCCTTCATCCAAGGCCACATCGCCCAGGGGTGTCCATACGGTGAGGAGGTTTTGGGTGCCGCGGTTCATGTAGACGTGGTCAAAGTGGAATGCGGAGGCGCGACCCGGGTGAGTAGCACGTAGCCACAAAAAATCGAATGGCTTTACTTCGCCACCAAGGACTTTTGAAAGCACTTCATCCATGCGTTCGCCGTGGGTGACATCACGCAGTTGTCCGTTTTCAGAAAGGCTTTTCCAGTGGGCCTCCATATCCTCTATAAGCTCTGCGCGTTTGGAAGTGTGGGTTGAGATGCCTTCCATGGGAGGTTCAGCAATTTCGCCAACGGCAGCCAGTTCAGTGAAAATGGCACGGCGTGCATCAAGTACGTCTTCGGCATTGAGTACTCCGGGTAGATAGAGATAGCCATCGTCAGCAAGAGCTTTTTGTAGAGATTGTGTATCGGAATCTGTGAATAGGGTAGGGGTTAATTCAGCAAGCATTCCCTCAGGAATAGTCTCGGAATGGGTAGTTAGTGAAGCCATGGGGTAATCCTTTCGTTCTATAAGTTTTCATGTCTATTTTACTGTTTTAATCTGGGTAAATGGAACCTTGGTCAACATTTATAGGGCGAATCTGGTTTTACCTTTAAGGGATGTGTTACACTATTAACTTGTGTTAACAATATAAACGTCAGTAAACATCTTAGGAACTACGATGATACCCTGGATTCAATTTTTAAGTAGTATTTCTGTTATTTTGCTCGGCCCAGCCGTATTGGCAGCGGAATCGGTGGATGAACGCAATCATTTAATGGGTGATTGGGGAGGTGTGCGATCGGAATGGGTTGACCAAGGGCTTCATGTAGAACTGGTGTATACTGCCGAGTACTTCGAAAATTTTAATGGTGGAATTAAAGAAGGTGGCGATTATCGTGGTGATCTGAGTTTGTTTATCGAGCTGGATACAGCAAAAGCCGGTTGGTGGGAAAACGGTGATTTTTTTATTCATATTCAGGAACAACATGGCGATGGAATTACGGAGCGTTATGTAGGTGACCTTCAAGGGGTATCAAACATTGATGCAGATGACTTCTTACAAATTTCAGAATTTTGGTATACACATTATTTTATGGATGAACGCCTTTGGCTTAAGTTTGGAAAACAAGAAGCCAATGCAGATTTTGCCTATGTTGAACATGGTGGAGAGTTTATCAACTCTTCAGCAGGATTCTCTCCATCGATTCCGTTGACTACCTATCCCAATCAAGATTTTGGAGCAGTGCTAGGAATCGTAATACTTGAACAATTGAGTGTTAAGTTGGGAGCCTATCAAGCTCGACCCAACGGAAGTCGTTCACTCGGAAATACCATCGACAAATTGCATGGGCCCATGTGGATGGTAGAACCCACTATCCATTATTCCTTGAATGGAAAGCCGGGGGATCTTCGATTGGGCTATTGGCGCAATGATGATGAGGTGGATCGATTGGATGGTAATGGGTCAGCCGATCACATGGATGGGTATTATCTAAACATAGATCAAACCTTGGTACAGGATGATGAGGGGAATCAGATACTGGGCATGTTTGCGCAATATGCAAAATCGGATGAGGACTATGTAGAGACTGAAACATATTATGGTGCAGGCTTGGTGTGGAATGGCCCATTTGATTCTCGCGAGGAAGATCTTTTTGGGGTGGGAATGTACCGCGCGGAGTTATCCAGCGATGCGGGGTTCGAAAGGGATCATGAAACGGTGTATGAACTTTTTTATAAAGTACAGGTGACCCCCTGGTGTTCGGTGAAGCCGGATCTTCAATACATCGTACATCCGGGCGGGTCGACTAAATCTGATGCTACAGTCTTGGGTATGCGTGCGGAGATTACTTTTTAGATGTGAGCTTTAGTTGTTCACTGAACCATAGAAGAAGGGTTTCTTCTATGGTTTCCGAACCTTGTCTTTCAATCATGCTAAAGTCCTGGGCGCGAATCAATCGTGCAGCATGTTGGTTTTTGGTAATGTAGTCCCCATCACTTGCGGAGATTAACGTAGGGTGGGCAGTAACGACATCCCACTCCTGATATCCGAAGCTAAGGGAGTAATTTAGTATCCAACTGTAGCGTTGAATAAATGTAATGGAGCTTTCGGATTCAGCTTCTGCAGGGACATCTAAAAACACTAAGTCATAGCCTTTTCCTCGTGCCGATGTTTTGGCTGCGGTTTCAATCTCGGATAGGCTTTTACCAATGACGGGCCAAGCAGTTATATTCACAGGCGAATCGGGTGCAACTTTCTTGAACACATTGGGTAGAATTGTGTCGTAAGGCTCCATAGCCAAAATATTAATCGGTTTTTTAGTAGCGATCTTGAGTAAGGTATGTGGGATTACCGGTTGGGGTGCTGGCGGGTCTATTGGAGATTCTGACCGAATAATAGTTTCGGCGATGCGTTTATGGCCGTCCATATTCGGGTGGATTTCATCGCTCATGAGGAAGGCCCATTCGAGGGGATCGTTCTCGCGGATTTCTTGGAACGTTGCGTAACAATCAGCCAGGGGCAGATTGAGTTCTTTTGCAAGGTCACGAACAACAGCAACATATTGTTCCAGCTTCGCGGTTGGTCGTGAGGAAGTATCGCGCACAGAGTTTGGGGTACAGAGGATGACTTCAGCTTTGATGGCCTGACATTTTTCTATGATAGTGATAAGGTTGGCCCGATAATCATCCAAAGATACTCGGGTCATGTCGTTTAACCCAAACATAATTGTGACTATTTGTGGATTGTGAGCAAGCACATCTTTGTCAATACGACGAAGAGCATCGACTGTGGTGTTGCCACTGATGCCAGCATTTATAGCGGTAATGGTGGATTCTGGATAAGTATTCTCCATACCAATTTTAACCATATCGGTATAGGCACGACGACCACCGGTGTGATAATACACGCCAGTAACACTATCCCCGAAACAAACTAATTTTAGATTAATCTGTTCTTTGGCATCACTTGTTGATGGTGCCATACAAAGAAAAAGGATAACTAAAATGTATAGGGGCTTTAGGTGAACCATAACTATTCCTTAATTCGAGTTTTCGGGGAACCACATAGACATGGGATCCGGGCCGTCGCCTGTGTCGATAATGTCGATGACTTCTAAAGTATCGGTATCAATGACATGGAGGCCATCAGTGTATTCGCATCCGACATAGGCGAATTTTTCATCGGGACTCAGTTCGACGCCGATCGCATTACCGCCGACCTTAATGCGTTTGATTTCTTTGCGGGTGGGAACATCGATCACAATGAGTTCACCTTCAGGTACCCAGCTGGGAATGTAGGCACGTTTTCCATCACGAGTAAAGCGGATGCGCACAGGCATGCCCGGGATATCGAATCGCTCGACCACTTTATGGGTAGCAAGATCTATTATGGACATGGATGCACCGGATTGATTGGCAACCCAGAGGTGTTTTCCATCGGGATGGAAGGCCATACCTTCGGCGCCTTCTTCGCAAGGAATCTGAGTGATTAGTTCACCACTCTTACGATCGATGACAGAAACATTTTTTGAGGTAATATTAGCGGTATAAATAAGTTTGTTGTCATTGGATACCAGAACCATGTGTGAAATTTTTCCGTGCGTAGGTATCGCACGGGTCATTTCATGGGTAGTGGTATCGACCTCAACCACCCAACCGGTTTGTCCAGCGGTGAAGTAGGCGTGTTTTCCATCAGGGGCCATGGTCGCACCGTGAATGCGGGTATGGGCACCGGTAAGTATTTGTTTGATGTGTTTTCGTGCATGTAGGTCAACAACTGAGATGGAGTTACCGGGTGCGGCATAGTTGGAGAGGTACATGAAGCGTTGATCGGGTGTAATGGTTAATTCGTGGGGATTATGGCCCACGTTGATGGTTTGCTCTACTTCGCGGGTGATGTGGTTTATGTAGCTTATTGTATCGCTGTGTTTATTTGCGACGATGAGCATGGGTTTTTGTGTACGGATGGCTGGTGCGCCGACATCTTTAAGTACAGCGAAATCAGGCTCAACGTTTCGTTCACGTGAAGTAAAGAAGTTAAACATCATGATTCCGTCTACGCCATCATTCCATAGGCGTTGGGCGATGCGACGATAGCTATCGGATTCACGTTCGACTTCTATACAGCCATACACGGGTAATGATGGTGGTAGCTCCTTTTTAAATTCTTGGATGGGTAAAGGGAAGTTATTATGGAGATAGTGAGAGACAATGATGCTATCAACAATACCTTCTTTGGCCCACGCGACGGGGTCGAGTCCGATTCCATAGTTGTCTTCAAGGGTGGCCATAACACGAACGGTGAGATGCACGGGTTTTCCACGTTTTTTGGCTACGCTGCGTGTCATCGCATGTACTTCACGCATCCAAATGTTCATGGTTTCGATGTTTTCTTTTTCTTTACCAAAGGGGAAATAGACCGGGAATCGTTGAAAATCAATTTCGATTCCGTCAATGGGATAGCGTTCACAAATTTCACGTAGTTGGGCGAGTTTACGATTTTGCACTTCAGGAATGGCGAAATTTAGCCCCCCAGGCAACCATGAAGCTACCACTGGGCTGGTGCGTGGTCCGAGGATGTCGAGATAATTTTGAGGAACTTCATCGCCTATTTTTGCGACACGCCATTCGGGGTGCTCAAGCCAAAATTTGGAGATAAGCATGTTGGCGGGTTTTTCGACCCAGTGCACTTCGTTGAGGCGAAAGCTGACGAATGTTTCAAGGCCTTGGTCTTGGGCGCGATCGATAATGATACCTAGGGGATCGTGTCCGGCATCGTGAAGGCCGAGAATGTTCGCTGCACCGCGTCCTAAGGTGGAGCCGGCTTTAGAAGCGGCGCGATCTTTGAGTGTTTCGGCTTCTTCTGGGGTGAGGTGTGAACCAAAGATGTCGGCGTGTTCACCTTGGTAATTCATATCCATGCCGACATGAGAGGAGATGCTCAAAGTGGTGGCACCTGATTCGGCAATTTCGTCTACGTAGCTGTAAAGGTCTTCGGGTTTCATCGGATAGGGCTTGTCGATGAACATATTGCCGCCATCACTGTTGTAGATGAAACGTTTTTTGTTTGGATCCGGTGTCCAACGTTCGAGAGGAGTGAGATCGAATGTGCGGTAGAAAATTTCAGCACCTTCACATTGAATTTGTATGCGGCCTTTTTTCGGGTCACAGTCGATAGCACGATTAACGACTATACCGTTCAAGAGCACGGTTATCTTACCGCCATCGGCGATTACTTCAAGGCGATTCCATTCACCCACAGGTTTTTCGACGTCGTTGGGTCCGCGAAAGTCTTTGACTTCTTTCCATTCGGGATCACGGCCGAACCAATTGATTCGCCCTCCAGTGATCGTTGTGGGATCACCATCTGGACTGAAGAGGTATGAGCCCCCTTGTTTTTCTGGTGCAACAGGCGCGGTGATGGAGTATTTTTCGGTGCCATCGCCGAGGACCAGTAAATCGCCCGAACCGCCTTCAATGAGCTGCACGATTAGGCCGTACATTAAGATGCCCTTATAATCACCGTCGGTACCGACCGAATGGATCATCAGCCCAGAGTCACGTGCCTTATCCGTACGCGGAGCAAAAGTCTCATCGCCCCATTTATACTCGACCATGAGGTGATAGTCGCTGTATTCTTCCTCGGTGATAAGGTGGCCGTTTTCTTCGCCGGAGATCCGCAGCATGCCGTCGACTTTGGAATAGACGCCCTTAGGATCCGAATCTTTACCACGATCCTCTAACCAAGTGTACCAGTGATCCAGATTGTCGCCTTCGAGGAGATCAACGGTGACCCGCTGCGCCTGAGTCATCGACGCACTTAACGCTAAACACACTCCTAACACCGCAGTATAAAATGATCGCATGATTTGTATCCTAAGGTTCATGAAAATGCCTTAGAACACTCTACCGAGTATGCGCCAACTTGTCAACGCTAGGCCAAGCGTAGGGGGTGGGCTTACTGAAATAACCGCTCCGCTCCATCCCGTGAAGCGATTGCTTCATCCTCCTCCGCAATGCGATACACCCCCCCCTCCTTAATTAGACCCAATCCATTCATATGCAACATGATTTCTATCGCCTGTCCCCGGGCAACCCCTTTTAAATCACACGTCACCCTACCATCGATTTCAAATTTTGAAATAATATTTAAGTCAGTACCCGCCGTAAATTTGGAAATCGCCATTGCAAGATCCATGTCCGTATACTGTACATCAATCAACTCCAGCATCGGATCCTGCGGATACAAAAAGGCCATCTCCATATTGAGCCCCTGGGCTTCTGCGTCACTCCTACTGAAGAGACGATAACCACCTGCTTCAGTCTCCACAAGAACTAGACCATTCATCCGAAATACCACGTCAATTGCACCACCCAGCGAAGTATCATCCAAGTTTGCCGTTACTGTCCCTGAAATATCCGTATCAGGATCAATCTCAACATCCAACCCGCTTTTCTCAAGCAATAAATCTGCTACACGTTCAATAGGCATTTCCTTAAAATCAAGATTTACCAACTGGCGCAATGGATCTTTGGGCATGGTAGTCACCAGTTTTTGCTTTGACCCCCCAAAAGGCTTCAACACAATCCAAACAGGTTGTCTATGTATGTTAGTTTTTTCAGGATTTGGTAGGCTCAATTTATTATTGACACTTTGTTCCCATTGAAATAGGATTCCGGTTGCCGATGTAAAATCTTCTGTATTGTTCACTGCGTCGGTTAAATCAATGTACGCCCCTCTTTTCCAATGCTGTTCTATGGTCACCGTATCAATTGTCCAGATGGGATCACCGATACTATACGGAGTGGGATCGGGCGAAGAGGTTGATCTTCTAGGCCCGCTAGGTGCTCGGTCTTTGTAGGGAATCGTTGATGTATCCCAGAATGCATTCAATTGAGGATTAAATATAGTCAGATCATCAAATGACATTTTGGTGTCATTAAAGGCCAATAGTAATTTGTACCCATCCGCTAATTGTTTAGGCGCATTTTTCAGCGAGTACAGTTGAAGGTTTGACTTCATAATAGGTGGTGATGAATCGACTATTAGACTGTATTGGTCTTTAGATAAGCTGTGTGTGTAGAAAGCACTTTCTTCTACTAAATAGGCTTTATCGATTATGTATTCTGGAAAACGGTATGTAATCTGTTCAGGAAACCATGAGAACCGTTCAGGTAATCCATGGTTTTGGTTGAGCATATGGCGGGCTCTTAGTTTGTAGGTATCTAGAAGTGCCTCAGGGAATTCAAGGCGTAGCACTTCGTCGTTATGAGAATTAAATTCAAATGTTGTTGAGGATCCTAAGGGACTTGTGTTGATATTTATGAACCAATCACCTTTTAAGTCATCCTCGTTTTTTTGTTCGGCCAAAGTAACATTTCTGCAGACAAGGGTATTGCCATAGATAAGGTTTATTTTATCGGCCTTTTGGAAATAAGAGTTATTGACCGCT
>CALLLL010000217.1 GCA_938082445.1 uncultured bacterium
TTTGAAGATGCTTTTAATTTTTCTGTGGACTGCACAGGGATTACAACAATTAATGTGGATGATGGTGCATATACCTTAGGGTTGCCCAATGATACAACTCACCTGAACGCAGGGGCAGAAACATGAGTTCAGGGCGCATAATTTTGTATACGGGTGGAAGTCGGAGTGGAAAAAGTAGTGCTGCGGTTGAGAAGGCCAAAGCATCTGGATCAGCTGTGTGCTTTATTGCCACTTGCCAACCACAAGATGATGAAATGAAACAACGTGTACAACGTCATCAAGCAGAACGTCCTGGTGGGTGGAAGTTAGTTGAGGAACCGATTCACCTAGCCAAGCGATTGGCAGAAGTGGATTTAGCACACCATCCCGTAGTTATCATCGATTGCTTGACACTTTGGGTGAGTAATTTGATGTTTGTAGATGAAGAACAATTTAACGATGAATCGGATGCAACCAAGTGTGCCGTTCATCTGATCGAGGCAGCTCGAAGCTATGGCGGGATTGTGATTATTATTACCAACGAAGTTGGATTAGGAGTTATACCAGAGAATGCATTGGCTCGTAAGTTTGTAGATTTAGCTGGCCGTTGTAACCAGGCAATCGCGGCTGAGGCAGATGAAGTAGTCTTGTTTAGCTGTGGACTTCCATTGCCCTTGAAAGGAGGCTCACATGAGTCTTCTTGAGGCAACATGTACAGCCATTCAGCCACGCGATCATGAGTGGGAAAAACGTGCGCGGACGCGACTTGAGCAATTGACCATGCCTCATTGGGCTTTAGGTCGTCTGATGGATTTGTCTGTTGAGTTAGCAGGGATGACCTCCTCTCTTACACCATCTCTATCGCGTCGGGTGATCGTTACGATGGCTGGTGATCATGGTGTGACGGAAGAAGGCGTAAGTGCGTACCCGCCGGAAGTTACTCTGCAAATAGTATTAAATATAATTGCAGGTGGGGCAGGGGTGAATGCATTGGCGAAAACTACAAATGCTCAGGTGCACGTTGTCGATATGGGTATTTCAGTAGCACCTGATATTGACTCTATACATTTTTCATCTAAGCGCATCGGACCCGGTACAAAAAATATGGCTCATGGTGAAGCAATGACGCGTGAAGAGGCCATCCAATCTATAGAAGCAGGCATTGAGGTGGCCAAATCCTTATCCAACGATGTTGACATCTTTGGAACAGGAGACATGGGAATTGGCAATACTACTGCGAGTACGGCAATCGCGGCTGTGTTGACGGACAAATCAATATATGAATTAACGGGGCCTGGAACGGGCCTGGATGCGGATCGTATCGCACATAAGGCCGGAGTGGTGGAAGCTGCATTGGCCCTTAATCAACCGAATCCCGCTGACCCGGTAGACGTACTGGCAAAAGTTGGCGGATTTGAAATAGGTGGAATCTGTGGATTGATTCTTGGTGCCGCGGCATTGCGCAAGCCGGTGGTAATCGATGGATTCATCTCCACGGCGGGGGCCCTCTTGGCCCACGCATTGGTCCCTGAGTCAGCAGAATTTATGGTGGCTGCACATCGCAGCGCGGAACCCGGCCATAATGCGATGTTGGAGACTTTAGGGAAGCAACCGTTGCTGGATTTAGATCTTCGCTTAGGCGAAGGAACCGGGGCTGCATTGGCCTTAGGCATCATTGATGCATCGGTAGCTATATTGAGTCAAGTCCGAACTTTTGAAGAGGCGTCAGTATCTTCAAAATCGGGCGGGAACTCTTAACTGCAGCGTACATGTACTGCAAATCGAATTGAGAAGAAACGGATTTATTATGAAAAGATTAAACGTACAATGGGCCTTGGCATGCGCAATGGTTTGTGTACCCATAAGCTCTTGGTCTCAAGAAACAGAAGAAGAAATTGTTGTTACAGCGACTAAGCTGGAGACAAGCAAAGAAAAAGTAGGTAGTTCAATCAGTGTAATTTCACGTAAAGAAATTGAAGAGCGTAAAGAACCCTATGTGTTGGATTTATTGCGCACGGTACCTGGATTGGATGTAGTGAATACAGGAACCCGTGGGGGTAATGTGGCGATTTTTATTCGTGGGGCCAAGTCAGAGCAGACATTGGTGCTGTTAGACGGTATTGAGATAGGCGATCCGATTTCAACTGGTCGTGCGGCAGATTTGTCAACAATGATGACGCAAAATATTGAGCGTATCGAGATTTTACGTGGGCCCCAAAGTACGCTGTATGGATCAGATGCTATTGGCGGGGTAATTAATATTATTACTCAGCGGGGGAGAAAAGGTCTACGGGGCTTAGTGGGCTTTGAAATGGGTTCTTATGGAACCTGGTCTCCTAAACTAGGTGTGAGTGGTGCCAGTGAAAC
The DNA here is from genome assembly GCA_938082445.1 of uncultured bacterium. Taxonomy (GTDB): domain Bacteria; phylum Hydrogenedentota; class Hydrogenedentia; order Hydrogenedentales; genus DTSJ01. The sequence goes on from CALLLL010000217.1 coordinate 2,347, forward strand.
CGTGGATTATTCATTGAATGTATCCAAATTTAGCACGGATGGATTTTCGTCTGCCAGTGAAAAATTGGGCAACACCGAGGACGATGGATTTGATAATACAACATTGTCTGGGCGAGTCGGTTGGTTGATGGCCGATACCGTTGAGTGGGATTTTATTGCACGATTAAGTGACAGTAAAACGGACATCGATAATTACGGTGGTGCATTTGGTGATGACCCGAACAATCGGTTTAAAAAGAAGCAAACCTTCTTACGTACTCAAGCAACGTTTTCGACCTTCGATGAGTTATGGGAGCAGCGCTGGGGAGTAAGTTATTCTGAGCATGATCGCGAGACTGATAATCCTATTGATATCGATCATCCGATTGATTTGGACAACAGCAAATACGACAGTTCATTGCTTAAATTTGATTGGCAGAATAATTTTTACCTGCATGAAACGAATACCTTAACGATCGGTTTGGAAACAGAAGAAGAAAAAGGGAAATCGTATTATTTTTCCGATGGATTCTTTGGCCCCTTTGAAAGTATTCAAGATGAGCGTAAAATTCGTACCAACGGGTACTACATACAAGATCAAATTCAGTTGGCGGATACATTCTTCCTGACCTTGGGGGGGCGTATTGATGACCATGAGACTTTTGGAACACACGATACTTACCGTGTAGCAAGTTCATACTTGTTTGAAGAAAGTCACACACGTCTTCACGGTTCATTCGGTACTGGATTTAAAGCTCCATCGTTATTTCAACTGTATTCTTCTTTTGGGGATGAGAATTTAGAGCCTGAAGAGAGTGAAGGTTGGGACTTTGGAATCGAGCAGGCCTTATGGGATAATAAGATTGTCGTGGGTGTGACGTATTTCGATAATGACTACGAAACACTTATTGATTATGATTCTGGTGTCGGAGGATACATCAATATTGATGGTGTCGAATCACAAGGTGTGGAGTTTAGTGGGCTGTATCAGGTGAATGGCCGCGTGCGTTTATCATCTAGCTATACGTACACTGATTCTGAAGACAAGACCACTGGCGAGGAGCTGGTGCGTCGACCAAAGCATAAAGCAAACTTTAATGTGAACTATGCGTATTCAGAAGCTGGGAATCTTAACTTAGCTGCAGTATACACCGGTGAACGAGACTTTAATGACTTTTCGGGCCCTCCAGGGACACGTAAGGAAATTGGAGGCCATACTATTTTTAATGTGGCTATTTCGCATGAAGTCGCTGAGGGTGTAGAAATCTTTGGTCGCGTAGACAATATTTTGAATAAAGATTATGAAGAAGTATTAGGCTATACATCTCCAGGAATAGGTGGATATGTAGGGTT
>CALLLL010000218.1 GCA_938082445.1 uncultured bacterium
CCAACTCACTCCAAGCCGCAACCGATGCACTTATCGCCGGAGAACTCGTCTGCATATTTGCTGAAGGACAAATCACCCGAACAGGGCAACTACTCCCCTTCAAAAAAGGCTTCGAGCGCATCATGAAAAATACCGATGCCCCCATTATCCCCATCTACTTGGATCAAATTTGGGGCAGTATATTTAGTTTTGCAGGAAATAAATTCTTCTGGAAAATCCCCAAAACGCTTCCCTACAAAATCACCATCGCATTTGGCGATGCCATGCCCTCCACAACCACCGCATTCGAATTACGCAATGCCGTCCAAGAACTCGGTACCGATACCTACTGCCTACGCGATACCAAAAACCCACTACTCCTACACGATTTATTCATCAAAAAAGCACGCCGCTATCCCTGGCGTGTTGCCATGTCCGATGCAACATCTGGCACCCTTAACAACTTCAAAGCTCTAGTAGGAACACTCATCCTCGGTAAAAAGCTACAAGCCCTACTCGATGAGGATGAAGAAATGGTCGGCGTACTCCTCCCACAAAGTGTAGGGGCCACCCTCGTAAACCTAGCCCTCACCATGATGGGCAAAGTCGTCATCAACCTAAACTACTCCACTTCCGATGAAGCACTCGAACACGCTGCAGACATCTGTGAAATGCGTCATGTGATCACCGCCAACAAATTCTTGGAAAAAGTACCCATCACACCCCCACGTGACACCATCTTAATGGATGACATCATGCCCTCGGTCACCAAAGAAGATCGCAAAAGCGCCATCCTTAAAGCACTGTTCATGCCCCGCAAAAAACTAATCGAATCCGTGGGCGGCAATCCAAATGCAGACATCGATACCTTAGCCACCATCGTGTTTTCCAGCGGAAGCGAAGGCACCCCAAAAGGCGTCATGCTTTCCCACTACAACCTCACCAAAAACATCGAATCGTGCATGCAAGTATTCCCCATGTCAAAAGGTGGAGACTGTGTGATGGGCATGCTCCCCTTCTTCCATGTACTCGGCAGCATGGGCACTTTATGGTACCCCATGACACAACCCAACGTCCGCGTCACCTTCCACCCCAACCCCACTGAATCCCGTGTGATCGGTAAGCTCATGGCCGAGCACAAAGTCACCATGCTCTTCAGCACCTCCACATTGCTGCAAGGCTTTATCCGGCGATGCCCAGCAGAACAACTCGAATCACTCAACTACGTCATGACCGGTGCAGAAAAATTATCACCACGCGTACGCGTAGCCTTCAATGAAAAGTTTGGTGTCGAACCCCTCGAAGGATACGGCACCACCGAATGCTCCCCGGCCGTTTCTCTCAATCTCCCCGACTTTGTCGCTCCAGGCTTTTACCAAAAAGGCACCAAACACGGCACCATCGGGCACCCCATCCCCGGCGTAAGCGTTCGCATACAAGATTCTGAAACCGGAAAAATTCTTGAAAACAATCAACCCGGTTTACTCTATGTTAAAGGTCCAAACATCATGGATGGATACTTGAAAGAACCCAAACGTACCGCAAAAGTACTGAAAGACGGTTGGTATGAAACCGGGGATATAGCCATGATCGACGACGACGGATTTATCACCATCACCGATCGTCTCGCACGCTTCAGCAAACTTGCCGGCGAAATGGTATCCCACACAAAAGTAGAAGAATCACTCCACAACGTACTCGGGGTGACCGAAACTCTTTTATCCGTAGCCGGAGTATCAGACGAAGCCAAAGGCGAACGTATCGTTGTTCTCCATACACTTTCCGATGCTCAACTCGACGACTTACTCGCACGCATGGACGAATCTGGACTGCCCAATTTATGGCGCCCAAAACGAAACAGCTTCTACCGCATCAATGAAATCCCCGTACTACCCAATGGGAAATTAGATTTAAGCACCATTAAAAATCGTGCCGCCAAACTCGCCGGAGGCCTCGAATCATGAGTGAAGATCTAGAACCAGCCCCCAAACAAGACGCCACAAAAACCGATGAACAAAAAACTAATAAAACATCGCGTAAACGTCGCTTTTTACGTTCCATGCTTACAACCATTGCAGTCCTGCTCATCTATAACGGTTGTGCAAGCACCATGGTTAATCGATACGACGCCAAAGCCCCCCGAAATCCAGGCACAGGCATTCTCACAGGCGCTGAAACTCGGACCCTAGGCCCGGAAAACGCCGACACTGCAATCCTTTTTATACACGGATTTGTAGGCGGCTCAAACAACTTTTGGGAAATCCCCGATCAACTCGCCGCAGAAGGTTACCGCGTGCACGCCATGCGCCTACCCGGACACGGCACTTCCCCACGCGACTTCGTCAAAGCTGAAAAAGAAGAATTCCATACCGCCATCAATACCGAAATCGATGCGCTTAAAACCAAACACAAAAAAGTAATCCTCGTTGGCCACTCCATGGGAGGCGCACTCAGCACCATCGCAGCCTCCGAACAACACGTCGATGGAATCGTATTAGGTGGTCCCTACTTCGGAGTCACCTACAACTGGTACTACATCCTCCCTGTCGAAACCTGGTCAAAACTCACCAAACCCATCCTCCCCTGGGTTTACAAAGCCAATGCCTTCGTCTGCGTAAACCGTGAAGACGCCAAAACCAAAATTCTATCCTACAAATGGATTCCCGCCAAAGGCACGGCAACCCTACATAAAATTGGCGCACACGCCAACGCCGATGAAACGCTTGCCAAAGTCACCTGCCCCGTATTACTCCTGCATGCACCCGGCGATTTTGCCGCCGCCTACGAAGCCTCACAAAATGCCTTCGACCGCATGGCCTCAGAAAATAAAACATTTGTCGCCCTCCCAAACTCCAACCACCACGTATTTTGGGACAACGACCGCGACCTACTCGCCGATGAAATCAAGCAATTCGTAAAAACCATCGACGAGCCCCAAAAATGAGTGTGTACAGCGTCCGATTCGAGACCGATCAATTCAACACAACCGAAATCCATGACCATTTCATCAACGACTGCTGCTTCGGTGAAGACCTTATGCAATGGGTCAAAGAGCGAAAAGACCCAATTGGATTTCACGTCCAATATGACGGACAAGAAGACTGGGGCTGGTACATTGCATGTGAATTCAATTCGCGTAGATACACTCTCGGATTTGGATACATTCCAGATGATATAACTTGGTGTATATTTGTAGAAAAACACCGCACCCTCAAAGAAAAACTCTTCGGTAAAGCCAAAATAACCGAAAACGACCCACTCCTCATAGCAATCTTCGAATACCTCAAAACATCTCCCTTTGATAATGTTCGGCTCGATTTCGAGCCCCATTAATTGAATTTCACCCGACTTCTGCGCTATCGTCTACCTTTACTGTTCATTAACCAACGGGATACCACCATGAGCAAAAATGTGACCGAAGAAGATCGGCAATACTGGACCGCGAACAAAAAGCTAATAACCATCCTATTATCTATCTGGGCCTTTGTCTCATACGGATGCGGTATTTTATTCGTTGTGCCCCTCAACAATATCCAATTCTTCGGAGTTCCCTTTGGCTTTTGGATGGCCCAACAAGGCTCCATATATGTGTTCATAATACTCATCATGGTTTATGCAAAGCGTATGGACACCATTGACCACCGCTTCCACAAAGACGAAGAAGGAGCGGGCGAATAATGACCACAGAAAATTGGACCTACCTCTTTATCTTCCTCACATTTGGAACCTACATCTACATCGGATGGCGTGCACGCGTTAAAGAATCTGCCGGATTCTACATCGCCGGACAAGGCGTACCCGCCATCGCCAACGGTGCAGCCACCGCAGCCGACTGGATGTCCGCTGCTTCATTCATCTCCATGGCCGGACTCATCTCCTTCATGGGCTATGACGGTGCCGTATACCTCATGGGTTGGACAGGCGGATACGTTCTACTCGCCCTCCTCTTTGCCCCCTACTTACGCAAATTCGGCCAATACACCGTGCCCGACTTTGTGGGAACCCGCTACTACTCAGATGTCGCCCGAATCGTAGCCGTCATCTGCGCCATATTCGTTTCCATTACCTACGTCGCCGGACAAATGCGCGGTGTAGGAATCGTCTTTAGTCGTTTCCTCAATGTGGATGTCGGCACCGGTGTAGTCATCGGAATGGTCATCGTAGCCTTCTTCGCAGTCATCGGCGGCATGAAAGGCATCACCTGGACTCAAGTGGCTCAATACGGCGTACTCATCGTAGCCTTCATGATTCCCGCTGTCACCATTGCCCTCAAACTCACCGGAAACCCAATTCCACAACTAGCCTTTACCACCAGCGGCATCGTAGAAAGCCTCAATCAAATCCAAGTGGACCTTGGGTTCACCGAATACACCCAGCCTTTCCAAGGCAAAGAGATGATTGATATATTCTGTATCACCGTCGCCCTCATGGTCGGGACCGCAGGTCTGCCCCACGTAATCGTACGCTTCTACACCGTGCCCAACGTACGAGCAGCACGCTACTCCGCTGTATGGGCCATCATTTTTATCGCCCTCCTCTACACCACAGCACCAGCCCTCGCAGCCTTCGCTCGTTACAACCTCATCAGCTCACTACATGGCAGTTCAATCTCGGTAAATGCTGAACAACTAGCCGAAGATGGAGCCCAAACATACAGCCTGGCCAAAACCACCGAAGAAGGCGAAGAACTCAACTTTGACTGGACCCAAGGCTGGCAAAAAACAGGACTGCTCACCTTTGAAGATAAAAATGGTGATGGAATCATACAACTAGCCAAAGATGAGTCCATCAACGAAGTCAATATCGACCGAGACATCATCGTACTCTCCACCCCCGAAGTCGCAGGGCTTGCCCCATGGGTTATCGCCCTCGTAGCCGCGGGTGGACTCGCCGCAGCACTATCCACTGCAGCAGGTCTTCTTCTCGTGATCTCCAGCTCACTGGCCCACGACATTTACTTCCGCATGATCAACCCCAAAGCCGACGAAGCCAAACGTGTAGCCGTAGGCCGCATCATGGTACTCGCTGCCGTGTTAGTTGCCGGATACTTCGGAATCAACCCACCCGGATTTGTAGGACAAGTGGTCGCCTTCGCCTTCGGCTTAGCCGCTTCCAGCTTCTTCCCCATCATCCTCCTCGGTATCTTCAGTACCAGCGTTAACCGCGAAGGCGCTATCGCCGGGATGCTCGTAGGCCTCCTCTTCACAGCCGGATATATTGTCGGTGAAAAATACTTCGGCATGCCACGCTGGTGCTTCGACATCTCCTCCGAAGGAATCGGAGCCATCGGAATGCTCCTCAACTTCGCCGTAACACTCTGCGTATCAGCCGTCACTCCACCGCCACCACAAGAAGTACAAGACGTTGTCGAATCCCTACGCTTGCCCGACCATGCAGGTCCCGCCATCGTACTCGACGAAGGTCACGAATAAACTACACGCAAAAAGCGTTTACTAGTAGCATTACCGGGCCTCTACTCACCCCTGAGTAGAGGCCCAAAAAATACACGACTGAAAGAACTCGAAATGACCGTAACCTTTGTATTTATCTTTGCTGCATGGATTTTCTCCCTATGCATACACGAATTTTCCCACGCCATAGTTGCCTACAAAGGCGGAGACTACACCGTAGTCGATAAAGGCTACCTCTCCCTCAATCCCCTTAAATTTGCCGATCCCCTACTGAGTATTGGACTCCCCCTCATATTCTTATTACTAGGCGGCATAGGACTACCCGGTGGATGCGTATACATTGAACGACATCTTCTACGCAGTAAAGCGTGGGACTGCCTAGTTTCACTCGCAGGCCCCGCATCAAATTTAATCTTAGCCGTACTCCTCGCATCCCCATTCTATCTCGGCTTTGTTGATACCACCACAGCAAACCCCATGTGGGATGCCCTGGCCTTTCTAGTCGTCCTTCAGATTTTAGCCATGGTCTTTAACTTACTCCCCGTCCCAGGACTCGACGGCTTCGGGGCAATTTCTGCCTGGATGGAACCCGGATTACGGGCCCGAATCTATCGATACAGCAATATGGCGTTTATAGCCCTCATAATTATTATTTGGAACGTACAAATTGCCCGAGACTTATTATTTATCACAGTCTATATCATCGCCTGGTTCCTACAAGTACCAAGCGAAATGATTAATCGCGGACGTGACGCCTTCATGATATTCTAAATTTCTACAATTCTTAAAAAAAGCACTTTACAAACCCGAATCTGGGCGGTATGATAAGCAGTAGTTCATAAGTGATCTAATTAGTCTTAAATCAAGAAGGAGTACATATCTTGTCGACTTGGGGTTTTGGTGCCTTTGAAAACGATGACGCGCTAGCATGGCTCGGTGATTTGGAAGATGCTCCCAATCAAACCATCTTAGATAACGCCCTGCAATTAGTCATCAATGCCTCCGTGCCACCAGAGCACGACTGCAATGAAGCCTTGGCATCAGCAGAAGTAGTAGCAGCCTTACACAATTCCCCAGCCTATTCACTGCCCAAAGAAGTCACCGATTGGGTCAAAGCCCACCCGGATACGACCGATGCACTAAGAGAAAAAGCACTCCTTGCCACCGAAGTCATCCTCGCCGATTCCAAACTCCGCCAATACTGGGTCGAAGAAGACGATCTCGATGTATGGAAAGATGAACTCGAAGATCTCATCCTACGCCTCAAATAACCCCCACAATCAACAAAAAATCGGTACCGAAAACAGCCTTCGATACCGATTAGAGTTTGTCTAATAAACGACTGAAGATTATTTATCCAGCCAACGATCAATAAACTGATCACGTTTTCCCGGTTCCGAACTAGCGACCGGCCCTCTGCTTTTTAAACTATTTCGATTCCCCGTTACATTGTTTAATGCATAGCCTAAACCCAAAGTAACATACTGATGATCAGAACGATCAAATAAGCGAACCAACCGTTTCGTATGCTTCTTCGTTGCCGTTTCACCCACCGCATAAGCCAGTCGATTACGCAACTCACCAGTCGCCTCACCCGACTCCAAAACATCCAAAAAGACACTTGCCATTTTTTCCGTATTCTCGCTACGCAACTGCAATGCACCCACCAAATGGAATCGAGCGTCTTCCGATACAGTAGCATCCTTAAGCAAGCGCACAACCTGTTTCTCTACCGAATTAGGCATTGCCGCTTCAATCGATCGCGCAGCATACTTAGCCACCACCGGATCCACACTACTCACATACGGCAACAGATCCTCTGCCACGTCTGCATTTCCAAGAAGGCCAATACTCTTCGCCGCAGCTTGTCGAACAGCCTCATCATCATGTTCAAGAAACGGCAACAAAGCCTTCGCACCAGGTGCATACAACATCCCGGCTAAATCCTTGATCACACTTAACAATTCATCCCCCTGCGCTGTGGTTAATTGCGCTAAACGCCCCGCAGGCACCGCTTCATCTTCCCAAATTACAAAATAATCAATTTCCTCAATCGATTGCTCAGAAGGGACATAGGCAAAAGTACGCGCAACAACACGATCATCATTCATTTGATACACCGTATACGTCGGTTTAGAATGCTCACTACGATCATCCACTACATACGTCCACCAATCAGGGAAATTCGCCCCAATATCGCCCCCATTGACCACATACCAAACACCATCCCGATCATTACGCTCATTTTCTTTTAACGGATAATGCCGCTCATAAATATGCGTATGCCCCGCTGCATTCAACGTCACATCATGCTTCTCCATGACATTACGGAAATTAGCCGCAAATTTTCCCGGTTCCTTACGCGAACGATCAGGCCCATAATACCCCGTACAATACACAGGGAAATGCTGCGCAACCACAGTATACTTTTTATCCACACCCGCCAAATGTTTATCCAACCATTCAGAAGACTTCGTCCAATCACGCTCATGACCAGTCGACTCATACGATACCAACACAAAGTGAGTATTCCCCCAATCAAAATACGCATATGGCTCACCATCACCAGGCAACTCATGATATTTCGCAAACCAATCATTCTCAATATCCTTTAACTGAGAACCTTCATGGTTTCCACGCGCCGTAACAAACCATTTCTTATCGGTCAACGCCGAAAAGCGCTCAAAGTGCTCAGGCCATTGCTCATACTGATGACCATCACGAACCAAATCCCCCATCGTCAAAAACACTGCCGCATCCCATTGCAAAACATGCTGGTCCATTCCAGACCGCTCCCAAATTCCATCCCCCCAGCGACGCGAATCACCCACCACAATAAACGTCATCTCATCCTGTTGAGCAGGTGCTGTAATAAATGTCGCTTCCTGAACATCATCACCCGAGCTAATTCGATACGTATATCGCGTCGACGGCATCAACCCCTTGGCTGTGATACGATGAATTTTTGTCTTTTCATCTGCTCCCACAACCGACTGATCCAAAGCACCGCCCTCGCTACCAAATTGAACCGTAGCTTTCTCGGCTTCGATACTCTCCCAAATAAACGTAGCACTATCCTGTTGAATATTCTGGATATGAGGAGCAATATAAAATCCACTTTGTGCCATGCCAACTGCAGACACCCCAGCACAGACAAAGCCAAGCATACAATATTTAATGTTCATGTAATTTTTTCCCTAAGGTTATTATCAATAGAAGCCTAAACAATAACGAAGACTCCCACGAGAAGGCAAGCAACCACCCCTTACAATTTTCACCTTAAACATACTTTTTCTTGCACTATTTAGCACTTAATGTCATAATCAAAGCCTATAGTTAAGCTATATACTTTCTAGAGGAGATAAATCGTGCCCAAAAGTATCGATTCAACCTGTATCCAGCACCCAGGCTTCCAAGCCGTAGGACGCTGTAAACAATGCGGTAAACCCTTTTGCAGTCAATGCGAAGTACACGGCCCAACCGGTATATTCTGTTCAACCCCCTGTAAAAACGCCAACGAAGTATTCGTTCAGCGCGCCGCACAACTCGACTCCATGTCCAAAAAACCCTCCATCATTTTTAAGCTCATTAGCAGCGTCAAAAGCCTAATCGCGCTAGTTATATTAATTATTATGCTCGGCGTGATCGCCCACTATTTCGGCGTTGATGTTCCTGTGATTAGCGACATGCTTGGTGGTCAAACGCCAGCAGAACCCACAGAATAACAAGGAAAGCATCATGAATTTATCAAAAGTATTCTGGATAGCCGTATTTGTTGTCATTATCGGTGGCGGGTATATGCTCACAACCAAAGGCATGGAAAAAGCCTATCAAAACGCCACTTCCACGCTCCCGGGTAACGACCCCGCACGCGATGTAGCCGATGAAGCCACCCTCACAAAGTATGGTGAGTTCCAGCAAACCATCTTCCGCTATCAAAATGCCAAAATGTTCTACAAAGCCGCCATAGATCGATACGGCGAAAGCGTTGCCAACTACTGGTCCAACCTTCACCAATTTGCCCGCTGCGAGCAAAAACTCGGCAACGAAATGGAAGCCCTTGAAATCTACTACACACTATGGGACTATGATGCCAGTTCACAAGACTCCCGCGTTCCTTCAAGCGAAACATTAGCCAATCGCATTAAACAATTGATCGCCCTAAACGACCTTGACCCAGCCGACTACCCCTTGGACTAAATATACTGCTCTATGAAATCAGAATACATCTATGGCCGCATTCCCATTCAAGAATGCCTCACAGCCAAACGCCGTACTCCCCACTGTCTCTATCTACAAGATGGCGCCAAAGATCTACAAGACCTCTACAAACTAGCCATGGCCGCCTCCATCCCCGTTGAGAAAACCTCACGAAAAGCCCTCAACCGCATGACTCAAGACGGCGTACACCAAGGAGCTGTGCTCGAAACAGCCCCCCTACCCATTCATGAACTAGAAGACTGGCTCGCACAACACCAAGAGCCACAATCCATGGTCGTCATACTAGACAGCATAGAAGACCCTCACAACTTCGGCGCAATAGCCCGTACGGCATCTGCCTGCGGAGCATCAGCACTACTATTCTCCAAAGATCGCTCAGCGCCCCTATCTTCCACAGCCATGAAATCCGCTGCCGGAGCCATGGAATACATCGACCTCATCCAAGTCACCAACCTTCCTAGAGCACTCGATATGCTCAAAGAAGCCAATTTTTGGATTGCCGGCCTCGATGCTGATGGCGATAAAATGCTCTGGGAAGCCGATTTTAAAGGACGTACCGGGCTTGTCGTCGGCAACGAAGGCAAAGGCATGCGCCCCCTCGTCCAAAAAAAGTGCGACTATATTGTCAGCATCCCCATCAGTGGCCCCATCACAAGCTTAAATGCCTCAGTAAGCGCCTCTGCCGCCCTCATCGAATTTCTACGCCAAACCCAATAAGCCCCCAATTTCCCTAGAATTTACCTTCTGACATGAATCTGTGCTATACTCCTGACTTTCGTAGCGTGAACAAAGGGTCGTTCCTGATTCGTGTAGCCCATTCTCGGGCCAATATCACACCATTCAACCCCATTCCCGCCACAACATAACCCAAAACAACATGAAAGAATGAATAACGCATGAGTGACACAAAACTGACTATCGGTATGCCTGCTGGTTCCTTAGCCGACCCCAATCGCGGCGGCAGCTTAATAAACTTACTCAAAGACGCAGGATTTCGCGCTCAAGGTTACGAAAAAGGCGGCCCAACCACCTTCCCACTCAACACCTACTTACTCGGTTGGGATGGACGCCCACAAGAATTCGGCTCCCAACTAGGCATCGGCGAAATCGACATTGCCATCTCAGGCCGTGACTGGGTTCGTGAACGCATCCTCGAGATGAAATACGAATTCAATCAAGACATTGAAGTACAAAACGTCATGTCCCTAGAACGTGGGCATGTCCGCATTGTCATAATTAACGATGACGAGGCCAAACGCCCATGCGACGAATGGCTCAAA
>CALLLL010000219.1 GCA_938082445.1 uncultured bacterium
TGAGTGTGCCATAGCTGTCAATCGCCTATTTCTCACCCCCTAAACACGAGAAAGCCCCGCAATCACTTTAATCAATGATTACGGGGCTGTAATTTAAATGGCGGAGGATGAGGGACTCGAACCCACAAGACCGAAGTCGCCGGTTTTCAAGACCGGTGCATTACCAATTATGCTAATCCTCCCCAAATTCAATAGGCGGGCTATTGAAGGACTATTATAGCGCGAAATTGTCGGCATTTTCCAGTCTTTGTTCTACGGGATTCTTTCCGTGTTCTTTGCTATACTACTTACTTACCGCAAAATGAACTATTGAAGGATTTTCCTGCTCATGGCAACCACCAAACAAGAACTCTTTGCGCTCGACCAAGCGCATTTGTGGCACCCGTATACAGACATCAACACCTACGAAAAAGGCAAAGGCCTCTGCTTTGACTCCGCTGAAGGTTCGTATCTCTATAGTATCGATGGAACTCCTTACCTTGATGGCATCGCTTCATGGTGGGCCACATCCCTTGGACACAGCCACCCCCACATCGTTGACGCCATCAAAGAACAGGCCGGGATACTCCAACATTCCATCCTAGGCAATCTCTCGCACCCACAAGCCATTCGCCTCGCAGCACGCCTCGCCGACCTAGCGCCGGGCGACCTCAACCACTGCTATTTCGCAGGCGACGGTTCAAGCGCCACCGAATCCGCCCTAAAAATGGCCATCCAATACTGGGCCAACCAAGGCGAATCCGGCAAAACCAAATTCGTCTCCCTCGAAGAAGGCTACCACGGCGACACCCTCGGCGCCGTCGGTGTCGGCTACGTCCCCACCTTCCACAAACACTTCGAAGGGGCTATCCGCAAATCGTATGTCGCCCCCACCCCTCACAGACGCGGCAATAACGATGACGAACTCGACAAAGTCTACGCCCTCGAAGCCTTCAAATCCATGGAAGCCATCGTACGGGAAAATCACCGCGAAATTGCCGGCATCATTCTTGAGCCCCTCTGTCAAGGTGCTGCCGGAATCCGCTTGTATCACCCCGAATACCTGCGCCAAGTCCGTGCGCTCTGCGATGAATTCGATCTCATCCTCATCGCAGACGAAATCGCCGTAGGCTTTGGACGCACCGGCGAAATGTTCGCCTGCGACGTCGCAGGAATCGTCCCCGATATCCTCTGCCTCGGCAAAGCCCTCACCGGCGGATACCTCCCCATGAGCGTCGCCATTGCCAGCGACCGAATCTACGAATCTTTCCGCAGTGACGCCAACACCGACCGCACTTTCTACGATGGTCACACCTACTGCGGAAATCCCATCACCTCCGCTGCTGCGCTCGCCGCGCTCGATATCTTTACCAGCGAAGACATCGTATCCAAAGCTGAACCCGCAGCCGCTTTCCTCACGCAAAGTTTCACAGCAATTGCTGAATACCCCACCGTCGAATACGCCAAAACCCTTGGCACCATTGCCATGTGTGCCTTCACCGAAGAGGCAGGCGGTGCTGCTTTCGCCAAACAAGTTACCCAAGAAGCCCTCAACATGGGACTCTTCATACGCCCCCTCGGCGATGTCCTCTACCTCTGGCCCCCACTCACCGTCAGCCACGAAGAACTCAAAGAAATGGTCGGCATCCTCAATCTATCCATTCAACTCGCTACATCCAAGAAAAAATGAAAATAAAAATTCTTGCCTTTGGCAAACTCGGACGCAGTAACGAACAAGACATGGTCGACGACTATGTCCGTCGCTTACCGTGGCCCTGCGAGATCACCGAATTCGAAATCAAAAAGCCCGCCAAAACAGCCGAACTCCGCAAAGCCCAAGAAGCCGAAAAACTCCTCGCAGCCATTCCCCCCGGCGCAGCGGTCATCGCGCTCGACGAACGCGGCAAAGCCCTGTCTTCCCGAAAGTTCTCTGAAACCATTACCGGTTGGACCAACGAAGGTATCAGCACCATCGTCTTCATCATTGGCGGCGCTGACGGCCTCGATGAATCCGTACGCCGCAAAGCCCGCCTCACCCTCAACTTCGGCACCCTCACCTGGCCCCACAAACTCGTCCGCGTCATGCTCACCGAACAACTCTACCGAGCATGGTCCATCAGCACCGGACATCCATATCATAGAGATTGATTGCGTAAAAGTAGGCATATACAATGCTATCTAAAGAATATCTAGGAGAATCACATGAGCATTAAAGAAGACATTCAAAATCAAATGAAAGACGCCCTGCGCGCTAAAGACCAAGTCCGTCTTGACTGCCTGCGTATGGCCAAAGGCGCAATCCTTCTCAAGGAAAAAGACGGTTCTGGCGAAATCACCGACGACGTGACCATCGCGATTTTGCGGTCCGAAGTAAAAAAACGCCAGCAAACCATCGAAACTCTGACCGAGCTCGGCAAAGATGAAGAAGCAGAACTGTCCCGCAATGAAATCGCTATCCTTGAATCCTTCTTGCCACAACAGCTCTCCAAAGAAGCCCTCACCGATAAAGTGCGTGCCTATCTCGCGGAGAATCCCGACATCAATCATCCCGGCCGTTTGACCGGAGCCATGAAAAAAGAGTTGGGAGATTTAGCCGACGGCAAAATGCTCAACGAAGTGTGTCAGGAAGTATTGGGTTAAACCCCTCCCCTCATGACACACGAAATTCCCCATAGCGAATCCATCCGGCAACAGCTGACCGCAATTGAAGAGCACGGGCTCACCCGTTTTTTACGAACCCTACCTCAATCGGGCGGTAAGTTGTGCTGGAACGATCAGGACTATCTGAATTTCTCATCCAATGACTACCTCAATCTCGCCAATGACCCCCGTGTAAAAGCCGGAGCCATTACAGCAGTGGAAGAATTTGGGTGTGGCGCCACATCTTCACGCCTAATGTCAGGACACCTGAACATCCATGAAGAACTGGAACAAGCTCTCGCAACCTGGGTCAATCAAGAAGCCTGCCTGGTATTCCCCAGCGGATTCCAAGCTAATTTAGGCATGATATCCAGCCTAGTCGACAAAACAGGCTCTATTTTTTCCGATGCCCTCAACCATGCCAGTCTCATAGACGGCTCGCGCTTATCGCGTGCCCAAATCAACATATACAATCACTGCGATATGGACCATTTGGAGTCATTGTTAAAAGAAACAAAGGTTAGCGGACGAAAACTCATCATATCCGATTCTGTTTTCAGCATGGACGGTGACCTTGCTCCGCTAAAGCAGCTATCGGCCCTTGCCAAGCAATACAACTGCCTCCTCGCCATTGACGAAGCCCACGCCATCGGAATCCACGGTAGCGGCCACGGCGTGTGCCATGAATTAAACATTCATCCCGACGTCATTGTCGGCACCCTTACAAAGTCCATAGGCAGTGGCGGCGGATTTGTCGCATCCTCGCAATCCATCCAATCACTGCTCATCAACACAGCACGCAGTTTTATTTTCTCCACAGGACTCTCCCCCGCCTGCGCCGGAGCGGCATTGGCTTCACTCAAGATTATAGAATCCTCCCCCGAATTGGGGAAAAATTTGCTTAGTCAAGCCCACTACCTCCGTGCGCAATTACGTGATCAAGGTATAGAAGTTCCTACGCACAATTCGCAAATCATCCCCATCATCATCGGCGATAACTCACAAACTGTCGATGCCATGAATTCCCTAATCAAAGAAGGCATCCTGCTCAGTGCAATCCGCCCTCCTACCGTCCCCAAAGGCACCGCACGCTTACGGATGTCTGTAACACTGGCTCACGAAAAAGCGGATTTAACTCATGCCGCCCAAACCATCGCGAAAGCACTCAACTCATGAATCGATACTTCATCACCGCCACCGGAACCGATGTCGGAAAAACCATTGTTACCGCTGGTATTCTTCGCCACTTACGCAATAAAGGCCGTGACGCCATCAGTGTAAAACCTGTGCAGACAGGTGCCGAATTAATTGATGGTCAACTCGTCGCACCTGATTTATCTGTGCATTGGAAAGCGGCACATTTCACACCCAGTGACGACGAGCGCGCACTCATGGCACCATACCTTTACGAACCAGCCTGCTCCCCCCATCTTGCCGGACGTATGGCCGGGAACTATCCAGATATCCAAACAATACTTCGATCAGTTCACGATCTCGAAGAAAAACACGAGGACCTCTTGGTCGAAGGCGCTGGCGGAGTGTATGCACCGCTCAACGAAGATTACACCATGCTCGACCTGATGAAAAAGTTAGACTACCCAGTAATACTGGTAGCGCATCGTGGGTTAGGTACACTTAATCACACATTGCTTAGCCTTGAGGTCATGCGCGAAGCGGGACTCGATATTGCAGGAGTGATACTCAATGAAGTCGAAGATGTAGAGCCCGATTTCATTAAAATGGACAATCCAGATGCCATTGAAGCCTTTGGTCGCGTTCCAATTGTGGGCAATGTAGATTACCTTGGGTCACTCGAAAGCGATCCGGAAGCTGCCTGGGCAAATTTTGAAGAAAACTGCGAAGAGTTTCTCAGTGGTCTTGAGTAATTTCCTCATCCTTGTCTAATTCGGGTGTAATAAACGGTTGCACCAAGAGCTTATCCACATACTGCGCGCGCGGCTCACGAAATTCATGCAAGCCAATTTCCATCTCATTATGTCCATCACGCGGTTGCGGAGTATAGGTTCCAAAAAGATAATCCCACCACGGTAAATTGAACCCGTAATTACTATCCGTTTCATCCCGATGAACAGAATGATGAACGCGATGCATATCCGGTGTTACCAAAAACATCCGCACAAGTCTATCAAGCTTCAAGGGTAACCGAATATTAGAATGATTGAACATCGCAGAGCCATTCAACACCACTTCAAAAATCAATATCCCCAGTGCCGGTGGTCCTATAATGCGCACAGCTGCCAATTTAATCAACATCGACAAAATAATTTCTATGGCGTGAAAACGGGCACCCGAGGTCACATCCAAATCCACATCGCTATGGTGCACACGGTGCAATCGCCACAGTATGGGCACCTTATGAAAAATCACATGCTGCCAATAGATCAAACAATCAAATACGATTACAGTAATCACGACCTTAACTACCGCTGGTAGGGCAAGATGATTCAACAGCCCCCCTCCAGCCTCTTCGACTGTATACGCATAGGCAACTGCCGCCAAGGGCAACAAAGCGACCAAGATGGTATTAAAGGTTGTCATGCTAATATTGCTAAACCACCTCAACACTTTATTCATACGCAATGAACGGCGGGGCACAACTAACTCGGCCAATGCCAATAATACAAACAAGCCGATAAACACACTCAGCCGTATTTGACTTTCATATTCCACAGCTCATTCCTTGTCCCGCGTTTTCAAAAGCGCAATCAACTCTTCCGGATAATCCGTTTGAATTCCATCGGTGCCCCATGCGATATAGTCCGCCCAGGATTCTTTGCCACGATCATCCGCCAATACAATAACACCATTTTCATGACAAGCCTTCACCATTGCTTCAGAATGTTGACCACGCAATGTTGGCAAAAAAGTCGCATTAAATCGCTTCACCACTGCAGAGACGTCCTCTTTCGATTTAGGATTTGGAGTCGACACACAACGACTACTCAATTGCCGAATTTTATCCATTTCATCCGCATTGGCGTACCACAACACCTGATCTTCCATATCGTAGGCTTTAATGATTGGCATTAAGCCCTCGACCGAAGCATTTTTTAAATCAATATAAACCCCGATAGAATCTTTACACAAAGCCAAAATCTCTTCAAAAGTAGGAATTTGCGTTCCTGCCCATTGCGCACCATGCTTGATACCGATATCCAGCGCGCGCAGCTCTTCCAAAGTCATCTCCTCAACCTTACCCGTCTGTCCATCAACATAGGCGTCAATCGTTGAGTTATGAACACTGACAAATTGCCCATCCTGTGTTGTGCGCACATCAATTTCCACAAAATCACATCCTAAATCAATCGCCTTTTGATAGGCCGCTAAGGTGTTCTCAGGAATTCCATTATGTACCCCACGATGAGCACTCACATAGACCCCCCATTATTGGGTGACTTCGAATACTGAGGTCGATAATTCTTTAAATATTCAATCAATTCGGCAGGGTGATCGGTTTGAATACCGTCCGAACCCCACGCGATAGCATCCGCCCAACAACTCTGGTCACTCTCATCCACGATGACAATCGCTCCCGCTTCATGGCAAGTTTTCACAAACGTTTCCGAATAGTACCGCCACACAGAAGCAACCAACGTAGGCTCGAATTGATCGATAATCTGTTGTAGATTTTTCTCGGGCCCTGGATCAGGCATAGACACACACTGCTTACTTAAACGTTCCACTTCATCATGCTCTTCAGGATCACAATACCAAATAACACGATCTTCCATATTGTATTGTTTGATTAGGTTCATCAATGGCTTAACAGGCGCATTTTTCAAGTCCAGATAAATCCCAATCTTTCCCTGACACAACTGAAGTATTTCTTCAAAGGTTGGAATCTTCGTCCCCTTCCACTGCTCCCCATGCTTAATGCCTATGTCCATGGCTCGCAATTCAGCAAATGTAAAATCTTCTACCTTTCCAGTAATACCTTCTACATACGCATCCACCGTTGAATTATGAATACTTACATACTCGCCATCCTTCGAAGTGCGCACATCAATCTCAATAAAATCGCAGCCCAATTCAATCGCCTTTTGGTACGCGGCCAAAGAGTTTTCTGGAATTCCATTATGCACGCCGCGGTGGGCAACCACATAGACACCCGCATGCTTAGGGGGATAGGTATAGCGCGCACGTTCATCGGCCATGGCATGAGAACACCCTAATGAGCTCATCATCAACACCCATCCCACTAGCAAATGAAATAAAACCTTTTTCATACAAAGTCGTCCTTATTTACCGTATAACCTTACATTTGATAGACTATACGCGTTTTTTCGAATGAACCACAAATTGCCCTTAGGATATTCACAGTGAAACCCTCCATGCTTTTTGTCATAGCCTCTCCACGCTCCGGCAGTACCATGCTTGAGCGTATGTTGGAATCGCATACCCAAGTCCAAGGCGGCCCCGAGCCCCATATATTGACCCCATTGGCCCATTTAGGCGTATGGGACAAAGTAGAAAAAGCGCCCTATGACCATGTCTTGGCTGCAGAATCACAAAAACTCTTCGTGGAACAACTTCCCCAAGGCGAACAAGATTATTGGGAAGCGTGTAGGGCCTATTGCGATGTGCTTTATGGGCGCTTCATGACCAACACCACTAAATCCATATGCCTAGATAAAACCCCCGCATATGGACTCATTCTTCCATTTATGGCCAAGGTCTTTCCCGATGCAAAATTCGTGGTTCTCACACGCCACCCATTAGCAACCTTTTCTTCATTCGCCAATTCCTTTTTCGATGGCGATTATCAAGTTGCTCAAGACTACAATCCGTTATTAAATCGATACATCCCCGCATTGGCCACATTCTTGCGTCAAAGCGAAGTTCCCCATATACATGTACGCTATGAAGATCTCGTCAATGATCCCGAGACGTGGATGCGGAAAATCTATGACTACATTGGAATAGAATTTGAACCAGACACCATCAACTACGGCGAACATAAACGTGATGCTTCAGCTGAAAAAGGCCTTGGCGATCCCCTCGGAGTGCAACAACACGATCGTCCTTCTACAGCCTCCGTAAAAAAATGGGTCGAAGAACTCGCCTCTGATTCAACGAAGCGTACTTTAATGGAAACCATCATCAATCAACTCGATCCCGACGACCTTGAAACGGTGGGCTACCCAATCGATGAACTTTGGGCACCACTACAAGAAGCCAATGGTCAGACATTTTCCCCAAAGAAGCAAGGACTT
>CALLLL010000220.1 GCA_938082445.1 uncultured bacterium
TCAAGCCTGAAATTGAAAACACCCTGGGTGAATTGTCGGAATCCATCGCTGTGTTAAATGATGAGCCTGCACCGTCTGAAGGCCATGCTCATGCAGTGGACGAACAACCGAAAGCCGAGGAAGTCGTTGAAGAGGAAATTGTTGAACAAGTGATTCCTTCAGTGATGGATGCCCAAGGCAATGTTGTGCCGTATGATGGGTCCAAAAGCCTACCGCCATTGAATGCAATTGCTTCAACTACCACGCAGCGTAAAGATTTGATTGATAATTGGACGGGGTTTGATTTTGGGGGCAATGTCCCTGCGCCTGAACCGGCCAAAATTGCTGAGGTGGAAGAACCGGAAGATCCTGAAACGTCTCGTGAAGCATTCCGTGCTTTATTAAGTATGCAATCAACTCCAGGTGCCGATCCCTTTGGTTTTGCTTCAGAAAATACAACAGGTGCCGATAAACATGTTACGCCTATGCAGCGTAGGGTTTATGAATTCAGTAATGCGGGTATGAAGGTGGCTGAAATTTCTCGTGAATTGGGCATGGGTAAAGGTGAAGTGAAATTGATCTTGAATATGCGCAAAAAACAGTCTTAGTGGCGTATATTGGCGGGAGGTGTCTATGGCCCATTTTGGTGGTTTATCCCCGCTGACCATTTTGCTAACGGATTCCATTCTGAATCTGGGCACGAAGTTAAACCCGAATAAACCTTATCCGGGTGTGGTGCATCAAGGTCCTAAGGGGACCCATGTTCAAGTAGCTGGAATTAAAGTGCCTTTGCCTCAGGGAAGCGCTTTAGTGCCAGGGCAGCCTGTAACTGTGACGCAGCAATCCGGTGCTGAGGGGCCTAAGTTGGTGGTTGTACCGCAGAATTCTCCTGCTGCACAAGGGGGGCAATCGGTTGCTACAGTGGGCAGTGGAGGAGTTCCTCAAGAAAATTCAACTGTGGCATCAGCGTTACCTATTCTTAAATCTTTAGTGGAAACTCTTCCCGTTTTAAAGGCCGTTTCGCCTCAACAGGCGACTTCTTTATTGCCTACTCAATTGCCGAATGTTGAATCCGTTTTACGGATGGCGTTACAGGTGTTTGAATTGAAAAGTAAGGTGCACGATGCAATGAAGGTCATTGCGCAGGTGGCAGATATCGCTGAAGAAGCACAGATTTCTTCTCCTGTCTTGAAGCAGGTATTGTCGATGGTAGGCGGTGAAGTGAAGTGGGACGATAAAGCATCCGTTATTCAGCTCTTAAAGCAATTGCAGTCACAAACGCGTGGTCCTGGTTTATCGATTTCCAATGAGATGACTTTGGAAGATTCGTTGTTGGTGTTGCTGGGAAAATTACGAAATGACGAAGGCTTGCGAAGTTTATTAGAAGTAAAGGGCATGGTATCAAATTTTCAGCAAGCGGTTGATGCGCTTGTCGAGCATGTAAGTGGTCAGCATTTACAGAATGGTCGGTCATTGGATGTGCCGTATGCGTATTTAACTATTCCTTTTCCTGAGGGAGCGGATATTGTTGAAGCGCAGATACATTTTGTTGGGGATGGGCAAGGTGAGAATGAATGGGATGAAGCGGGGCATGGGCAAATTGTGCTTGATTTATCAACGACTCGATTAGGTGAATTGTGGATTCATGTGAGCCACCGGGTTGAAGGGTGTGTATGTCAGTTTTCAGTGGAGACTGAGGCGATTGCTACAACTATTAATGACTCTGCATCGGTTTTGCGTGAGCGATTGGAGGAGCAGGGGTTTGAGCGTGTGAACGTGATCGCTTCTGTGCGGTCGAAGGATCGATTGGAAGCTTTGGCCGATGTGTTACAACGCTTTAGTGGATTGGATCTTCAGGTATGAGTACGCATGATGATACGCCTATCCCGCGTAAAAAAGCTGTTGCGCTGCGCTACGATACAGAATCGAATGGGGCGCCTAGAGTGGTAGCCAAGGGGTCGGGCTATTTGGCTGAGAGTATTCTTGAATTGGCTCGTGCACATGATGTGCATATTTATGAAGATCCCGATATGGTAAATATTTTGGCTGCACTTGATGTGCAGACGGAGATTCCTGAGAATTTATACAAGGCCGTTGCAGAGGTGTTGGCCTTTGTGTATCAGTTGAATCGCAAAGCGTCGGACAAGCAATAAAGCCATCGTGGTTGAAAGGATTCCTGTTGCTTTGCTATGATACCTGTCTTCCTTTTAGGGGGCGATTAGCTCAGGTGGTTAGAGTACTTGCTTGACATGCAAGGAGTCGGCGGTTCGAGTCCGTCATCGCCCACCATTTTAAATATTGCTGGCTCAAGCACTTAGCTCGAGCACTCGTGAAACGCGATGCAGCCTATAAGTTGTGAATTAGGGGTAGTACTACCCCTCTAACTTTAGGAGCTCGTATGATGTCTCGAAAAAAGAAGTTATCCATTCCGTCCTATTGCTTACACAAAGCGACAGGGCAAGCCTATGTCAAGCTCAATGGTAAACGCCATTATCTAGGTGAATACGGAACCCAAAAATCTAAACATAAGTACCATGAACTGGTATCTCAATGGGATTTTAACGGGAGAATACCCATTGTGCCCGATAATGAAATCTATGTACTGGACCTCATAGACCAATATTATACGTGGGCCTGTACTGGTCTAACCCCGATTATGGTACCAGTGTTTAAGTTAGTATAGCGTTCATGAATCCATTTGTGAAGTCCTTTCTATGAAGTAGTGTTTCGGGAGCTGGTGGCCGTCCGTTTAGGGC
>CALLLL010000221.1 GCA_938082445.1 uncultured bacterium
GTGGTGCTTGACACCGGTTCGCAAGATGAAACTGTCGCTATTGCACGACAGTATACCGATAAAGTCTATGACTTCGTTTGGTGTGACGACTTTTCGGCTGCCCGAAATGCAGCTATTGCTCATGCTACGGGGACATGGTGCCTTACTCTTGATGCGGATGAAGTATTACAAGCGCCGGAAATTGCGCGAAAAAATCTGCAAAAGTTTGCAGAGGAAAACTCGACTTCAACTTTGGGGACCATAGAGATAGAGAGCTCATTTGGTGGAGAGGGGCTTGTATCTATAGATCATACCCAGCGTTTTTTTCATCGGGAGTCCTTTCAATACAGTGGTGCAATCCATGAACAATTAAACGCTATTAATGGAAATTCTACACAATCACCCGTTGGGATACGGGTGTTGCATTCAGGCTATGAACAAAGCAGTGACGATCCCAGTCACAAAGCCTTGCGAAACATTCCTATCCTGAAAAAATGTACGGAAAAGTTTCCTGAAGATGAATACTATTGGTACCAGCTTGGCATATCGTATTACAGCCTACTAGAATATGATCGCTGCATAGAAGCATTGGAACATGCACAATCTCTTATTGAGTTTAATCAAGACGTATCTCAGGGGGCGCAAGGTCCCGTTGCACGGGCTGTATTGACAAACTTAGTCACAACGTTAACGTATGCGTATATCAATACGGAGCAAGTTGAAAAAGGATGTAATGAGCTGGAGCGACATCTGGAAATAGGGCATGCTGGAATTAACCGGGCAGATTTTTTACATGCTCTGGGCTATGCATATCTTATACTGGGTGAATTTGAAAATGCCCGTTTAGCCTATAACGCATCGTTGGATTTAGGTCCTGAACAGGAAGATGTGCAAGGAACGGGAAGTTATTCAAGTTATTACCATCTGGGGCTGGTCGAAGAAGCAGAACAGAATTTGGGAAAAGCACTAGGGCAATATGGCCTGGCTCTAAAAACGAACCCAAACTATTCAAAGGCGTTGATTCGTTGTGCGGATATTGTGGTGGAATATCAAACTGATTTGCCAGAGAAACTGGTCGAAATAGTTCCCCAATCTACTTGGGAGCGAATATGGCTTGAGCGGTTGGACCATTATCTAATGCAGGGCCAACTGGATCGGGTGGAATCCCTGGTAAAAGGGGCTGCGAGTGTATCCGAAGAATTGATGCAAAAGTTCAAAGATTCCTTGGCACAATTTGTTTCCCGTCAACAGTCCTAAAAACGCCATAAAGTTGCCTGAATACCCCTGTATTTAGTAGTATGGTGACCCTTTCACTCACGTTTTTGGTGGATTTGAAGGGAACTCCCTGAGTAAATTGAGCATTCAATCTAGAAAAGAGGACGATCATGGCGTTTGACATTGAAATGATAAAGAAGGTGTATGTGGAATATCCGGCGAAAATCGCGAAAGCTCGCGATCTCTTAGGCCGCCCTTTAACTTTTACCGAAAAGATCCTTTATTCGCACTTGGCGGATGCTCTTCCCGATACGCCGTTTGCGCGTGCGGAATCCTATGTCGATTTTGCGCCTGATCGTGTGGCCATGCAAGATGCAACGGCCCAGATGGCACTGTTGCAATTCATGCAAGCCGGTAAAAAAGAAGCCGCTGTACCCTCTACTGTTCACGCCGATCACTTGATTCAAGCCAACGTAGGGGCGGCCAATGACCTTCAAGTTGCCAATGACGTGAACAAAGAAGTGTATGAATTCTTGAGTTCAGTGTCGAGTAAGTACGGTATCGGATTCTGGAAGCCTGGTGCTGGAATTATTCACCAAGTGGTATTGGAAAACTATGCATTTCCCGGCGGTATGATGATTGGTACCGATTCCCACACTGTGAATGCCGGTGGATTAGGTATGGTTGCCGTGGGTGTTGGGGGTGCAGATGCGGTAGACGTGATGGCTGGTATGCCGTGGGAACTAAAATTCCCTAAACTCATTGGTGTAAAACTCACCGGTACGTTAAGTGGCTGGGTGTCTGCAAAAGATATTATTCTGAAAGTTGCGGGTATCCTTACTGTAAAAGGTGGTACTGGCGCAATTGTTGAATACTTTGGTGACGGAGCCGACGCACTTTCGTGTACAGGTAAAGGCACCATTTGTAATATGGGTGCTGAAATTGGCGCAACAACGTCTAACTTCCAATACGGTGATGCGATGGAAGCCTACCTGCGCTCGACTGACCGTGACGATGTAGCAGATGCTGCGAACGCTATTCGTGAGCACTTACGCTCTGACCCTGAAATACTGGAAAATCCTTCCGAGTATTACGACCAATTAATTGAAATCGATTTGGATACATTGGAGCCGGCATTGAATGGCCCCTTTACTCCTGATCGCTATACACCTATTTCGCAAATGCGCGAAGAAGCAACTAAAAATGAATGGCCACTTGAAGTGGAAGTGGGACTCATTGGTTCATGCACCAACTCCTCGTATGAAGATATGGCCCGTGCAGCCTCTATTGCTCGTCAAGCTGCGGATAAAGGGATTAAAGCCAAAGCGGAATTTTCAATCACTCCGGGTTCTGAAATGGTACGTGCAACAGTAGAGCGCGAGGGACTGCTCGACGATTTCGCTGCTGTAGGTGGTGTGGTTATGGCCAATGCATGTGGGCCGTGTATCGGTCAATGGGCACGTTATAAATCCGGAGACGAACACGAGAAAAATACCATCGTACATTCATTTAACCGAAATTTTGCTAAACGCGCAGACGGCAACCCTAAAACCCACGCGTTTGTAGGCTCGCCAGAATTGATTACAGCATTGATGTTGGCCGGTGACTTAGGATTTAACCCTGCCACCGACACATTGACGGCAGAAAATGGAGAGCAAGTGAAACTGGATCCACCATCGGGTGCAGAATTACCGCCCAATGGATTTGGCTGTGACGATACTGGATTCCAAGCCCCAGCTGAAGACGGTAGTGGAATTGATGTTATTGTTGCGGACGGTTCTGAGCGTCTCCAATTGCTTTCGCCTTTTGCTCCTTGGGAAGGCACAGACATTACCGGTATGAAATTGTTGATTAAAGCAGAAGGTAAATGTACAACGGATCATATTTCCATGGCAGGTGTTTGGTTAAAATTCCGTGGTCACTTGGACAATATAGCCAACAACACCTTGACAGGTGCGATCAACTTTGTGAACGGTGAGCCTAATAAAGTGAAAAACCAATTGACCGGTGAATACGGTGAATTACCAGCGACAGCACGTGAATATAAAGCCGCAGGAATTGGTTCTATAGT
The DNA here is from genome assembly GCA_938082445.1 of uncultured bacterium. GTDB lineage: Bacteria > Hydrogenedentota > Hydrogenedentia > Hydrogenedentales > DTSJ01. Next base: position 3,266 of record CALLLL010000221.1, read on the forward strand.
AGTTGGTGACGAGAACTATGGTGAAGGTTCATCGCGTGAACACGCAGCTATGCAGCCGCGCCATTTAGGTGTTCGTGCAGTGTTGGTAAAAAGCTTCGCGCGTATTCACGAAACCAATTTGAAGAAACAAGGAATGCTCGGACTAACCTTCGCGAATCCATCGGATTACGATAAAGTTCAAGAAGACGATAGTATCGATATTCTCGGACTGACAGAATTCGCTCCAGGTACTCCGTTGACCGTGGTCTTGAATCACGCTGACGGGTCCAGTGATGAATTTACTGTAAATCATACATATAATGAAGGGCAGATTGAATGGTTTAAAGCCGGTAGTGCCCTCAATTTAATTAAACAACAAGCGCAAGCCGAGGCGCACTAAACTAACGGGCACTGAAAAATCAGTACCCATAGCCTTAAAGGAGTATTACACATGAATCGTTCAACCTTAGTAGCAGCAATTGCAGCTGTCGTAGTCGGAGTTGCCAGCTACAATGTACTGTCTATCGATGCTAAATGGGATGCTAAAGCCAATGCCGCTGAAGCCGGTCAAACACCCATTTTGGATACACATAATTTGATGAGCTATATGATTGACCCTGCATTTGAAGAATTAAAATTGGCAGTAGAAAACGCTCCTGAGAAACGTAAAGACTGGCGTTCACTCACGATGGCCGCTTCTAACTTGGCTGAAATGAATAACCTTTTCTACATTCGTAGCGAAGAAGGTATCACGGATAAGCCTGAGTGGATGGAAAGCGTAAAGAAATCGCATACCGTATCCAACGCGCTCGCTGCATCCATCAAAGAAAAATCGGAATACGATGTCATAAAGAAAAACTTCATCGCCGTTATGGAATCCTGTAACGAATGCCACACCAAAGTGGTTCCCGATGAAGAAGTTTCTGAAATCGAAGGTCCTGCTAGCTGGTAGATTGCTAGACGAATCATAGTTTAAATTTCAACGGCCCGAGGCACATAGCTTCGGGCCGTTGTTTATTTTAATTGGTCTAGAAACATCTCAAGTGAATCATGTGGGCTTTCAGAACTCAGAATTAAATGGGTGGAAGTTTCACTGTGGATATCAGCCAATATCGCATGGCGCACATTTTTGGGGAAATCACGAATGATTCTGTAGAGGGTGGGGATGATGCGCCATTCGGGGCAATGTTCAGGGAGACCTGGTCGTGAGCGGAATAGGAATTTCCAATTTCTCTTCATACACCGCCAAGCACATACGCGCCGGGGCACATCAAGAAAAATGATGTGATCAGCGTGCTCGCGCACCAATTTCGAGACGCCATCAAGTACCCAAGCCTCTTGTTGGAGAAGGGGGAAGAGGATATCGCGCAGTTCTTCCGGGGAGCGTTTTTCCCAGCCGGGCAACCAGAGTAGACTATCCATTTCAATAAGAGGAATATCAAGCGTCTGGGCGATGTGCTTGGCGAGAGTGGATTTTCCAGCGCCTGCGTTGCCTGTGACATTGATTCGCATATAACCCCTAAATTAAAAAAAAGTCCCCAGTACGTATCTATAGTACTGGGGACTTTCTAATGAATCAATAGTATTTTAACGCTTATGCATTGTCGCTCAGGTAAGACGCAACACCTTCAGCACTTGGTGTCATGGCATCGTCGCCTTTGTTCCAGTTTGCAGGGCATACTTCGCCGTGTTCTTCAGTGTGCTGAAGCGCATCGAGAACGCGAATGGCTTCGTCTACGTTCCGGCCCAATGGTAAGTCATTGATAAGCGCGTGACGTACTATGCCGTCTTTGTCCATGAGGAAGAGTCCACGCAAGGAGATGGCATCGTTGATGAGCACACCGTAGTCACGGGAGATTTGCTTGGTCAAGTCAGCGATGAGTGGGAATTGAACGTTGCCAATGCCGCCTTGGTTAACTGGAGTGTTTTTCCACGCCAAGTGAGAGAAATGAGAATCAACGGAACATCCAACTAATTGGCAGTTACGTGATTTAAATTCGTCTACTTTTTTATCGAATGCAATAATTTCTGAAGGGCATACGAAGGTAAAGTCAAGTGGGTAGAAGAACAGCACTGTATATTGACCTTTGAGATCTTCCAGGCTGAAGCTATCGTTGAAGGAGTTGTCGGGCATCACGGCGGTAGCGGTGAATTCTGGAGCCGGTTGCGTAACTTGTACTGACATGAGATTTTCCTTTTGTAGTTTAAGAGTTTTTGGGCAAAATTTCCAAAGTTAACAGGTTTTTGGGCGGAATTATTCCCCAATATTAACCCGTTTGGAAGAATAAATAGTATAGCAAAGGGGTATAGATAGAGTCCAGCAGGACAGATGAGTCACCTTGCGCTATCACGTAAGACTATGGTAGCGTGAAAAGTAATAAATTGGGTATTTTTCAAAGGAAGTAATCTTTATGTCTGATTATCAAGCGCCAAGACCACAACGACCTGCAACCCCGCCGGTTCCGCCAGTGCGACGACAGTATCAGTCGCCTCCACAACCGCCAAAGCCACCGGAGAAACCCCGTACATCGGGTAAAGCCATTATGTCTTTTTTGTTGGGCTTAGCAGGCATGGTCTTTTGGATTTTTGCCGGTCTCCCCGCCCTAATTCTAGGCTTCACTGCGAAGCAGGATATCAAGCACAAGGAACATTTAAGCGGAAATGGTCTGGCAAATTTCGGGATTATCTTAGGAGGGCTTAGTTTTTTTGTAGCTCCTGTTATTGCCATTATCATGTTGATTGGTATGGCTTCGGGAGGGGCAAGCAATGAATACTATGTCGATGATTCAGATCGGATTGTTCATATTCATTTAGCTGGAGCGCTGACCGAAGCGCCCACTGAAGATCCTTTTGAGGTCTTTGGTGCACAACCCGGTTCGTTTCGTGGTGTGTTGCATACTTTAGAGCACCTTGAGGATGATGACAGCGTTGTGGCCTTAGTTCTCACGATTAATGGTTTTCGTCCGAGTATGGCGCATATGGAAGAAATCTACCATGCCATCAATAAAGTGGAAGAATCCGGTGTTGATGTCTACGTACATATCGAGGAAGCTATGCTACCGATGTCAACGTATATCATGCTTTCAGGGGCAAAACATATCAATGTGGTGCCGACCGGTTTCCTGAATTTGAGTGGTATGTACAGCGAAGGCATGTACCTTAAAGATGGCTTGGCTAAGATTGGTTTAGAAGCCGATATCGTTCACATCGGTGATTATAAATCGGCCGGTGAAACGATGATGCTCAATGGGCCCAGTAAAGAAGCTGAAGAGGCCATGAACTGGATGATGGATGGTTTATATTCTTCCAGTGTTGCGATGATTGCTGAATCACGCGGTCTTGATCGAAAAGTCGTACGTTCCATGATTGATATCGGACCGTATACAGCAGAG
>CALLLL010000222.1 GCA_938082445.1 uncultured bacterium
GGATAATAGCAATAATGAACACCATATGCAAGGGAAATTAGACATTTTTTCCATATATTGTGCTTTGCGATAAAATGTGACTACAGGATGTTGATTTTTGTGTTGTTGGTCATCGTTTACATGGTGAATCTCGTGGATCAATTATTTTTGGATATTTTGTGGATAGATTGTGTGTATTTTTATTTATAGGACAGTTTGACTTGAACGAATGCTATCGCTCGATCGGACGAAGTTAGAGGATGCTTTCGTAAAAATCTGACGGTGCGGCTTGAATTATCGACGGGGAATGTGAATCATGATTTACACAAAGTAATCTATTATTAACTTGTAAGTCCTTGGAAAAATTAAGTTTAGCACTTCTGTGTTGAGCACTCTATATTGCTATGCTATACTTCGCAAAGGATTTAGCAGTGTTGCCAAGCATTTTGGGCAATATGTGTTCCATCACGTTTAATGATACAAGGTAGCCTGAATTCATGGCCGATATTTTAAGTCAAGACGAAGTCGACATCCTGTTGTCTGCAGTAGCAGATGGGGATTTAGACATTGATATGGATATGACGGCTACGGCTACCGATTCCCCTATGCTGACGACCTATGATTTCCGTCGTCCTGAGCGTGTGTCTAAGGAACAACTTAAAGGTCTGCAAAGTTTATTTGAAGCCTTTTCTAGAGAAATTGGGATTTTACTTCCTCCATTTTTACGCACAGTTGTTCGAGTCGATTTGGTCTCTATTGATCAGTTGACCTATGACGAGTTTATTCTTTCTGTATCTCGCCCTACTTCGATGTCTATTTTGGACATGGAGCCTTTGGATGGCCGCGCGGTTTTAGAGATGGGGCCTGGAATGGTCTTTCCAATTGTGGATCGTGTGTTGGGCGGTAAGGGTGTGACCTTAGCGCAACCGCGTGAATTGACTGAAATTGAAGAGCGCATTGTCTATCGCATTATCTTGATGATTTTGGATAGTTGGAAGCGTGCATGGTCTCATTTGATCGACTTGGACATGAAGGTTATTAACCAGGAAAGCGATCCGCTGATTGTTCAAATTGTTGCGGGTAGTGAGATGGTGGTCTTGGTTGGGTATGAGATTTATATTGGTGAGTCGGTGGGGTCGATGAATATGTGTATCCCGCTCATGGTGTTAACTCCGATACTGGATCAAATTTCTTCGCAAACGGGATTCCAGCGGACCATGTCGCCTGAGTTGGCTGAGAAAACACGCAATGCCCTTGAAGACTTTATCGTGAAGACAGAAGTTCCAATTGAGCCTATCTTGGGTGAGGCAACAATTTCGTTGAATGACTTGGCTCAATTGCAGGTGGGGGATGTGGTTGGATTGGATAGCAAAGCGGACGAACCCATTAAGGTCAATGTGGGTGGCTTGCCTCGTTTTACTGCACAACCTGGACGTCGTGGTGAGCAGAGCTCAGTACAAATTATCTCGTTATTAACGGATCAATAAGGAAATTATAGGCATGAATGAAGCTGCAACACAGATATTGGCAGATGGATTGTTAAAGGGTGGATTTGATGTTTTGGATGCCTTGTTAACATCTTCATTCAATTATGCCGTGAGTGAATCGAAGGATTCAGATGAGGCCGCCTTGGCTGCTGTGTTGGGAACGCATACGGTTGCTTTACAGGGGAATATACAAGGGGGTGGTGTGTTGGCCTTGTTATTGTCGCTCGAAGAATCCACTAAATTGGTATCGCATACAAAAGATGGAGAACCAACCGCAGCTGAAGCCTTGGATGATGCAGGGATTGAATCCCTTAAAGAGATTGCTGATGGTGTGTTGGGCGGAGGAGTGACTCATTTAGCTGAACGCTTTGGCGAGGAAATGAGTATTGAGAGTTTTGAGGTGGTGCAGTATACGACTGAACAGGCCAGCGATCTTGCTAATTTCTTGGGTGATGGCCCGGTGCAATCAGCTTTTACATTTAGTGCCGATCCGCATTATGACAGCTCGGGGTATTTATTAACTTCTGCGGCACTGGAAGCACGTGTGCCAGACTCACAAGTGGATTCTGGCGATGCCTTGGTCAGTGATGATGAGATGAAGGATATTTTAAGCGGCTTTTCACCTGAGGATGAGACGGCTGGGTATGCGGGTAGTGATGAGGGTATACCTGAAAATATGGAAATTGTTCTGGGCATTGATTTGACAGCAACGGCTCGCTTAGGTAAAGTTGAGATGCCCATAGCTGATTTGTTGGCATTGGGGCCGGGGTCCATAATCGAAGTGGGTCACGTGGTGGACGAACCAGTGGAATTGCTGGTAAACGGTCACCTGATTGCACGAGGGGATGTAGTGGTGGTGGATGAAAAATTCGGATTGCGTATAACCGAAATCATCAGTCCACGCGAACGTATCGAGAGATTCCGTTGACAAACGACGCAGCAGAGCACGATTTATGGATTGCCTATAAAGAGCAGGGGGATGATTCCGCTCGCGACGATCTGATTATTAAACACATGCGTATTGTAAAGTATGTGGCAGGTCGTATGGCGATGCATGTGCCATCGAGTGTTGAGTTGGACGATTTAGTGGGTTGGGGAACCTTGGGTTTATTGGATGCGGTGGAAAAGTTTGACCACACCCAGAATATTAAATTCACCACATATTCTACTATTCGTATTCGTGGCGCCATTATTGATCAAATTCGTACGCTGGATTGGGCACCTCGTTCTTTGCGGGCCTTGGCGCGAAAAGTGGGGGGCGCACGGGATAAGCTTCGCCATGAAAAGGGTAGTGAGCCGAGTTATGCGGAGATCGGTGAAGAGATAAATTCTACTGAGGAACAGGTGGAAGAATGCCTGATGCAAATTCAGACGGCTCATGTATTGTCGTTGGATGATTATATGCCCAGTGGTGAAGGCGATGATAATCGTAAGATTGATATGGTCTCGAATCCTGATGGAAGTACTCCGGAGACAGATGCGGAAGTCGTTGAGCGCCAAGAGTTTCTGGTTCAGGAAATTTTAGCTCTATCGGATCAGCAGCAAAAAGTGTTAAACTTATATTACTACGAAGAGTTAACGCTAAAAGAGATTGGGGCGGTTTTAGATGTATCTGAATCGCGTGTGAGTCAGATTCACAGTGCGGCCATTAAAAAGCTGCGAAAGGCTGTTCGCTCCCAGACTCCTTAATCGAGTGAGGAGGTTATATGCCTCAACCCATCGACATGCAATCTGAATTAACGCGGGTCAGTATGGCGGAAAAGATGCAGGATGCCGCTACTCGCTCTTCCCTTGCTGCCTTGCAACGGGCTCAATTGGAGTCAGAAGAGAATGATCGGCTCAAATCGACTTCGGTAAACGAGAGTGAAGAAACCCAAGATTCGCCGATTCGTCAAGAAGAACGCAAGAAAAACCAGTCCAAGAAGCAGTCTAAGAAGAAAAAACCGCCTAAAACGGAACTGGATATTGCTGCGCATGTGATGTATACCTCCCATGAGGAGAAGGAAGTAGTGACGGATCCGGACGATCACAATCTGGATTTGACTATCTAGTCCAAAATTTGCGTTTTCGGGGGGCTTAGGGGTATAACAGAGCCTATAAATGCTTGTGTTCAACACCCAAGGGCTGCACCATGGATGATTTACTGCTTGTAACTGCATTTGTTCTGTCATTTATTATATTAATGTCGGGCTGTGCTTTATTGTATATGTATTTGCGCTCGATGCGCTTTTCCGGATCTGGAAACCAGTCGGGTACGGGTGATCTGAGTAATATGATGATCTTGTTCCAGTCAATGCGTGAAACCCTCGATCAACAAAAAGAGTTGGCCCGTTCTTTTAATTTGAGTATTGATAAAAAGGTCGAAG
>CALLLL010000223.1 GCA_938082445.1 uncultured bacterium
TGCTCCCTGAGGGGATGGACATTGCTGTTACCGATGACGATGCTGTGCTTTATTCACAACGCCGAGATCTGTTGCTTAAAAATGGCGGTATTGGATTAGTTCTCGTACTTTTTATTTTATCGTTATTCCTTGAATTCCGATTAGCATTTTGGGTGATGATGGGAATCCCTACTTCCTTTTTGGGTGCTATGTTATTTCTGCCTTTTTTTGGTGTATCGGTCAATATGGTTTCTATGTTTGCGGTAATTCTGGCCTTGGGGATCGTGGTTGATGATGCGATTGTGGCCGGTGAAAATATCTATGAACATCGACAACGCGGGGATGGGTATCTAAAATCGGCTGTTCTAGGTGCGCGGGACATCTCTGTACCTGTAACATTTTCAATCCTAACCAATATAGTGGCCTTTTTGCCTTTAGCTTTTATTCCGGGAACCATAGGTAAATTTTGGGGAGTAATACCCATCGTGGTCAGCTTGGCTTTCATTATTTCTTGGGTCGAAGCTTTGTTTATTCTGCCGTACCATTTATCGCATGTGAGAGATAAAAAGCGCGGAGCCATCGGTACACGGTTGCATTCGATGCAGGGAAAAATTGCCCAGGGCATGAATTGGTTTTCAGGTTCTGTATATGGCCCCTTTCTTAAATTAGCTTTGCGTTGGCGTTATTTCACTTTGTCTATCATCATCGCTTCTTTTGTATTGGTGTTGGCAATTCCTATGAGTGGCCGTATGGGCATCATCACCATGCCCGAAGTCGAAGGTGAATATGCACATTGCACAGCTCGCCTACCTGTGGGATCGCCTATGTCCCGGGCAGAGGAAGTGCGCGACTTATTGGTCGCCAGCGCAGACAAAGTATTGAAAGAACATGGCGGTGATGATTTGGGCACGGGGGTTTTTGCGCTCATCGATGAAAATGAAATAATTGTTCGAATCCATTTAATTGAAGCCAGCATACGTAATTTTACTACTGCTGAAGTGACCGAAATGTGGCGGGATGAGTTGGACTCTGACATCCCAGGACTTGAAATGTTACGGTTTGCGTCAGATTCTGGATTTGGCGGCGGCCCCAAATTTTCTGTTGAGCTATCCCATTGGGATGTGAACATTCTAAATAAAGCTTCTGAAGAAATGGCTTTGATGCTGAGTGAATATTCCAATGTGAAAGACGTTGATGATGGCTATGCTCCTGGCAAAATGCAGTTGGATTTTAAGGCCAATGATGAAGCCCGAGTTTTGGGATTGGATGCGGGTGATATTGCACGCCAAGTACGCTCTAGCTTTTATGGAGTTGAACCGATCCGGCAACAGCGTGGACGCAATGAAGTCACGGTAAAAGTTCGCTTACCGTTAGAGGAACGCGGCAAAGAATCGGACATCGAAAACTTGCTCTTATTTACGCCTGACGGCGGCGAGGTACCTTTGTATCAGGTTGCTGAAGTTGTCCGAGGCCGGGCGTATACCGATATTGAACGACGCAATGGGAAACGTGTCGTAACTGTTACGGGCAATATAGTTCCTGTTAGTGAAACCAGTATTGTCTTGGCTACGGCTAAAGAAGATTTGCTTCCACAACTGATGACGAAGTATCCAGGATTAAGTTATTCGTTCGAAGGACGCCAAGCGGACATGCGCGAGTCTCGCTTAGCATTGCTTACTTGGAGTGCTATCGCTGCGGTCATTATATACATTCTTCTCGCAATACCATTCCGAAGCTACATTCAACCTATAATCGTTATGATGGCGATTCCATTTGCAATAGTGGGCGCTATCCTTGGTCACTTAATCATGGGTTATTCTATTTCTATTATTTCCATTATGGGAATAATTGCATTGTCGGGTGTGGTGATTAATGACGGCCTTGTTATGGTGGATTATGCCAATGGGCGAGTCCGAGCTGGATTGAGTATTAGTGAAGCTATTGCGAGCGCGGGCATTCGTCGCTTTCGCCCTATTATGCTGACAACACTAACTACATTTTTTGGATTGGCTCCGATGATCTTTGAAACCAGCCGTCAAGCACGTTTTCTTATTCCCATGGCTTTATCACTGGGTTATGGAATTGTATTTGCTACTTTTATTACACTTCTTCTTGTTCCGTGTTTGTATCTAATGATTGAAGATTTTATTGCTATCGTAAATCGCATAAAGATATTTTTGGTTGGTGAGGTGGCCGATGAGCCTAGTCCTTCGACCATTGAATAAAGGATTTGTATGCACTCTACAAAATTAGTACTGTTCACTCTGTTTTTATGTGGGTTATTTCACTCTACTGTTGAGGCTGAAACCTATACGGCTGATGTAGTGATTTACGGAGGGACTTCTGCTGGGGTGGTAGCAGCTGTTCAAACAGTACGTATGGGTAAATCCGTAATTATTGTTGGTCCAGATACGCATTTAGGTGGATTAACCGCTGGCGGTTTGGGGTTTACTGATTCCGGCAATGTAGAAACCATTGGTGGTGTAGCCCGTGAGTTTTACCATCGTATTTGGCGAGCCTATCAACCCGATAGCGCGTGGAAATGGCAAGCGCGTAATTCCTTCACAGCCAGAGGTCAGGGCACAAAAGCAATCATTCCTGAAGATAAAACGATGTGGATTTTTGAACCGCATGTAGCCGAAGGTGTGTATGATGCTTGGGTAAAGGAACTGGATATCCCGGTACACCGTAATGAATGGCTGAACCGAGAAAGTGGATTGATTAAAGAAGACAATCGAATCAAGTCTATTACAATGCTAAGTGGTAAAGTATATAACGCGTCTATGTTTATCGATGCAACTTATGAGGGCGATTTACTCGCTGCTGCTGGTGTCTCGTATCATGTTGGCCGTGAAGGCCGTGATGTATATGGCGAAAAATGGAATGGTATTCAAGTTGGTGTGCTGCACCATGGACATCACTTTAAGACTGATGTATCCCCTTATGTGATTCCGGGCGATCCGAGTAGTGGAGTGTTACCACGAATTTCGACTGAAGCGCCGGGAACTAAACACGATGGTGATCAGCGTTTACAGGCGTATTGCTACCGAATGTGCTTGACCAATCACCCGGACAATCGAGTCCCCTACCCTAAACCGGTTGGGTATGATCCTGCACAATATGAATTGTTGGTTCGTGTGTATGATGCCGGTTGGCGTGAAACATTTAATAAGTTCGATAATATTCCGAACAAAAAAACCGACACCAATAATCATGGTCCATTTAGCACGGACAACATTGGGATGAACTATGATTACCCTGAGGGCTCTTATGAACGCCGGGCGGAAATATTAAAAGAACATCGGCTTTACCAACAGGGACTGATGTATTTTATTGCTAATGACCCACGAATTCCTAAAGATGTACAAAAAGAATTTCGAAAATGGGGCTTATCTAAAGATGAATTTGTCGACAATGGCCATTGGCCTCATCAAATCTATGTTCGTGAAGCGCGACGCATGATTGGCGAGTATGTCATGACTGAACACGACACCTTAAGTACGCGTGAAGTACCTAAGCCTGTGGGAATGGGATCGTATGTACTTGATTCTCACAATGTTCAACGCTACATCAAACCCGATGGTTTTGTACAAAACGAAGGCGATATCGGTGTGAAACCTAAAAAGCCTTACCCAATTTCGTATGGCAGTATTACACCTAAGAAAAATGAATGCGGTAATTTATTGGTTCCTGTATGCGTTTCCAGTTCTCACATTGCTTTCGGTTCAATTCGTATGGAGCCTGTTTTCATGCTGCTTGGGCAAAGTGCGGCGACTGCTGCCGTTCATGCAATCGATGAATCAAAAGATGTACAGGATATCGACTATGGGCGTCTTCGCGAGCGTTTAATCAAGGATGGCCAACGTTTTTAGCTCTCCTTCCCTCACTCTTTAAGCTTGACCTTCTGAAATCGGTATGCTTTAATCATAGAACTGTATATTTATGAACCGAGAGGGCCTAATCCTATGAAATTATTGAGTGTTTCTTTTGCCTGCATTTGTACTGTCTTAATGGCATTCAGCAGTCATGCACAAATCGAAGATTTTGATAACATCAATCTGTATACCTTGAAAAACAAATCAGGTATGACCGTAAAAATCACTAACTACGGTGCAATAGTGACATCCATCATTGTTCCTGATCGCGATGGGAAAATGGCTGATGTGGCACTGGGATATAATTCGGTAGAGAGTTATATGAATGCCGTTGATAAACCGTATTTCGGAGCCATTGTGGGTCGATATGGAAATCGCATAGCAAAAGGCAAATTCAGTATTGATGGCAAGGAGTATCAGTTGGCTGTTAATAATGGAGAGAACCATTTACATGGCGGTACGATAGGCTTTGACAAAGTTGTTTGGGATGCCTACCTTGATAAGCCCAACAATGCGGTTGTCTTGAGTTATATTTCTAAGGACATGGAGGAAGGGTATCCAGGTGAATTGAAGATGAAAGTGACGTATCAATTGACTGATGATAATGCATTACGTGTTCTTTATGAAGGAAGTACCAACAAAAAAACGCATGTAAATTTGACTCATCATACGTATTTCAATCTCAAAGGCGAAGGTGAAGGCGATATCTTAGGGCATGAACTGATGCTCAATGCTAAACGCTATACACCAGTAGATGTAACGTTAATTCCTACTGGTGAATTGGCTAAAGTCAAAGGCACACCCTTCGACTTCAGCCAATCTAAATCTATTGGCCGTGATATCAATGAAGCCCATCAACAATTGGAGTTTGGGGCAGGCTTTGATCACAATTGGGTATTGAATAAAAATGGTAATAGTGATGCTCTTACTTTAGCTGCTCGTGTTCATGAACCCACGAGTGGACGTGTAATGGAAGTCCATACTACTGATCCAGGTGTTCAATTTTATTGTGGAAACTTCCTGGATGGACGCTTAATAGGTAAAGCTGGAAAAGCCTATATAAATCGCGGGGGATTTTGTCTGGAACCCCAACATTTCCCCGATACTCCTAATAAAGATAACTTCCCCACTTCTTTATTAAAGCCCGGTGAAAAGTATTCAAAAGAAACTATTTATTCTTTTAGTACAAAGTAATTGATGTTGCTTTTGACACAAAGAGCCAAGCATATACCATGTTTGGCTCTTTTTTTGTTAATTGTATATACTGATTTGTCCGCTTAAAAACATAAAGGCTTTCATTATGGCACGTAAAATTAGTCGTAGGGAATTTACTCAAGGCTCAGTGGCAACAGCTGTAGGATTGGCTGCTGCAGCTAAAGCTTCTGCTGTTGATGCGAATAATAAAATTCGCTTAGGTTTTATTGGAGTAGGCAATCGTGGTTCTCAGCTTATCACTGCTTTTCTTGAACATGCCGATAAAGAAATTGTGGCCATATGTGATGTCAATGAGCCGTACCTGGCTAAACAGAAAGTGCGCTTAGGTGGGAAGGTTGAAACCTATACCGATTTCCGTAAGATTATTGAGCATCCCGGTATCGACGCTGTGGTTATTGCTACGCCGGATCATTGGCATGCGATTCAGTGCATTGATGCCTGTAATGCAGGAAAAGATGTTTATGTGGAAAAGCCTTTATGTATTACAATTCATGAAGGACGCAAAATGGTGGAAGCGGCCCGCCGCAATAATCGTATTGTGCAGGTGGGTACCCATCGTCGTTCATCACCTTTGTATCATCGTTTGCATGAAGTGATTCACTCGGGAACCATAGGTCATGTGAGCGTTGGTCGCTCCTATCGGTTAAGCAATATGTATCCCAATGGGATTGGTAAGCTCCCCCACTCAACCGCTCCGAGTGATTTTAATTGGGATATGTGGTTGGGCCCCCGCCCTGCACGACCGTATCAAGGCAATATTGCCCCGTATAAATTTCGTTGGTGGAAACAGTATTCTTCGCAAATGGGTAATTGGGGGGGCCACTATTTGGATGCCAGTCGTTGGATGACGGATGACTTGGCTCCGGCGTCTGTGTGTGCCATGGGTGGAAAATTTATAGTCGATGATGATCGCACTGTGCCCGATACCATGGAGGCGGTATTCCAATTGCCTTCTGGTCGCCTGTTTACCTTTGGTCAGTATGAAGCGAGTTCCAATCCAGCAATACGTACTGGAGAAATCGAATTACGTGGTACTCAAGGCACGGCTTATGTTTCTGCACAGCGCTATCACATCATTCCCGAAAAAGGTGGACAATTCCAAGATCCTAAGTTGCGTATGGATGAATTGAAAGATGAGGATAAGGGTAGCAATGCACAGTTGACAGCAATGCATGCGCGGAATTTCCTGGATTGCGTACGTAGCCGTGAATTGCCAAATGCCGATGTGGAAATTGGACATCGCTCCACTTCATTCAGTTTATTGGCCAACATTTCACTTGCTACAGGATTAAGGCTTGAATGGGATGCTAAAAATGAGGTCATCACCAATAGTCGAGAAGCGAACGAATTATTGCATTATGAGTACCGCGGCGACTGGAAATTGAGTTAATTACTTCATTATTGAAAACAATTACGAAGAAAGTAAATTACATGTTCAAACAGATTAAATATTTATCTATACTCGTTGCCCTTATTTTATTGGTTTTTCAAGCATTATCCCATGCAGAACCTTTGAATTTGCATGCGCGGAGCCGAATTGAGGCCTCAAAGTGGGAGCCGGGTGAAAGCCATACTAAAATGCCGATGCCAGCCATCAACAGTGAGTATGTGATTGATTATTCCACTCTACATTGGGAAGGTGACAAAACGGCCATCATTGTATGTGACATGTGGGATACCCTTCGTAATAAAATTCCCGCCGATCGTGTGGCGGAAATGGCCCCTCGTATGAATGAAGTATTGAAAGCCGCTCGCTCAAAAGGTGTGCTCATTGTTCATGCGCCGAGTGGTACGATGGATTTTTACAAAGACACTCCACAGCGAATTCGCTGTCAGAATGCTCCAGCAGTAGAAACATCGGTGCCCTTGAAATGGAATTATTTAGATAAAAGTTGTGAGTCGGAACTGCCTATCGATGATTCTGACAATGGTTGGGAAGGCCCAGTTCTTGAGGGGCCTGCCCCCCAGACTCGACAACATCCGGCAATAGAAATTTTTCCGGAAGATGCTATTGGCGATAGTAAGGATGTGTATTATTTATTGAAGCAACGCGGTATCGAAAATGTAATTCTCATGGGTGTACACACGAACATGTGCATTTTGGGCCGTCCTTTTGGCATTCGGCAATTAACGTATCTGGGTATGAATGTAGCTTTGATGCGCGATATGACCGATAGTCTTTACAATCCTAAGATGGAACCAAAGGTGAGTCACTATCGCGGTACTGATTTAGTCTTGGAGCATATCGAAAAATATTGGTGCCCCACGATTACAAGTACCGACTTTCTTAATATACCCATGTTCCGTTTCGCCGGCGATACTCGCAAGCATGTAGTCATGTTGGTTAGTGATGACCATTATCATGCAGATAAGACGCTACCGGAGTTTGCGCAGTATCTTCGCGAAACTCAAAACCTTCAGGTCACTATCTTGCATGGAGAAGGTGAACATCATTTTCCCGGCATAGCCAACCTTAAGAATGCTGACGCTATCGTTGTCTATGTTCGTCGCTTGGGAATCCCCACCGGGCAAATGAAAATATTGCAGGATTATGTCAGCGCAGGAAAGCCTTTAATAGCACTACGTACTGCAAGCCATGGGTTTAAAATGAAATTCAAAAACCCGAAAGGGTTTCAGGTACCCGAAGGCCGAATGGAGTGGCCAGAATTTGATGCTGAAATCCTTGGGGGAAATTATCATAATCATGGCCCGAATAAATTAGGTACTGATGTACTAAATGTGGCCAGTGATCACCCTATATTAAAAGACGTAAGCCCAGAAAAATGGCATAGTACGGGTTCCTTATATTACACCCAGCCCATCACTAAAGATTCAGTATTATTGATGCAGGGCAGCATTCCTGATGGTACTGAGCCACTCACGTGGATTCGAGAGGCAGTACCAGGTCGCGGAAAGGTGTTTTATACTGGCCTTGGGCATCCTGATGATTTTCAAGTACCTGCGTTTCGCACACTGTTTGTCAATGCAATTGATTGGGCCTTAGAAGAGTAATTAATCTCCCCAGTTTGCATTGATTATTGCCTGAATATGAGGATAATCATTATCGGTTTCGTCAAACTCTTCGCGCTGCCGGATTAGTTCTTTTTTAAGTTTAGCAATTACTTTCGCGTAGGCCGGATCCTCATATCGATTATGCATTTCTTTAGGGTCCTTTTCGAGATCATAAAATTCCCATGCAACGGGTGTGTTCTCATAATAGCGATTAGGTTGTTTATAATCGGCGCCGTAATAAAAGATCAGCTTGTGTTTCTTTGTGCGTACACCAAAATGCGCAGGATTATTGTGGCGATGGGCCATGTGCATCCAGTAACGATAATACGTTGCTTTACGCCAATTACGCGGTTCTGATTTTCCTTCGAGGGCTTTTGCAAAACTCTTG
>CALLLL010000224.1 GCA_938082445.1 uncultured bacterium
AAGAAAATGGGAAATTTTGGATGATATCGATGATGAACTTTTCTCAATTGATTTTCCTGAGGGAGCCCATGTTTGGGATGATTTTGCACAAGTGGACTTGTATGAGGTTAATAAAAACACATCATCCGATATGAGTCTCACGGTTATAGAGGATCGGGATTCATTAAATCAAGAGGCAGATAATAGAGTAAATGGGTCAAAAAATACCACTGGAGATAATCCACCTGATACACAAAACAAATCAGACAATAGGAGGAGGGGTATCTTACTTGTAGGTTTCCTATTGGGTATTACATTTTTTCTATATAAAAAATACAATACAAAAAATAAATAAGGTGTAGCTGATTGATAAATAAAAGTTTCGCTCTCAATTTCTTTATCATAATGTTTTTATTAACTGGGTGTAGTTCTAAATTAAGTGAAAAAACGGATGAAACAACTTCTTGGGCCATAGATGTTTCGAGGTTACACCCTGTATTAATTGATTTAGGCGAAGTTCCTCCTACAAGAAATACTACTGAGGTGCAGGTAAAATTAAAAAACCCTACTTCTAGTCCAATCACGATTTTGGCAGCAAAGGGTGATTGTGGTTGTATGACGGTTGGTTTGGAGCCGGATACTAAGATACCGGCAAAAGGTGAATTTGTGTTTTCAATATCAATTCAACCACCTAAAAAATTAGATATCTACAGACAAACATTTATTTGGACATCATTGAATAAAGAACAACCTATTGCTATCAATATAAGTGGATCAATGGATCGAGGCATTATTTGGCGACCACAACATTTATATGTCTATCTAGATGGAATTCGACTAGATGAACCTCATTCAGTGTCATTTTTTACAAAAGATTCTGAGTTCAAATTAGTTTCTGCCAATACTGATATGAAGGATGTTAAAGTTGAAATCAACGCTAATGGAAATCGACTAGATCTTCGTGTTTTATCTAATGATAAAATAAGACGCCGTTCAGGTAGCATTATAGTCAAAACCAATAGCGATTTCGCATCGGAATTGATCATACCTGTTACGATATTAGGTGCAGGTTAGTCTTCCTTCACGAATTCCGCTCTTACTGTACTCACTAGGCCGCCACGTGCGTTGCAGGCAACTTCTACGAGCATGTGTTTGGGTTCTACAACTTTAATGAGGTCTTCGAGCATACGATTCACTAAATGTTCGTACCAAATTCCCACGTCGCGATAGGACATGAGATAGTATTTTAAGGAACGGAGCTCGATGCAGTTGCGATCGGGGGTGTAGGTGATGGTCACGTTGGCAAAGTCTGGCAGACCGGAGAAGGGGCATACGCTTGTGAACTCTTGGGTGTCGGTGACAATTTCGATGTCACCTGTGGGGGAGTCGGCGTATTCGTAGGCGAAGCATTCGAGCACTTCAGTGTCGATGGCGTCGGCATCTTTAAATGGAATGGAACGGTCGTGGGCTTGGAATTGGTCTTTGGGGTGGATTTTATTGTCCATGGTAGATACACCTTGCTGTACACGTTTCGGCAACCATCACAGCAGTGAGGTTGCTCCGGGTTTCGGCTAAAGAATTCCAAATCCAAATAGCGAGTACTTCGGAAGTGGGAGTTTCGAGTCCATCGATGTCATTGAGACATCGATGATCGAGTCGGTCATATAATTTTTTGAGGTCAGATTTAAGCGATGTGAGATCGCTAGCGGCTACATCAACAAGAAAGCTATGGCCATGCATAGTGTGGCATTTGTGGTCTTGCGGTAATTGATTGAGGGCATGGGCGGCTTCAAAACCAAATCGAATGCGATCGGGTAATTGTGTGCGCGCATCGGCATTTAGGGACTGGGGTGCAAATGCGCAGCTTCCGGATATTTCCACATGCACATCTTTGAGCATGGGAATGCGGGCTTTGGTGTGCTCGAATATCCAATTGCGCAAGGTGGGTAAGCTGGTATCTGTAATTCCATCCAAATCGTTTAAGGTCTGATGGTCAAGTTGATTATATATGGGTGCAAAAGCCTTGGAAATATCGGCATAGTCCATGACCCAGCCCATTTCGGAGTCAAGGGGGCCTTCAACCACAAGATCGAGGGTGTAGCTGTGCCCATGCAAGCGAGCGGGATCGTCTGCATAAGGACTGTGTTGTGCAGCTTCGAATTGAAAGGTTTTTACGAGGTCAAGTGTAGACATAACCCATATTGTACCTAAAAACAGGGATTTGAAGCTAGGTTGTCCAGGCATGGGCAGGGCCAAAGGTAATAAACTGTTCGTGTGCGATCTTCTTTTCTAGGCTTATGTTTGGTACTATAAACGCTTCAAATTTTGGAATGAACCTGAAGGATAATCACCATGTTAAGAAATACTTTTATCATTAGCGCGGCATTAATGATTGTTGCAAGCATTGCGCAAGCACAGGAAAAACCTGCGATTACGATTGATACTTACCGAGCTTTTGGCTCTGAACATGTGGGTATTTATAAACATCCTGCCTGTATTGAAGAACTTGCCGATGGCACCTTGTATATCTCCTACTATGGGGGTGCTGGTGAGTATGATCAAAATACTGCTGTGTATGGTTCGCGTTTATTGGAAGAGCCCAATACCTGGTCCAAACCTGAAATTATTGCGGATACGCCTTTCCGTGGTGACGGAAATCCAGTAATCTTCCAGGCACCCGATGGCGTAGTATGGCTTTTTTATAACACGCAGTATGGGCCGACGTGGTCTGAGTCTCGTGTGAAAGGTAAAGTTTCCTATGATGGTGCGAAGACCTGGTCTGATTCGTTTATGGTTGCCTTTGAACAGGGCAGCATGGTGCGCGGTAAAGTGTTGGTGTTGAACAATGGTGATTACTTACTTCCTATGTATGACGAGAAGGGAAGTGATCGCGAGGAAATGACGAATGAAACGGCTAGTTATTTTTTACGGTATTCACAGGAAACAAAAACGTGGGAACCGACGAATAAAATTTATTCGAAGATAGGAAATTTACAACCACAAGTAGTGCAAATTTCTGACGATCATTTGTTGGCGTATATGCGCCGTGCGGGTGGTTATGGTCCGGATCATGCCGGCTTTATGGTGCAATCTGAATCTAAAGACGGCGGGTATACATGGAGTAAAGGTGTTGATACTGACATTCCGAATCCGAACTCTGCGGTTGATTTAGTGCGTACGCCTGAAGGCAAAATTGTGTTGGTCTACAATGATTCCGGTTGGGATCGCACGCCGCTCACAGTAGCGATTTCCGAAGACAACGGGAAGACCTATAAATACAAACGTCACATTGGTGGCGGCGACAATACCTATGCATACCCGTATATGATTCAAACGCGTGACGGAAAATTCCACTGCATTTATACAACCAACTTGCGTACAACGATTATGCACGCCGTCTTTGATGAAAAATCCATTACTTCATGGGGCGCTAGCGAATAACCATGACGGGCGCTGAACTCAAACGGAAATTACATGCGGGTGAGCGGGTGTATGCAACGTGTGTTGTATCCACTTCGCCTGTATGGCCAGCCATGATTGCGCAAACGGGTGCAGACTTTGTCTTTATCGACACCGAACACATCCCGATGGATCGCAATCAATTGTCTTGGATGTGCCAGACTTTTAATGGTTTGGGTTTACCGCCATTGGTGCGAATACCTGCTTGTGATCCGGCCTTGGCCAACATGGCTATCGATGCTGGTGGCCGGGGAGTAGTATCGCCTTATTGCGAATCGTTGGAAGAGGTGCAGATTCTCCGTGGAGCCACAAAGTATCGTCCGCTAAAAGGCATTCGTTTAGCGCAAACACTTTCGGGTGAAGTGCCACTTGAAGAACCCACGAAAAGTTATATCGCCGATATGAATCAACACAACTTGTGTGTAGTGAATATCGAGAGTGTTAAGGCAATGGAAATGCTGGATGACATTTGCGCAATTCCTGATGTGGATGCCTTATTGATTGGACCGCATGATTTATCGATTAATATGGACATTCCTGAAGACTATAGCAACCCCAAGTTTACCGAAGCGATTGGCCGGATAATTGAGGCAGGGCGCAGTGCTGGAATAGGCGTGGGGTATCATTATTCTTTTGGTATGGAGCAAACCCAGCGTTGGGCAGAGATGGGGGCCAATCTCATTGTACATTCGAGTGATTACTTCCTGACGAAGGAAGCGTTAACCCGTGATTTTAAGCAGTTGCGTAGTGCCTTAGGGGATGAGGATCCTTTGGCAAGTGCTGGTGATGACGATGCGATGGTGACGATCTAATCTATATACTTAAACAGGCCTATGAAGAGTTTTCTTCATAGGCCTGTTTTTTTTAGCTGCAGTATGAATTGGAGCAGGCATTGCAGTCGGTAATACGAAAGACTTTTCCTGAATATTCGTCTTTACGTGTTGCACGAACGGTGAAGGTTTCCCAAACGAGATTAACCGTCAAGGGTTCTTTGCGGTTCCAAGGCATCAAGGTTAATCCGCGTGCCAATAAGCAATAGCCTGTGGCGACAACCAGCCAAGTGCCTACGGCAGGGATGTAATAGAGCCAGTTAAGCGGTTCTATGGCTGCGACCAGTAGGATGGCCAAGTAAGCGATCCGCAACTGAACGGGAAAGGCTTTGATGGAGCCTTCGCGTGCAAAAAAGTGTCCGACTTGTATACTGGTTAATGCTATAGCAAGAGCGAACCCGATGGACCATCCCATTACACCGATGGTGAGTAAGCTGGCGCTGGCTAGCCAGTACCACCAGACCATGGGCATGGAATTGGTTTCTTTGAAGTTGTGCTTTTGCTTGAGATCTTCGACGGAGATCATGGGGTAGGTGTACGTAATAATCATGACTAGTTTCCTTTACTGGGCATAGCATCTGAATGGTGTTCGATGCTTCGTTCGCCTAGGGTGAGAGTTGGAATTAACATGGGTGTGCGCTTCCGGTATGCACGGTATACTTCGCCCAATTCATTGGACAGTGTACGCTCTTCGAATTGAATACCGACTAGGATGTAGCTGGTGTAAGTAATGGCGAATAGTAAGTGTCCCATGGTCATTGTAGGGGTGGCCCAGAATGCGATGATGAATCCGAGCATTAATGGGTTTCGTACCATGCGGTAGAGTGATACCACTTTGGTGGGGACAGGGTTGTATTCCTTGCCGAAGAATTGTAAGACGACTTGGCGCAGTCCGAAGAGATCAAAGTGATTGATCAGGAATGTAGAGAGCAAAGCCAAGCCCCAACCGAAACCACTGAGTGAATACATCAAAATTCGGGCATACGGATTTTCAATGTCCCATGCGATACCAGTCATGGGGCGCCATTGCCAAAACATTAGCATCAATATAGCTGCGGTGATCAATACGAATGTACTGCGTTCGGCGGATTGTGGAACGACTTTGGTGAACCAGCGCTTGAATCGTGATCGGGCCATAATGGTGTGTTGTACGGCAAAAAGCATAATCAACGATACATTGATGATGATTGCGGTACTCATGGGGCCTTCAATGCCGTCGTTAATTCCTTTTGGAACCAAGACATTGGCAACAAAGCCGATTAAGTACAAGAATACTCCCAGAAAAATCGTGTAGACGATCGTTCCATACATTAGAATTGCTGTTTTCATTTTGTTTCCCTCCTCAAATTTAGGGTGTTTCGTTTAAACTTAACTTACTGGTAAGTATTTTGTGGCGTATACCTTTACTTACCAGTAAGTATACTATGGGTTAAAAGAGAACCGACTCTTTTGAACGTGTGATAACCCGGCTTAGGCCGGAGGCGTGAGCAATCGGCTAACTTGCTCAATGGCTAAATCGAGTACCCAGGGTTCGCGGTATTCCTGGCTAAACATGATAGCGCCGTTAAAGGTCAAATAGTATGCATCGGCTAAATACTGAGGATCCAAATGAGCATATTGGGGATCGGATTTAACCAGGTCTTTCGATACTTTTAACATCATCATACGAAAGCCATCATTGAATTTACGTACTTGTTTTGAAATGGCGTTGTCATTATCGGCAATTTCTACGAGTATATTAAAGAAGGCACAGCCGCGATAATCGCTATTAACCATGGCCACTCTAAGCATACGAACAGGGCTCATAAAGCGTTCATAGGGAGTGGAAGCCTCATCAATGGCACAGGCAAACTGGCTGATGTTACTTGACCGTCTCTCTTTTAAATAGGCGAGACACAAATCTTCCTTTGAAGGGAAGTGGCTGTAGAAGGTGGGTTTGGATACGCCAGCTTCTTCAATGATTTGATTGACTACGGTCGCGCGGTAGCCTTGTGTATAAAACAAATCATTGGCCGTCTCGAGTATTTTATCGCGCGTTTTCTGTGCGCGGGCTGATTGGGTCATGTAACCGTCCAGTGTGTTCGTTTTGAGAGCTCATCGGTATCTTTTCGATGTGTCCCGCGTTAAATTTGAATGAATATTAACATAACCTTACCGGTAAGTAAAGTTATATTTTTAAATGATCTGGATTTATATAAAGGGGGCCACTGCGGGGCATTTAATGAGATTTTAAGGCAATTTCTCACTATATAAGAAGAAATTATCCGATTTATTCATGTTCTGGGTGCCAATTATGGTGTTATGTGGAGGAGAACACTTTTCTAAAAACAAAAAGTGTGACTCTTGCTCTGATGGACTAAGGTAATTTTATTCCGCATCGGCGTCAGGGGTGTGGTCGATGGTCTCTCCGGTGTCGTTAACATGAACAAGTTCGAGGTCAATGTTTGTAGAGGCGCTATTGACCCAGGTAATGGGTTCGTGGGGGGAGTGGACAAATAGGCGCCCTTTAATGCCGTGGAGTCCGTAATCGGCGTTGTTTTGGGAGTAGGCAAAGACAGGACGTTTAACAGTGTCCCAAACATGGCAATCAATGAATTCCACTCCGCCTACGCGTTCGCTGATATAGGGACGTCGTGTTTCGAAAAGGATGGGCACACGCAGATCACCGTAGTCTTTGTGAAATACATTCCATGGATTTTTGAAGTGACAGTTTTTAAATCGGATTTTGGTGTCGTGATCGGATTTATCGAATATTTTAACACTTTCTTTCCCGGTGTTTTCGACGGTGCAGTTTATGAACTCGATTAGACCACCGGGTCCTTTGTCGTGCACGGCCCCTATGGAAATGCCGGCCCAGCCGTGGGTGTCGTTGTTACGGCCAACTTGGTCTTCAACGGGTTTCATGGTTGTCTTACGCATGACGCAGTTTTCGAATCGGATGGAAATGGGGGGAGCAGTTTCATCCAAATTTTTTGGATAAACGAGCACTTCATGGCCTTCGTTGTCCTCGAAAATACAATTTTTTATCTCGATATTGACGAGCCGTTGAGTGGGGCTATCGGGCTCGAGGTCAATGCCTGCAGAGGGGGCTGTACCCCAAGTACTGGCAAAGGTGCAGTTTTCGATAAGGAGATTTTCGGCACCAATTACGCTGATGCCCTGACGATGATTGTCGTAGCAGGTGACGTCTTTGATGGTCACATTTTTGCAGTATTGTTGTTGTCCAGTGGTACCGATATAGATGCCGTCGCCTCCGCTGGATTCAATGCGTAGCCCGTATACTTCAATGTTGGTTGATCCGTCAAACCGGAGTCCCATACGCCATTCGGCTTTTTCGTACGGCGGTAGGAGATATTCTTTATGGCGCATTTTGATGGTTGCACCATAGCCCGTAATCTTGATGTTGGATGCATTGGTCGCAGCAAGGAGGCTATCGCCTCGACCAAGAAACTCGCCTTTCTTGGCATAGAGGATTACGCCGGGTTCGAGTGTAAGTTCTAAATCACTGCGCATTTTTAAAGGTCGAACTATCCAAGGTTTTCCCATGAAAGGGATGGTGACTTTGGGGGCGCCGGAATCGATGGCGGCTTGTATGGCGTCAGTGGAGTCTTGGAGATCGAAACCCCACCAAGATGCGTTGGCTTCCTTCAGTTTTCCTGCAGTAACTGCTGCAACGGCTTCTTGATTGGTGATGCCGGAAGGATATTCGGCTGCGTGAATCGCGTTGAGGGGACCGAATACAACCAGAACCCATATTAAAAAAGATATTTTTCGCACCACACACCTCCGCTGAATTGTAAGTTGGATAGTAACGATTCAGGCTAGCATAGCGATGGGTGGAGATCAAGGTGTAGATACGGTTCCGGGTGGACGAGAGTTTTCTTGGAGGTCAATGCGAAATTCGTCGATACGGGTTTGTAATGCGTTTGCAATTTCAGGATGTTGATCAATAAGATTTTTGGTTTCGCCGATATCGTCTTTGAGATTAAACAAGGCCGGTCCTACGCTTGCTTTACGATCATACTCGCCGGGGTATCCGCCTTTTCCATCTGAAATGAGAGTACGATAAGAATGTTTATCGTGGTATTTAAAGTCCCCTGATCGGACTGCTTGTACAGTTCTACCTAAAGTGAAAAAGTAGGCGTCATGAGGCGTTGGTGTCTCGTGTGGATTGGTGAGCAGGGAGGAAATATTTTTCCCATCGAGGATGTGGTTATCGGGTAACGCAGCGCCCGAAACGTGTGCGAAAGTTGGTAACCAATCGAACATAGCAGCGAATTCGGTATTGACGCTGCCTGCAGGAATCGTTTTGGGCCACCACGCTATGCAGGGTACTCGTTGACCGCCATCAAAGGTGGTGGCTTTGCCTTCGCGCAGAGGCAATGCCGATCCGGCGTGGTCACCGTAGCTGAGCCATGGGCCATTATCTGAGGAAAAGATCACAATGGTATTTTCGCCGAAACCTTTGCGTTTGAGTGCTTTAACGATCTGGCCGACTGACCAGTCGATTTCCATAATTACGTCGCCGTAAATTCCATTCTTGGATTTCCCATTAAATTTATCAGAAACGAAGAGTGGCACGTGGGGCATGCTATGGGGGAGGTATACGAAGAATGGCGTCGAGTGATCTTGCTGATTGATAAAGTTTACAGCACGTTCGGTATACCATGTAGTAAGTTGGGTTTGATCCGGGTTTGTTGCGATAACGTTGTTTTTATCCAAAAGAGGAAGCGGGGGATATTTTGATCCACCTGTAGGGTGATGGGGCCACATGTCGTTTGAGTAGGGCAGGCCGAAGTAATCATCAAAGCCTTGTTGCATGGGCAAGAGTTCTTTTTGATGCCCAAGGTGCCATTTGCCATAACAAGCGGTATTGTACCCTTGAGTCTTGAGCATTTTGGCCATGGAAAATTCTTTGGGATTGAGGCCTATGGTGGATTTGGGGCCAAGTACATTGGGTACGCCTACTCGGATGGGGTAGGAACCGGTCAAGAGACCTGCACGCGATGGAGAGCACACGGGTGAGCAGGAATAGAAATCGGTGAAGCGCATACCTTCTTTGGCTAAGCGATCGAGATGGGGCGTAGTATAGCCTTCGGCACCATACGTGCCGAGATCACGGTACCCTAAATCATCGGCAAATATGACGACGATATTGGGTCGTTTACCCAGAGTTATTTCTTCGGGGAGACGAATGGGGTCGGGTTGTTGTGTTTTACGATCGATGGGCCATTGTGCACCCATCTTTATAAAGTCCTCTTTCATAGTTTTCGCGAGCCGTTTTAGACGTTTGGGGTTTTCTGAGGCAAGGTTGTTTTTTTCACCAAGGTCTTTGTTCAGGTTGTAGAGTTCCCAACGTTGAGTATTGTAAAAGTAGATGAGTTTCCATTGGCCATAGACGGCTGCACTATGGGGTTCGTAACCGGGGCCTTTGGGTCCCCACACATGAGGATAGTGGAAATAGATGGGGCGATTGGAATTTTTTTGCTTCTGGCTCAGGAGTGGGCTGATGTCCTGGCCGTCCAAAATGTAATTGCTGGGTAGTTTGTCTTTGGCTTTGGCCACAGAGAGGATAGTAGGAAAGAGATCTTCGGAGATGGTAGGTTGATCGGAAATGGCGTTGGCTTCTAGGGGGAGCGCTTGTTGGAGGACGTTGTTGATGTTAGGCTTTGACCAGGCAGCAATAAAAGGCACTCGGGTGCCGCCTTCATATGCGGAGCCTTTGCCTGAACGTACCGGCCAATTGTGGGTATCTTTCCCGGTGTTCATGGGGGTGGTACCGCGGGCATGGACACTAAGACCGCCGTTGTCAGAAGTAAAAATGATGAGTGTGTTTTCGGCTACGCCGAGGGACTCTACGTGGTCCATAATATCGCCGAGACTGGCGTCCATACCTTGAACCATGGAAGCATACTGTTCTTCAGACTTGGGAATATCGATATCGGTGTTGTTGTAAGTACGGCCTTCATATTCCTTGATGTGATCTTTGTGGGGTTCGAGAGGGACGTGAACAGCATAGTGCGCTAGATAGAGGTAGAATGGTTTGCCTTCATCCACCGCTTGGCTTACAGCTTTCTTGGCTTCGAGTGTGGTGGCATCGGTGACGTTGATGTCTTGGCCGTGGTATTGCTCAAGGCCGGGAATGCCCCACGGTAAGGTGTGCCCACCTTTTTCTTTGTTGCCAAAATTTTTAAGTCCTTGATAGGAACCGGGACCGCCAGCGGAGTGGCCAGCGATGTTAACATCAAAACCGAGGTTTCGAGGATCGGATCCGGGGGTGCCGATGGCTCCCCAATGGGCTTTGCCCGCGTGGATAGTGAAGTAGCCAGCTTGTTGTAAAAGCTTAGGCAGCGTGATGTCGGTGTCTTGGATACCTTCGAGTCGCCAATTGGCTGGAGAGTCGGTACGACCCCATTGACCGGATTGGTTTTTGTCAGGATAAAGGGTCCAGTTGGTGACGCGATGGCGTGCGGGGTTGTGTCCAGTCATGATGGAAGTGCGAGTAGGACTGCACACGGCGTGGGCACGAGCATTGCTAAATCGGATACCTTGGGCCGCAAGGCGCTCCATGCTGGGAGTGCGATAGTGGTCATTGAAAGGTGTGCGCTCATCTGCGAAGGGAACGGAGGTATCTTGCCAGCCCATGTCATCAACCAAGAAGAGGATGATGTTGGGTTGTTCGGGGGTGGCATTTGCAAAAGACGCGAAGATTAAAGAGATTAATAAAGTTAGAATGAAGGGTATCGAGCGCATGGACTATCCTAGAGTTGATGAACGATGACTAGGATGATTCTACGTGTGAAAGAAAGGGCGGTGCAACTAAGGCATAATGGATTAGAAGAAACTAAACTCTACCCATTCTCTGAACCAATGTTGAAGTTCATTGGCGAGGGCTTCATCATTGAGTGAAGATCGCGCTGCTGCACGTTCCAATGCGTCGCCTAAGGTGTGGCCGCTTTTGAGGGCCGAGAGTAGTATGTATTGCACACTGGATATTTCGTGTCGCCGTACGATGTAATCCCGACGTGTTATTGCCAGAAACGTTTGCTTGGCCTCTGGGATATCTATTTTGGTGTCATCAGATTGTTGGCGGGCATCGGTGTAGTATTCATTGAGTGGATAATGAAGGGCCAATAATTCGAGACAGGGAACCAATTGCAATTTAACTGATAGCCATTGATCAGGTTTGATGGCCTGTAAATCGGTTAATTGCAGGGTGGTGGTCTTTTCGATACCGGGCCCGTCAAAAACTTGGAGGATGGTCCATTCCAAACGAGCCAAGTCGATTAATAGATCTGGCCATCCGAGTTGAGGGTCATCGGCATCTGGTCGTGTGTCGGTTAAAAAGCGTTCAAAATTATCGCCCAAGTGCCCTAAGGTGTAGGATGTAGAAGGGTATTCTTGGAGATAAGCAAAACAGAATCCGTTGAATGCCTCTTCGCCCAACGTTCGTTTCATGACCGGATAAGATTCCCCGAGGCATTCAATTAGGCGGGCATAGTAGGCATTGGCATAGATGTTCATTCGGTCATGTGCAGAAACTTTTTCGGAACGTGTAACCATGTGTTCAAGATCGTTCCGGCTCATAGGAATGAGATCGAGGGCTTTACTGGAGTTGACGCCCTGTTCTATACCTTCAGGATGTGTCACAACAGAATGAAACCATTGTTGAACAATAGAAAGCTCTGGAAGATCGGTGTTTTTGGATTCTGTAGCCATTTACTCGACATCCACGGGGACAAAGTGCAGTGGTGTAGAAAGCGATTCTTTGCCGCTTGCTTCTGTTTTTTGATCGATATGAATTTCAAACTTAGGCAAGTGCTCGCCCATAAACTGTTTTGCTTTGAGGACTTCTTGGTGTAATTCAGGGAAGGGCGGAATGTTTGCATCCCACTCAAGCAATGTTGACACCCCGCCGGTGAGTTCATGCGCCAAGCGATAGAGTTCCCATACTGGGTCGATGACGTGACCATCGTGCGTATCGATAAGGTGTGTGGTGTAGTTGGTGTGTCCAGCAAGATGGAATTGAACAATATGTTCGTGCGGAATTTCTTTGATAAAGTCGATAGGTTCTTTGTCGTGATTAAAACTGGATACATAGACATTGTTTACGTCAAGTAGGAGACCGCATCCGGTATCTTGTGCAAGGCGTGTGATGAATTCTTGCTCGCTCATGTTGGAGCCTTGAAACTCTACATAGGTACTGGGATTTTCCAAAACGAGTGGGCGTTCCAATACGTCTTGAACCGTATTGACTCTGTCGGAAACGTGCTTTAATGTTTCCTCTGTGTAAGGAATAGGTAGTAAGTCGTGGGTGTTTTTGGCCGCGACGCCTGTCCAGCAAATATGATCGGATACCCAATGGGCTTTTACATCTTTTGCGAGGTTCTTAAGGCCGTGTAGGTAGTCCATGTTGAGTGGATCGGTAGAGCCAATTGACATGGATACGCCATGCATCACGATGGGGTAGCGTTCGGCGATTTGATCCAGTATGTACCTCGGCCGTCCTTGCGAATCCATAAAATTTTCACTGATAATTTCAAACCAGTCTACTTCGGGCCAATGGTTCAAAATGTGTTCGAAGTGTACTGTGCGTAGTCCAACCCCGAGTCCGAGGTTAGAGTGTCCCAGTCGTGGAGCGGTCATGATAAGCAAATCCTTGTGTAGTGTTGTGTATGATGCCGGCGAGCCGTAAGAAGTCGAAAACTACGACTCGCCGGATCACACACGACGGGAAGAGCGAAATTAAGCGGTAGGAACTGAGCCGACTTTTTTGCCCATATCTTTCATAATATGTTCAAACTGTTTACGGGCTAGTTTCCAAGCGTCTTTGTTTAAAGGTACTGCGCAGTAGCCTTGTTCTTTACATGCGTTTTGTCCGGGATAACCACCGCAACCGCCTTGGCCTTTGCATTCATTGTGTCCGGTGCATGCGTGCTTTGCCGCAGTGGCGCAAGCTGCTTGGCCAGCACAGGTGTGATCACCTTTTCCGTGGCCTCCGCAAATGTTTAAGCCTTTACACACATTGGGATCGGAAAGTAGTAAAGCGGGATCTACAGGGAATGGCTTCTTTTTCTTTTTAGACCCTTCTTTTTTTTCAGCGGCCAATGCTGTTCCGCCGATGGCTGATAATCCTGCTGCTGCGGCTACAGCCAGCTTTGAAAAATCGCGTCGTGATACATTTTCTTCTGACATGGTACATCTCCTCGTCACCTTGGTTGGTTCACCCTTAATCCATTGCCACTGGGCATATATCGGGGTGGCTCTTAATATGATGTCTGTGAGATGTATTCTGGATGTGAAAAAATCGATATCAGTAAATTGTAAAAAATTTTAAACTGTGTCGAGAATTCCCATGGATTTGATTGTTTCTTGTAGAGAATCTGTAACGGAATTATCGAGTGGTTTGAAGGGTAAGCGTGATGCTCCAAGGCTATAACCTGTAAGGGGTTGTATGGCCTTGAGAGAAGGGATTACACCGTTGGGAATGAGGTGTTCGACCATGCACAAAGCTTCGCGTTGTAGACCTTGCGCCAGGGAATGGTCCCCAGTTTCAAAGGCGAGAATAATTTTTGAATAATGCTCTAGGAAAACATTGTAGGTGCTACCTACAGCAGCTTGGCAACCAAACGCGAGACCGACGAGGAGATTTTCATCGGATCCCCAGAATATATCGTATTCATCCCCTAAACTTAAGCAGCGCTGTAAGCCAGCAGGGTCGATTCCACTATATTTGATGCCAGCAAAGGTGGGTATTTGTTCTTTGGCAAGAAGCCCAAAGTCATATGCAGGAACACTTACTCCGGTGAGCTGGGGGAGATCATAATAGTAAAAGGGGCAATTGCTGGCCGCTTCAGCAATCGGTGCACACCAATCAACAATGGATTGGGCTGAGTTCATGGGGAAATAGGAAGGCGCTACCGCACTAATGCCACTGACACCGCACTCTTGGGCGTGTTTGGCCAAGTGTATAGCGTCTCGTTGGCTGTGGTGGCCTACATGATCAATAACCTTGAATGTGGCGCTGTTGTAGGTGCCCCATGCTGATGTGAGGGACATTCGCTCATCAATGGTAAGGGAAGTCCATTCAGCGGATGTGCCGTTGATAAATACGCCAGCAGCGCCCACTTGGGTGAAATATGCAGCTTGGTCATGTACGGCATCTATATTGATGTCGCCGTTTACACTCATGGGTGTCAGAGCAGCGGGTAAAAGTCCTTTAATGGTGGCCATAGGCTACTTCCTTGAGGGTTGTAGAGGAATTCTGTATTGACAAATAAGACAATCGTTGATATGTTATTACATGTTATTACATAAGTCAACCCTCAATACATTGGTGGCAGAAAAGCAATGATTACACATACTAGTACCAAGTGGAAAATGCAGCTATGGCTTTTGCTGATGGGATGTATATTTAGTACTTCTGCACAGGCAGCGAAAAATGTGCTGTTTATTGCAATTGATGACTTGCGCCCAGAACTGAACAGTTATGGGGCCGAGCATATTCAAAGTCCAAATTTAGATTCTTTTGCAAAAAATGCCCTCCAGTTTAATCGAGCATATTGCCAACAAGCAGTGTGTAATCCTTCGCGATCCAGTTTGATGACGGGTATGCGTCCAGAGACGATTGGGGTGACGGGAAACCATGTGCATTTTCGAGAGAAGTTGAAAGATGTGGTGACGTTGCCTCAGTTTTTTAAAGAGCAGGGGTATCATGCAGAAGGAATCGGGAAAATTTACCATGGCTTTCTTCCAGATGGTACGAGCAAAACAGTGTGGGATACCCTGGGTGA
This sequence comes from uncultured bacterium, assembly GCA_938082445.1. Classification (GTDB taxonomy): domain Bacteria; phylum Hydrogenedentota; class Hydrogenedentia; order Hydrogenedentales; genus DTSJ01. The sequence goes on from CALLLL010000224.1 coordinate 15,062, forward strand.
TCCGGAGTCGTGGTCTGTTCCAGCCACTCGATTTGGTCCACGCTATTATTACACCGAAGAAGGCATTGCGAGCGGTAAGTTAGCGTATCAAAATATGTACAAACCTGAAAATCCAGAGCCGGATGATTGGACTAAGAAATTAGTGTTTGGAAATATGACCGAAGCACCAGATGTAGAGGATTCGGTCCTTTTCGATGGAAAAGTGACAAAGGCTGCGATAGAGGCCTTGCGTGAACGAGCAGCTAAACCCGACGAAAACTTTTTCCTGGGCGTTGGATATATTAAACCCCATACGCCTTTTGTAGCGCCTAAAAAATATTGGGATTTGTATGATCCTAAAGAAATTGAAATAGCGAAGCACATGACTTTGCCTGAGGGTGCGCCGAAAATGGCTGGACACGGATCGGGGGAGGTGCGTCGTTACACGGATCAACCTCGACGCGGTGAATTTACAGAAGCGAACCAACGCAACTTAAAGCATGGGTATTATGCCTGCATTAGTTATATTGATGCGCAGGTGGGGCAGGTATTGGCAGAGTTGGAACGCTTGGGTTTGGCAGAGAATACGGTGGTTGTGGTGTTTGCGGATCACGGTTGGCACTTAGGTGAGCAGGGGCTTTGGGGCAAAACAACGAATTATGAGTTGGATGCGCGGGTTCCATTATTGGTGCGTGCACCGGGTATGAAAGCATCAGGTATGCAGTCATCTGCATTGGTGGAGTTATTGGATTTGTATCCAACATTGGTTGAGCTCACAGGATTTAAAGTGCCGGATCATTTAGAAGGTAAAAGTTTTGTCCCTTTATTTGATACACCGGATTTGCAATGGAAGGATGCGGTGTTGACTCAGTATCCACGTGGTGGAAATGCAAATTTAGGCGGAAAAAATATGGGCTATTCATTGCGCACCGATCGTTGGCGGTATATCGAATGGATTGAAAATGAAACGGGAAAAATTGTTGCACGCGAATTGTACGATCACAACAACGACAGTGGAGAAACAGTAAACGTAGCAATGCATCTCAAAAATTTTAAGACCATTAAGCAGTTATCGGAGCGCTTATCAGAACTACGGAATCGAAATAAGGGAGATGCGCCATGAGCCAAGCGAACTCATCACAAGCCGTGTATGAACACATTCGCGAAGGGATCATTACGGGAGAATTTCAACCCGGTATGCGCTTGGTAAATCGTACATTGGGTAAGGAATTGGGTGTGAGTCCGGTGCCTGTGCGTGAAGCTTTACATCGATTGGTTAGCGATGGCGTGGTTGAACAAATACCCGGTGCCGGAACGTATGTGCGTAAATTAACCAAACAAGACTTTATCGATTTGTATGCAATTCGTGAATTATTGGAAGGTTTTGCTGCGGCATTGGCTGCGGTACATGCACGCCCGGATCAAATTGCAGAATTGAAAGCTATTGCGCAGGCGGGAATGGAGATTGCGCGTGAAATTCGTGATGAAGATGGACAGGTGGCAAGTGCTGCACAACGTAAAGCATGGTTGGATCTGGAACTTTCGTTTCACCAAAGCATGTTTTCGGTAGGGGGTAACCCTTGGTTAAGTCGAACGATTGAACAACTGCAATTGCTTTCCGCCATTATTTATTCAAAACCCCGATCGGTTCATCTTTCAGAAGTGTGTAGGACGTGTCTAGAGCATGCGCGCTTGGCACGCATGATAGGGCAAGGTGATATTGAGAAGGCCCAAGATTTAATGACTAAACACCTGCAAGCAGGTATGCAATCACAGCTCATGGCCATGGGCAAGGAGACGAAGTAAATGAAGTATTTAAGAGTGTTTTTATGTGTGCCATTGTTGGTGGCAATAGGGTGGTGTGGTTTGACGGCGCATGCTGGCGAAGAAAAGTTACGTTTTCAAGATGTTTTTGTAGGCGGTGAAGAAGGGTATCACACCTATCGGATTCCGGCGATAACGACTACACAATCCGGCGCTTTGTTGGCCTTTGCTGAAGGGCGTGTTACTCGGAGTGACCATGCTCAGAATGACATCGTGATGAAGCGTAGCCGGGATAATGGTCTAACCTGGGAACCGGTGAAATTAATTGCGGCTGATGTCGAAAATTCCTTGAACAACCCATGTGTGGTAGTTGTTCGAGAGACAGGCCGTGTGCTGTTGATGTTCCAGCACTACCCAGCGGAATCCGGCGGTGAGCGTGGAGTCGAGCCGGGCGTGGAGGGAGACAACATTTGTAAAAATCTCCTAATGTATAGCGATGATGATGGTTCAACCTGGTCTGAGTGGGAAGATATTACACCAACGACAAAACGACCGAATGTGGTTACATCGATAGCGAGTGGGCCGGGGAACGGAATCCAGTTGCGCAATGGGAAGTATGCCGGACGAATTATTATGCCGTTTAACCAAGGTCCCTTTAAGGAGTGGCGTGTGTATGCGGTCTACAGCGATGACTTGGGTAAGACTTGGTCCTATGGCAACGTCGCACCCAATGGGGATGGCCGTGGCGATGGTAAAGGATTGGGGAATGAAGTATTGATGGCTGAATTGTCCGATGGTCGAGTACGGATCAATTCACGCAGCTACAATGGAAATCGTCATCGCAAAACAGCGGTGAGTGAAGATGGTGGGGAGACATGGACACCGTTAGTGGATATTGAAGAGCAAACAGAACCTCAATGTAATGGTGGGTTCATTCGGTTTTCGGATGCGAAGGATGGTGAGAAAGGCCGATTGGTGTATACAGGGCCTGTAGCACAGCGTTCGCGTACGAAAGGAACGGTTTTTGTGAGTTATGACGATGGGGATAGCTGGTCGACTAGTAAAGAATTGGTTGAGGGTCGATTTGCATATTCTGCATTGACACGTGTAGCCAATGGTGAGATTGGTTGTTTATTTGAGACTGGCGATAAAGACGCTTATGACACCATTCGATTTGCTTCGTTTAATTTGGAATGGGTGTCGGACGGTAAAGATGTACTCAAAGATGCAGGGAAATAAGACTATGGACGTGAAACATCTACAAGAAGCGTTTGATAGAGATGGCTATGTGCGCTTACCGAGCTTTTTATCTTCGGATGAAATTGCTGAGGCACGTGAACATTTAGCGCGCTTCGTGCGCGACATTGTGCCAACTATGCCCAAAGAGCATGTTTTCTATGAAGACAAATCCGATGTGGGTACACTCAAACAATTGCAAAATATGCATGAGCTGGATGAATATTTCGGATCGTTAATAAATGGTAAAGCGAAGCAACTGGCTGAGGTTGTTTTAAAAGGTCCAGTAATAGCGGAAAACCTTCAGTACTTCAATAAGTGTGCCGGAATCGGTCAGCCAACGCCGGCTCATCAGGATGGATATTACTTTATGCTGGACCCTTGTGAAGCCGTGACCATGTGGTTGGCACTTGAAGAAGTGGACGATGAAAACGGTTGTGTGCATTATGCGCGCGGCTCGCACTTGGGCGGTATGCTGGATCATGGTCGAACAACGACCTTAGGTTTTTCACAAGGGTTAGCCGAGCCGGAACAGTTTGTGGGATCTACAAATGATGTGGCAATGCATGCCCAGCTAGGCGACTTGCTGGCACACCATGCGTTGACGGTACATTGGGCTAGCGGTAATAACAGTCCTACACGCAGTCGACAAGCCTTAGGGTTGGTATACTTTTCGGCCAATGCAAAAGAAGACGTGGTAGCGCGTGAAGCCTATCGTGTGAAGTTAGCGGATGATATGGCGAAAGCCGGGAAAATATAGGATTAATTTTATGACGTCGGAACGTTTAGAGTCGTTGCGCGATACGTATCGTGATGGTTTGTTGCAGGATACGATTCCTTTCTGGATGGAGCACGGGATCGATCGTGAGCATGGCGGGTTTACCTTTTGTCTCGATCGCGATGGTTCAGTTGTGGATACAGATAAAGGTATTTGGCAGCATGGGCGATTTACTTGGATGTTGGGAGCATTATACAACCGAGTCGAGCAGCGTGAAGAATGGTTGGATGCTTGTACCCATGGCATAGACTTTTTGAAGACGCATGCTGTCGATACCGATGGGCGTATGTTTTTTCAGGTGACGCAAGAAGGGCAGCCTTTACGTAAACGGCGGTATGTGTTTAGCGAAGCCTTTGGTGCGATGGCATTCTCGGCGTATGCTAAAGCTACAGGCAATAAAGAGGCGGAAACAGAAGCACGTCGACTATTTGATTTATTTGTGCAGTACAATACCGAAGATGGGCATATTCCGCCCAAGGTGAATCCCGACACGCGCCCCATGCAAGGTATTGGCCCTCATATGATTTTGATCAACATGGGGCAGATGATGCGGGAAAATTTGGGCGACGATTCCTTCAATTCGATTATCGATCAGTCTATCGAAACTATACGGACCACTTTCCTAAAACCCGATCTTGAGGCGGTGATGGAAACTGTAGGCGAGAACGGCGAGGTCTTGGATCACTTTGATGGGCGTATGTTGAATCCGGGGCACAGTATCGAAGCGGCCTGGTTTATTATGGAAGAAGGCCGTCTGCGAAACGATGAATCGCTGGTGAAGATGGGTGCGGAGATGCTCGATTGGATGTGGGAGCGTGGCTGGGACCGCGAGCATGGTGGGCTCTTGTATTTTGTGGATGTGTATGGGAAGCCGGTGCAGGAATATTGGCACGATATGAAATTTTGGTGGAACCATAACGAGACGATTATCGCGACACTTTTGGCCTATGAGCTCACGGGCGACGAAAAATATGCTCACTGGCATCAGCAGGTTCATGAGTGGGCCTACGCACATTTTCCAGATGCGGAACACGGTGAGTGGTTTGGGTATTTACATCGAGACGGGAGTGTGTCCTCAACATTGAAGGGGAACTTGTGGAAAGGCCCGTTTCATTTGCCAAGGATGCAATTGACTTGCTGGGAAATCACGGAGCGTATGCTTGCGAACGCTTAATCTTTTTTAGAATTCATTACGTTGTGAATTGTAGTGATGAGAGATTGATCGTTTGTGGTATCTTGGCTGAGTTCCCAAATCATGATACCCCCTAATTGTTTCTTCTGGGCAAAGCGTGTTTTTTCGGCGATGGTGTTGGGGCCATTAAAATAAATGCCATCAATCTCGTCGGTCTTGGGCAGTAGTGTGTGTTTCTCGAACAGATTTTTGTAGGAAGCGGATTGATTTCGATCGGCTAAGCTTCGACCATAAAATGGGACGCCTAGAAATATTTTTTCAGCAGGGACGCCTTGTCGAATAAATTTTTCGACGGTTTTTTTGCAGCGTTTGGGGTCGGAGTGCTTGCCATTGTAGTCGTAGGCCATTAAGTGGAATCTGTCTAAGGCGGCTATTGCTTCGGGAGGGAATGTTTGCCAAGGAGATACGGCTAGGCTCAATTCCAATTTCAATGGGCGTATCGCCGCTTTGGTTTCCACTAATAGTGCTGAATACTGGGCGTATTCTTGGTCGTTTTCGGGAAACTCCCAATCATAATCGATACCGTCCAGGGAGTATTTTTTGCATAAGGCCACCAAGTGTTTAATCATTGTTGCACGCGACTCGGGAGTACGTGTAGCTTCAGCGAAGCCTTCGCATCGTCCCCAACCACCTACAGCTAAGTGAATACGGATGTCATGTTGACTGCGCATAGTTTCGATAGCGTTGAAACCGGCTTCAGAAATATTGGTAGTGTCTATAGTGGAGTCGGTATTGGGCTCTACGGAAAACCAGACGAGATCAGTGATGTATTTGGCCGAATGGTTTTGTACGATAGGGGAAGCGGGGTTCATGGAGTAGCCCACAATTCGTTGATCGGCATGGGTGGTTGAAACAAGAGCGAAAGAGCTAAAAGCTAGCAATATACCTGAGAGGAATTTCATTAAGGGGCGTTGCCTTTCATGATGTCTTTGATGAGATTGGTTTTAAGGATGGCAGAAGCGGTCATGAGCCCGGAGACCAAGGCGGGTACGACTCCGGCAGAACAGATGTCTTGCCCGGTTAGGTAAAACTCTTTAATGGGTGTTCGTGGGCGTAGCCAGTCGAGTTTGAAGCGTTCTGGGGTATGGGATAATCCGTAGATCTCCCCTTGGTCGTAAAATGAGAAGTGTGCAGTTGAGAGGGGGCTGGAGACTTCGGCCCAAGCAACGTGCTCCTTGCATTCGGGATGTAAGCGGAATAAAGTTTCACACATTTTTTCTTTGAAGGCTTCTTTGAGTGCTTCGTAATCGTCACCGCGTTTTTTCCAGCGAGTACCGGCCCATTGCTCTACTTCGTCAAAATTACATAAACCAATGCATTGGATAGTGGAGGTGTTGGGATGTGTTTCGCTCCAGCTAGGGTCTTTGGCAGAAGGAAATGAAATGTACACGGTGGGCATACGGCTGCCGGGCGTACCATCGCCAGTATAAGGGTCATAACACCAGTAATTGTATTTGGGTAAGTCGAGTTCCGCATCGGATTTGTTTAGGCCGACATAGAGGCACATGTGGCCAGTGGATGGGGGAACGGTTTTTAAATCGTTCACGGGGTTGAATCCATTTAGGGTTTCTTGGGGAAGCAGGTGCGTGTAGGTGTTGCGTGCACCAATGCCGCTGATGACGCGCTTGGCACGGATTTCTTCGCCGGATTCCAGGCGCACACCTACAGCGCGTTTATTTTCAATGAGCAATGATTCCACACCACTGCGTAGCACGACTGCACCGTTATGGGCTTCTATGGTGCCAATGATGGTCTCGCCTATTTTTGCCGCGCCGCCGATGGGATAGTTTGCACCGCTACGGTAATGGTTAACCAGCATTGCATGTATGGCGAAGCTACTGTCTTTAGGGGGTAAACCGTAGTCGCCACATTGTGCGCAGAGCACGGTAATGAGGGTTTCATTGTCCGTAAGTTCACGCAAGACATCGTAGGTGGTACGATCCGAATATTTGCGGAAGGTGGAGGTCATGAACCGACCAATGGTTTTACTCAAGAGAGGTGGAAGTACTTTCTCGGCGAAAAACTTACCTGAGGAGGAAGCACATTCGCGCACCATGGCCCAGTATTTTCGGATGGCCTCTTCTTCTTCAGGGAAGTTGGACACCCAGAGTTCAATTTGCTCTTTTTCATTAGGAATGAAATCATAAAATTTCCCTTCGACTTCGGCGCGATCATAGGGGGAGTCCATGAAGGCCCATTTTAGTTTTTCGTTGGATACATAATCGAAAGTCTTTCGCTCAACGGACCATTCTCGATGTACCGCACCGATATAGTGCACACCAACATCCCACTCAAATGATTTGCGTTTGAATGTATGACTGAATCCGCCGGGTTCATAGTGTTTTTCAAGGACCAAGACGCGTTGCCCAGCGCGGGCGAGTGCCGCGGCGCAGGAAAGACTGCCGGGGCCGGAACCGATCATGAGAGCATCCCACCCATCACGGGGCAGTTCGTCGTTCAAGCGTTTATACATGGTGCAGTATTCCTTTGATGGACTATTTTAGACCGAGGTCCCAGCCTTTTTTGAAGGTAGGTTTGATGAAGGCCTGAGCGTTAGGTGCATTTTTACAGATCATTTTTTTCGCGTCCCAATCAAACTCTTCTTTGGTGCGGAATGCGTTATTGGCTAACAGTACCGTTTCGGTCAAAGGGCCTGTGTAGTCAAAATTACATGTAGGGGGTGTTTTATCCCCTTTGCATGCGTTAATGAATTCATTGTGGAAGCCAGGTGAAGCCGGGATGCTTTGCTCGGGATATTCAAAGTCTTTAAAGTCTTCTTCGGGCAAAAGTTTATGTTGATCAAATCCGGTTATGAGCATGCCCTTGGAACCAATGAACAGTGTGTTGGCGCCTTTAGACGGTAAGTTTAATTCTTTTAATATGGCCGGGCCGCCTTTGGCTTGATACCAATACAGTTTCACTGGGACTTGTTTGCCGCGTGCAGGAAATTCAAACCAAGAAGTCATATCCTTGGTGGTCATTTCTGCATGCGTTTCAGGGCCACTTGCGCCGCAACGGGTGGAGTGTTTCAGGTCGAGTGCCCAGTAGGGTATATCAAGAATGTGACAACCCCAGTTACCGGTTTCACCAGTGCCGTAGTCCCACCAGAAGCGCCAGCCGTAGGGGGTGATTTGTGAATCATAGGGAGTGTCTTTGGCGGGTCCAAGCCAAAGATCATAGTCGAGTGTTTCGGGGATGGTTTGTGGATCGGTTAAGCGCGGTTTCATGCCGCGATCGCTACTGACCCATGAATGGACTTCGGTGACATCGCCAATCGCGCCCGATTGGATGAGTTCTACGACGCGGCGCATATTGGGTTTTGCATGGCGTTGTGAGCCGAGCTGTGTAACCAACTTATTTTTCTTGGCTTTCTTGGTGAGCGTGCGTACTTCCCATACAGAGTGGGCCAGGGGCTTTTCGAGGTACACATGTTTATCCAGGTCCATCGCGATGTAAGCGGGATGGAAATGGGAATGGTCAGGGGTAGAGATAGCGACCGCATCGATAGACTTGTGCATCTTGTCGAACATTTCGCGGTAATCGGTGAATTTGGCTTTGCTATCGAAATCGACGAATTTTTTTCCAGCTCGTACAGAATCTACGTCGCACATGGCTACAATGTTTTCGCCTTTAAAGCCGTTATACTGGAAGTTGCCTTGACCGCCTAGACCAATGAGGGCCACATTGAGTTTTTCGTTGGCATTGCGTGTTTTTGCTATAGCGGGTCCAGTTGTGAGGCTGGCAACACTGAAAGCAGCGGCGGTTTTAACAAAATTACGACGTGAAATTTTTTTTGACATGCTTGGTCTCCCGGTGAATCGATGTATATTTAAGGGTTTTATTCTATGCTTTTGAGATAGTTAATATCAAAACTATCTCGAAGGTTCCTTAGCAGGTCATGATTGCCATGGGGAGCAAATATGCAATGGTACGTGTTTATTTGCTATACTACAGGCCGTTTTTGAACCGATTTGCCCGCGTGCAATACGTCCGGGCACGTGATAGAAGCCTTATTAACACCAAAAATTAGTAAAAGGAGAGCTATTGGTATGAGTGACACCATCGAAACCCATGAATTCCAGACTGAAGCACGTCAATTGCTGGATCTGATGATCCACTCCGTGTATTCAAATAAAGACATATTCTTGCGCGAATTGATTTCCAATGCGTCTGACGCAATGGACAAGCGTAAATTTGAGTCGGTTAAGAATCCGGAGTTTATGGATGACGGAACAGAATTAACGATTTTTATTGAATCGGATGCCGATGAACGTACTTTGACGATTCATGACCGTGGTATTGGTATGAGTCATGATGAAGTGAAAGACCTAATTGGTACGATTGCTAAATCCGGTACTAAAGAATTCATCAAAAACCTTCAAGAGAATAAAGAAACAGCTAGCCCAGATATGATTGGGCAGTTCGGTGTTGGATTCTACGCTTCCTATATGGTTGCGGATCGCGTGGAGTTGGTCACACGTCGCGCCGGTGAAGAAATGGCGACTCGTTGGGAATCTGCCGGTGAAGGCACCTATACGATGGAAGAAGTTTCTAAGGATGAAGTGGGAACGTCGATAACTCTGCACCTGAAACCGACTGATGATGAAGACGGTATGCAGGATTATACCCAAGAGTGGGTACTGCGCAATATTGTTAAGACGTATTCTGATTTTGTGTCTTATCCGATTCAAATGAACATCGAGCGTGAAGAGATTGAGCGTGATGAAGAGGGCAATCCTGTAGAAGGTGCGGAAGCACAAAAAATCATCACACTGGAAACGCTGAACTCGATGAAAGCCATCTGGTTGAAAGATAAAAAAGATACGACCGATGAGGAAGTCAATGAATTTTATAAGCACATTTCACACGATTGGAATGAACCTTTGGATGTGATACGTGCGAAAATTGAGGGAATGTTAGAGTATCGCTTGATGCTGTTTATTCCTTCAAAAGCACCAGTGGATATGTTCTACCGCGATGCGAAGTTTGGCGTGCAGTTGTATGTGAAGCGTGTCTTTATTATGGACGATTGTAAAGAGTTGCTGCCTGATTACTTGCGCTTTGTAAAAGGGGTTGTGGATTCTGAAGATTTGTCATTAAACGTCTCTCGTGAAATTCTTCAACAAGATCGCCAAGTGAAGAAAATGGGGAACGGTGTTGTCAATAAAGTGCTGGATGCCCTGAAGAAGCTTAAAAATAATGAAGAGAAATACAACACCTTCTGGAATGAATTTGGTGCAGCCTTTAAAGAAGGTCTGTATAACGATCATGAAAACCGCGACACGTTGCTTGAGCTTTTGCAATGCCAATCTTCAATGGAAGATGAAGGTAGTTTGACTACCTTGCAATCCTATGTGGATCGCATGAAAGATGGGCAAGAAGAAATCTACTACTTGGCCGGTGAGTCCCGTCAAGCTGTTGAAAACTCTCCACACTTGGAAGCGTTTAAAGAGAAGGGATATGAAGTATTATACTTCACTGATCCTGTGGACGATATCTGGTTACAGCAAGTGACTGAATACCAAGGCAAGACTTTTCAGTCCGTTGGAAAAGGCGAAGCTGAATTGGGCTCTGAAGAAGAGAAGAAGGAAGCGGAAGAATCTCGTAAAGAAAAACAAGAGACATTCGGTTCTTTGCTCGAAAAAATGAAAGAAGACTTGGATGAGGACATCAAAGAAGTTCGCCTCTCAAGTCGTCTAACATCATCAGCCGCTTGCTTGGTGCAGGATCAGGGCGACATGACACCTCAGATGGAAAAATTGATGGCGCAAATGGGTCAAGATGTTCCTAAGCAAAAACGTATTCTGGAATTGAACCCTGATCATCCTGTACTGGAAAAATTGCAAGGTATATTTGATGCTGACCAAAGTTCTACAGAACTGAAAGATTACTCTGAACTTCTTTTCGGTCAAGCGATGTTGGCTGAAGGTGGTCAGCTTAAGGATCCAGGTCGATTTGCGAAATTGGTATCCGAGCTGATGGTCCAAGCCATCTAAATTGTGATAGATGAATTTTTAAGGCCCTTCTTGAGCATTCAAGAAGGGCTTTTTTTATTTTCGTTTTTTAGGAGGATTTTTGGGGAAAGGCTTACGGAGTGCTACACGCCGTTTTTTTAACATAGTGTTTATCGTGATTTCTTGCTCTTTGGTATTTTTTTTCGGCACATAGGTCACTTGTTTCTTTTCTGATTGTCGTTGCCTTTGGGGGATTGGGGAAGCTTTGCCCCAATTCGTTGCATAAGACATCCGTTCATTGGATTCAGTGTCCTGTACTTCTGTATGGCCTTTTTCATCGATGATCTCAATCGGACCATCTCCTTTACCACTGAAAGTAATCGCTTCTTCTTGTGCTTGAGTGTTTGGGAAATTGCTTAGAATGAGCCCAACTAAAAATACTATGATTTTTTTGGTGTAAAAATGCA
>CALLLL010000225.1 GCA_938082445.1 uncultured bacterium
TTCAATAAATTCATCCAAATCACTAAACAGAAAGCGATAGAATAAATAGTAAAGAGGAATATTGGCGGCAATAACAATTCCATACACCCATGCTGGCATCGTGTGGTCTCCTAAAATGTGAATTTTCTTTGTAAAAAATGACCGTTCTCGGTATATTTTTTTACAATATTTATTATTTTTTATTCATTTTGCTGAAGGATAATTCGGGTAAGTACTTTTAAATCAACAACTTATATTAATATAAATTTATTTTAATAAAACGCTAAAGTCTGGGCTAAAGTTGCCGATAAATATAGCAGTTAAGCGGGAATGTCTCCGCGAGACCACGGTTGGCAAGGATGCCGATAAAGCCGTTCACGGATGAAATAGCGTAGTTTTTGGAGCCACGTTGTGAACGAGTGGAAGAACGTATTCCGCTAACCGACACAGTTGAACCTTGAACCAAGGTATAGGGATATACCAGCGGTTCACTCAAGATGTACACCTGACGGGTACATCGCTTGAGAAAAGGTACGTAGGCTTGGAACTACAGACGCGCATATTGAGGCCGCACTTCAATACGCTTGAACCATCCTGAAGACAGGATTTCTCTCCTTGCCACTCTCATCATGTCAGATGAGCATTTCGTAACTTTCCTCAAGTTTGTTATCAGGCTGTCACCTGATAATGGCAACACATGAGCTGTACCAGGATTTCGAAGGGATTCGATTTAACATTCTGGCATATTAGCTCGAAGGATTAAGCGCAATGATGCGCGACCAATGCACTCACGGAGGAATGCACAATGGGACTTAAAATCAACACCAATGTATCGGCTGCCAACACAGCCCGACAACTACGCAAATCCAACAGCGCAATGAAGAAATCCCTGGAACGCCTTTCCAGTGGTCTGCGAATCAACCGTGCAGCTGATGATGCTGCTGGTTTGGCTATCGCAGAAGACTTCAGCGCACAAGTACGCGGTTTCCGCGTCGCTCAGCGTAACGTACAAGACGGTATCAGTCTGGTACAAACGGCTGAGGGAGCCATTAGCGAGATTGCTAACATCATGCAACGTGTGCGTGAACTGGCTGTACAAGCAGCAAACGGTACACTTAGCACCGACAACCGTACTGACCTCGGTGCGGAAGTTACCGAATTGGTTGGTTCTGTAGGCGAAATCTTGACCCGTCTTGATTTCAACGGAATTGATCCTTTCGCAGCCGCAGTAACAATCCAGTCTGGTGCCGATAATGGCGATCAAACTACTTTGGCCGGTACCGGTACCGCAATCACAACCACCACACTCAGTATCAATGCATTGAGCTTGTCTAGTGTGGCAAACGCAGGTACAGCCATTGCATCTATTGATACAGGGCTGACAGCATTGAACACACGTCGTGCGCAGCTTGGTGCGGCGCAAAACCGTTTGGAATTTACTTCCAGCGTTTTGCAGATTCGCGAAGAAAACGCTATGTCATCCGAAAGTGCCATTCGTGATGCCGATATCGCACGCGAGACATCAATGTTTACCCGTAACCAAATCCTGGTTAACGCTGGTACATCTATGCTGGCTCAATCAAACCTCGTTCCACAAACAGCTTTACAGCTACTGGGATAGGTTTTATTTATATCGCCCTTTGTTGTCCCTGAAATCAGCTGGCTCCTACTCAATACTGGCTAATTTCAGGTCAACAGGACGATTTAAGGCAAAAATTAAGTACTTTCCAGAATTTTGGGAAGTATTTTTTTGTTTTTTTATATCAAAATGCCCATACGAATCGCCCTAAGTGGTTGTATTTATTATGCTTACATATATTTTTATACTAAATAAAGTTTTTTTAAAAAAACACTAAAGGTTTTCGCTAAAGTTGCCGATAACTATTGGTGAAGCCCTGAAAAGGGTTTTTGTAAAGAATTTACTGACCCGAATCGAAAAAGCGAAAGGAGGTGCAAAATACGAGGAAGGTGTTCGAGCGGATAATCGAACATATCACTTTTTAACGGATTAGAAAGCAAGATAACGTATGAAGTAGGGATGCTCATACGTACCCACTCAAGGAGGAAAGACTCATGGGACTTAAAATCAATACAAATGTATCGGCTGCCAATACGGCCCGATCACTTCGTAAATCAAACATGTCACTGAAAAAATCACTGGAACGCCTTTCCAGTGGTCTGCGAATCAACCGTGCATCAGACGATGCTGCTGGTTTGGCTATTGCAGAAGATTTCCGCTCTCAAGTACGCGGTTTTCAGGTTGCTCAACGCAACGTACAAGACGGGATTAGTCTGGTACAAACCGCTGAGGGTGCCATCAGTGAGATTTCCAACATCATGCAACGTATTCGTGAACTAGCTGTACAGGGTGCAAACGGCACGTTGAGCACGGCAAACCGGACTGATTTGGGTGCTGAGGTTACTGAATTGGTTGGTTCTGTTACTGAAATCTTAGGACGTCTTGATTTCAACGGAATTGACCCCTTCGCAGCCGCAGTTACAATCCAGTCAGGAGCAGACAATGGCGATCAAACCACCTTGTCTGGTACCGGTACCGCAATCACAACCACCACGCTCTCTATCAATGCATTGAGCTTGGCCAGTGTAGCTAATGCGGGTACAGCAATCGCTTCTGTAGATACAGGATTGACTGCGCTCAACACACGTCGAGCCCAGCTTGGTGCGGCGCAAAACCGTTTGGAATTTACTTCCAGCGTTTTGCAGATTCGCGAAGAAAACGCTTTGGCTTCTGAAAGTGCTATCCGTGATGCGGATATCGCACGTGAAACATCCGAGTTTACGCGTAACCAAATTTTGGTGAACGCTGGTACCTCGATGTTGGCTCAAGCGAACTTTACTCCACAGACTGCATTGCAGCTCTTAGGATAACGTTCTGTTTGGGTGACATGATTTTTGGCTATATGCCTTAATCGATATCGCACGAAAGGAGGTCAACAATGGATGTGAAAACAGTACAGACTAAACAGGTAGCTTCTAACCCTGTGCCTTCACCCGTTGTGCTTGCTTCAGCGCCTGTTTCCAAACCCGAGCCCCCCACAAAGCAAAAAGAGCCCGTGCCACCACCCGTGCGTACGGATAGTGTGGAGCTGAGTAAGGAAAGTCAGGTAGTGGCCGCATTACAGGAATTGATTGTCGAACACAGTCAAAATTCTGCACGCGGCTCACGAGCTTATCACGATGAAACGACGAATCGATTTGTCGTGGAAGTCGTAAACAGTAACAACGAGGTGATTCGCCAAATTCCGATGGAGGAAGCCTTGGAACATGCCAGACGATTTCGGAAATTTACGGGAATGATTTTTGATCAGGAAACGTAAATTCGTTGCACCGCATGTTGATAGATGAAAGTAATATCCCCGGACTGACTTGGTCCGGGGATTTTTTTTATACTTTAACTAATATTGGCGGGAAGTCGGAAATGCACATTTTCTTCTACCAGCAACGCTTCTTCTACTTCCGAGCCCGGTGCATAATCTTTGAGGTATTGAACGACTTCTTCAACAAGATTCTCAGGTACGGAGGCACCAGAGGTCACCAACACTGTTTCAGTATTGGCAAACCATTGTTCTTGAATGAGACTGGAATTACTGATTAAGAAACTAGGTTTATCGTAATCACGTGCGATTTCAGCCAATCGAGTAGAGTTCGCGCTTTCAGAATCTCCAACAACTAAAATAAGATCGGCCTGAGGGGCTATCGCGCGTACTGCAGCTTGGCGATTTGACGTTGCATAACAAATATCGGCCTTGGGTGGGCCTGCAATATGGGGAAAACGTTCTTTGAGTGCATCAATGACTATCTGGCAATCGTCAACACTTAAAGTTGTCTGTGTGATATACGCAATATTTTCTTCATCGACGACATTTAGATTGGCAATATCTTCTTTAGTAGTGACCAATTGGATATTATCCGGTGCCCATCCCATAGTACCTACAGTTTCGTCATGGCCTTCTTCACCAATGAGCACAATAGTGACATCTTTAGATGCGAAACGTCGGGCTTCATGGTGCACTTTTTCTACAAGGGGGCAGGTGGCATCAATAACTTCCAAGTCCAAGGTCTTTGCATGCTCCCACCGTTCAGGTCCCACACCGTGAGCACTGAAAAGTAAGTGAGAGCCTTCTGGTACATCTTTAAGTTCCTTGACGAAGATAGCGCCTTTTTCTCGCAGCTCATCCACAACAGCTTTGTTGTGCACGATGTCATTAAGCACATACACAGGGGCGCCATGGCGCTCCAAAGCTTTTTCAACACACACAATGGCTCGCTCTACACCGGCACAAAATCCACGCGGTTTGGCCAACAAAATTTTCACAAGTATACATCCTTTTTAGGAGCAGTCTCTTAACCCGATAGTAGCTTAATACTATTGACTGCCTAATGGTTTCTTTTTTACTTACTTAATATCAAATAAAATAAGGGGTTGCCCATATCAGTATGAACAACCCCTAGTATATCATTATTCAATTAAAGACGCCTGACCTTAACCGTTAAGCATTGTGCCATCGGATTTGAGGTCTTTACAGGCTTCTACGATACGCTCAGCCATTCCAGCGATACCTTTTTTGAGGTAGCTGCGTGGGTCGTATACTTTCTTATCACCCATTTCACCATCAACACGTAACACTCCGTCGTAGTTAGCCATCATGTGACCAGCGATTGGACGAGTAAAGGTGTATTGGCAATCGGTATCGACGTTCATTTTGATTACGCCGTAGCCGAGAGTTTCGTGGATTTCTTCTTGGGTAGAACCGGAACCGCCGTGGAATACGAGGTCGAAGTGTGCGTCTTGGCCGTGTTTAGCCACTACAGCATCTTGACCGTCTTTCAGAATAGTCGGCTTAAGTTTTACGTTACCAGGTTTGTACACGCCGTGTACGTTACCGAAAGTAGCGGCAAACATGAAACGACCACCTACTGCAGAGAGTGCTTCGTATACAGCAACCATATCTTCAGGTGTGGTGAACAGTTTTTCAGCGGAGACGTTCGTGTTATCGATACCGTCTTCTTCACCGCCTACAACACCGGCTTCTACTTCAAGGATGATGTCATTGTCGCGACACATTTCCATGATTTTGGAAGCTTGGGCCATATTCTCTTCTAAAGGAAGAGCAGAACCGTCATGCATGTGGGAGTTAAACAAGTTTGGACGTCCAGCTGCGCGACGACGAGCCGTTTCTTCAATCAATGGAATGAGAAAGGTGTCTACTTTTTCAGGAACACAGTGGTCGGTATGAAGTGCAATTTGCACATCGTATTTAGCAGCCATCGTTTGAGCGAAGTCTGCAAGGGCGATTGTACCCAGAACCATATCGTTGATGGAACCGGAAGCAAATTGGCCGGCACCGGTGGAGAATTGAATGATACCGTCGGATTTGGCATCAGCGAATCCCTTGAGGGCAGCGTTAATGGTTTCATTGCTGGAGCAGTTGATCGCTGGGTAAGCGTATCCGCCTTGTTTAGCACGGTCAAGCATTGCACCATATTCTTCAAAATTTACGATTGGCATTCTGGGACTCCTTGGCGCACTGCGCCGTTATTCAAAACCAAGTAATGTACTTCTGGGGGACGGCTGGTCAAAACTTTAGACACAGAAATAGCGTGAGGCCGTCAAAGAAGGCGATACTATAGCATATTTCGGAGCTTGGGTACCACTTTATGACCTATTGATAGTCTAACTCGTTTTGAATCAACTACATGCGCTCTAAAGCTTCGATTCCAAGCAAGTTCAACGCGTTCGTCAGAGTTTGTAATGTGGCTTTGCATAATTGAACACGGGCCACTTTCAACTCTTCAGTCTCAGCCACTAAAACAGGGCAATCATGGTAGAAACTGGTAAATAAACGTGCCGTTTCCAAGGCATATACACCAATAGCCGCCACATTACGGCTCGAAGTCGCTTGAGCCACCACATCGGTGAATGTAGCCAAGTGCGCCATCAATGCCCATTCAGCATCGGCAGTTAATGGAATATCATCGGCAATCTCTGTTGGCACTTCACCAAATTTACGCAGCATGGAGTTTATACGCGCAGTGGAATACTGCACATAGGGACCCGTATCGCCGGAGAACGATAAACTGGATTCCCAATCGAATATAACACTTTTATTGGGGTTTACACGCAGTATGGAAAAGCGCACAGCGGAGATACTTATCTTGCGAGCAATTTCCTTGCGCTCTTCTTCGCTCATGTCGGCACATTGCTCATCAATTTTAACTTGAGCACGTTCAGCTGCTTGATCCAGAAAGTCTTCCAGTAATACACCTTCGCCCGAGCGAGTAGACATTTTGCCTTCTTTAAGCAAAATGTATGCGTAATAGATCGATTCAGGCACGGGTTTGTTGGCCGCTTTTAAAATGAGCTCCAATTGCTCAGCATACAATTTATGATCTTCACCGAAAACCTGTAAATTTACATCTGCCCCTTTGGACATTTTATCAATCGTATAAGCCAAATCGCGGAAGCCATACATGGAACTTCCGTTGCCGCGACGCAGCACAAAGTAACGTCCCTCATCACGGTCATGACCGATTTTAGACAAGTCTACAACTAGACGATTGTCTTCATCGGTAAACACAGCCTTTTTAGCTTCAAGCGCTTTGACTATTTCGTCCAGGCTTGGATCATCCAGGTATTTTGATTCTTTATCAAAACAATCATACTCGATACCCAAACGGGCCAGAACTGCCAATTGTCCAGCAAGGCAAAGATCGGTAACTTGCGTAAATTTTGCCGCAATTTCAGGATCGCCTTTTTCCATTTTTGCCAGCATTTCATAGCCTGCCGCTTCAAAGTCAGCATCGTATTCCGGCTTTTCTGGATTTGCTCGGTCATTGGCTTTTACATAAGCTTCCAGCACATCGTCAAACGTTAATTCATCCAATTGGCCTTCAGTATCCAACACCAACAATCCGATTTGACGGCCGATATCGTTTACATAATAATGAACATCTACATCATATCCATCGAAACGGAACAAGCGTACAAGACTATCGCCATACATCGCATTGCGCGCACGGCCTACGTGTGGGCTGGCATTGGGGTTAATACTGGTGTGCTCAATGAGCATTGTTTGCCCGGCACCGCCTTGGGAAGATCCGAAGGAGTCGCCTTGATCAAACACGGTACTAACGATAGATTTGGCAAACTGGCTACGATTAAGTTTAAAGTTAATGTAAGGACCGGCCGCTTTAACTTCAATGACTGAAGTTCCAAAATCAACTTGCTCAACAATAGCTTGAGCAAATTGTGGTGGGGCCATGCCTACTTTTTTCGCTGCGATAAATGTGCGCAGAGCCACATCGCCCACTTCCAATTTTGGGGATGGGGCAAAATCCAGATCGGATTCGACAAGACCGTCAAACTGCTGCATGATCGGTGCAGCCAATACGGAATAGAGATTCACAATGACACTCCAGGTAACTAAAGGGATTTATCAATCCGGTGATGATTCATCGGACTTTTTGAAATTTGGATATTAAATAGGATTATTGATTGTTCTTTTTATTCAGTTCGTTCATGCGTCGATTTATTTCTTGCTGATAAATTTCCGCATCGGAAAGATTTCGCTCAATAATGTAGATAATATGGAATCCGAAATTTGTTTCAACGGGATCACTATATTCA
>CALLLL010000226.1 GCA_938082445.1 uncultured bacterium
TGTAGAGGGGTATTTAAAGACGACACCCCCACCCAGCTCGAGCGACGCCGTCGTGAATCAAGCATGTCCCAGGAATTGGCCAAAATAAAAGACGAAATGGATGGCATGACCGCGGCGATGACCATGATAGCCAATACGCCCAGCGATGTGGATGAAGAAATAGCGCCTGCAACGCCGATCCCTCAGGGCATGGATATTGATAAAGTTGGTCGCGCTTTTCGCCGCTTGGATGCCTTGTATAAAGCGACACAACTCATTTCATCCGAATTTGATTTGGAACAACGCATAAGTGATGTGCTGGATTTGGCCATGGAAGTTACGCATGCTGACCGCGGTTTCTTAATGATGCGGGATGAAGAAAGTGACACCTTAAATGTTGAAGTGATTCGCGACACAAGCGGGAAAATTGATTCAAGTTCACCCAGCATGAGTATTGCACGAAAAGCAGCGATTGATGGTGACCCTGTCCTCATGTCTGACTCAGACCACGATTCAAAGTATGGTCAACGTGAGAGTATCATCATGCAGCGCATCGAAACAGCGATGTGTGTCCCTTTAATGATACAAGATAAAATCATCGGATCGTTGTATGTGGATTCCAAAAGCGAGACGATTAATTTTAACGAAGAAGATCTTGAGATGTTCCAAGCCATGGCCAACCAAGCAGCAATGGCGATTCATAATGTACGCTTACATCAGCAAATGGTGGACGCAGAGAAAAAACGGGCGGACTTGGGACGTTTCCTATCCCCTGCTGTAGTAAAAACCATCATGGATCAAAAACAAGATTTGGTCTTGGGTGGGGATAAGATTAGCGCAACGGTACTTTACTGTGACATCCGTGGATTCACCCCACTTTCCGAAGGCTTGAGTCCAGATGAATTGGTGGATCTTCTCAATGAACATTTTACCGCGATGACCGAGATTGTGTTTAAATTTAAAGGTACTCTCGATAAATTTATCGGGGATGAGGTGATGGCTTTATTTGGCGCACCCTTCTCAGCCGAAGATGATGCCAAGTTGGCTGTGCACGCCGCGCTGGAGATGCAAGAGACCAATCGTACTCTAAACCTGAAACGAGCAGCCAACGGCTTGCCAGAATTTCAGGTGGGGATTGGCGTGAATTCAGGGAATGTTTTTGCCGGTTATATCGGCTCACCGGACCGGATGGATTATACGGTGATAGGCGATAATGTAAATATTGCTTCCCGACTATGCTCCGTGGCTTTAGCGGGACAGATCATCATTGGTGAAGAAACCTATGATTTAGTCAAAGATCAATTTAAGACAGAGTCTGCAGGCTCACCGGTGCTAAAAGGAAAATCGCAGTTGATTAAGACCTACGCGGTTACTGGTTAATTAATCCACGCCTAACCATACTTCGCTGAAAAAGCCCCAGCGAATGACCAAGATTATCAACATTAACGCGATGACGCCAATTAAACCGTGACGCCAATATTGTTCTACCGCCCCTAATTGAACCGTATCCGCTGTCACCAACTCGACTTCAGGAGCGACTTGAACTGCTTGGGAATCGCTAATGGGCACTGGCTGAGCCAGGGCTTCAGCTTTTTTCATGAGGGCCAATTCTTCTTTCGAGACCCAAGGGCTATTGGGTTCCTCTGTTAATTGAACACCGCCATTGGCTTTCCAGGCAGCTTTCATACGCGTGGTGTAGCCTACTTCTTTTTCAGCATTACTGAGATCATGCAGTTTGATCGGGACTGGCACAATCCGTCGATTCCAAGGCTCTTCCTTGTATACCGTGAAGCGTGATTTTGTGATTTTTTCTGGGTCTGCTAATGCATAAAGGGGATCTTTGGTTTCATCGCTAAACTCAAAAACATAGGGCACCATGCCTTCAGGCGCTGATGGAGCTTGGGCCAATCCGCTAATTAATGCTATGGTAAATGCAACTATCATGCTTCAAAGTATATAAACTTTATGATCAATTGACAAGTTCCTGAGAGGGATACTAGAATTAAGCCCATACCCATGAACACACCCTTACTTTTTATAGCCAGTCTAGTGTTGTTATTCCTTATCAGTAAGGGACTGTTTCTGCTACCAAACTATATGCAAAAACGGCGTGAAAAACGTACTAAACGCAACATCCATGAAATGCCTTGCCCGGCCTGTCAGCATGTATTATTTATCAATTTTGAGTCCCTCCGGCCAATGGTATCGAGTGAGCGAGCCTTAATTATCGGTGAACACCCTGAGTATTCTATTGAAGCCACTTTCGCAGAGTCTCGATGTGACTTTTGCCAATCGGCATTAGTTTTTCGCACCGATACCAAGCCTCCAAGCTATATAACCAAAGACATCGCTGAACCTAAACACCGCAAGAACGATTGCGGTGAATGCCAAAAACCATTGATTCGTCCCACCTGGCCTGAGGATGCGTATGAAAACGCCAGCCAAATCATGAATATCCCAAGTAAAGTCGGCTTGGAATGCATCCATTGCGCATCCATCACTTGCGTAGGATGCCTGGAAACCAATACACGTAAACGCACCAATGATGACAGTTTTTTATGCCCGCGTTGTTTTCGCGGCCCTGTTAAAACAATTCACTATTTCTAAAGGAACCCGTATGTTACGCTCACTGTTCAATTTTATGGTACTTGTTACGTTACTGAGTGCTTGTGCAACATCCCCCACTCCCCAAGCACCTGCACCGGTTGCACCTGAGCCAACAGCAGAAGCCCGAAATTTCAACCAATCTTCAACAGCGGTACCCGAAGAAGCCAAAATTGAAAAAATATCATTGGGTTTAATACTACGCGAAATGAATCAAAAAGATGCAGCCTCTTTGGTATTGATGAACGGGCTTGAAAATATCCAAGTAAACATAACGGAACTTGAAGGGCTTTCTTCGGAACAAAAACTGAGCACTATATTAAGCAAGTACACCTTAACCCAATTTAAAACGAAATATTACACTTTCATTTTAGACCCCAAGTATCAAGCACTAAACACCCTTAACTTGGATAACCTCATCCCAAAACCCTATACAAAAGCCAAAGTAAATATGGCATTAGGTGCAGACACACCTTTATTCAGTGCACTGGCATTATTGAGCCATTCGACTGGCTTAACGTTGGTGGCGGATCAAGCCATGGGCGATGCCTTGTGTGGCGAACTGAGTTTTAGTGAAACGCCACTGCCCAAAGCCCTTGAAGCATTACTACAATCAGCCCGTGTTCAACCCAGCGCATTATCCATAACCGGCAATAAAGACTATGTACTGTTGCATTCCTCACAACATGAATTGCGTACCCAATCCTCTCGAGGTACCTTTAGCCCGTCCATGCAAAAAGAATTGGATGAAAAATGTTCGATAGCCTTACTTTTTTATACCCCTTCAGAGAACAATATTCACAGCCCACTCGGGGCTTCGAAATTGCATACTGTTTTGTCTGAACTATCGATACAACTCGGTATCCCCATTAAAGCCGAAGGGAAAGTACGTTATTTACCCGTAAACCCTATGGTGCTCAATAATGTTACACGAAGACAGGCTTTAGACATTTTGACCCATCAATGGATGCTCCCCATCTTTGTATATGAAGAACATGATGGCGGGATTGTAATTCGGCCGGCAGGATATGAAAAATAAGGTTTAGCGCTTTTGTAAATGGATTAGGCGGGTCATAAAATCCACAGACAATTCCTGCATTTCTATCGCTATCGAATCGACTTTTTTAGAGAAATAACTATGGAAAGCCAATGCAGGAATTCCGATGCTCAACCCGGCTACAGTCGTAATAAGTGCTTTACTAATACCGTCCGAAAGTACTTGCGCATCGCCTAAGCCATGAGCGGTTATAGCATCAAAAACAGTGACCATTCCCAGCACAGTCCCCAATAATCCAATCAATGGCGCGATACCGGCTATAACCTCAAGCGCCAGCAATCCACGCTCAAGTTTCTCCACTTCTTTACGTCCATTGGAATGCAACAATTCAATCAATTGATCGTGCTCTAAATGCCGGGAGCGTACCAATACACATACAATGCGCCCCAATGGACTCACTTTTGTACCGCATGCATGCGCAGCATGCTCGAGGCTTTCAGTATCATTCACTTGGCTTAAGGCATTAACAATGGGAGGTGGAATTGATCGAGTGCGCCGCAGACTC
>CALLLL010000227.1 GCA_938082445.1 uncultured bacterium
GCCGCTTACGATGAGTGAACCAAAGCCGACAATGGTGGTAACAGTTGTATAGAAACAGGGTACAGCAACGTCCCGCATGGATTGAAGGATAAGAACACGTTTGGGGGATTCAGGGTTGCGCGAATGCAGTTCGCGGTAATGCACGACAACATGCAATACATCGGCCAAGGCTATCACAAAGAGTAAAGAGGGGAAATTTGACGTTACTATGGTTGCACTCCAGTGCGTATAACCCAAGTAGCCAAACATAAAGAGCACGGTTAAAACGCACACGGCAGTCGGTAGTAATATCCAGCGCGGCATGCGGAAGATGAGAAACAGGACGATCATTACAAGGAAAATAATGTACTTTGCAAATGTTTTGATGTCGCTTTTTACATAACTGATGATATCTGCCATGACCATAGGGACACCACCGATGTGGAGTTGACCTAATGAATCACTATACCTTGAAACTATGCTCCGTAATTCATCAATGGTTTCATTGTTTTCGGCAATCAGTACTTCATTTTTTAATTTATAGGCACGCTCAACTTCTTCGAGCTCGGTTAATTCTTCTGAAGTTAATGAGCCTTCGCGTTTCCAAGTACGTAACTCTGAACGGCGTTTATCCAATTTAACAAAGGATTCTTCAGGATCTTTAAAAGTGACTTGAACAGCAGTGGTTTTGCCGTCTTCACTGATGAGGTAATTTGCATAGAGGGGACTGGAGGTAAATTCTTCGAATGCCAATGTGGGATCGGCATCGCCTTCGAGAGTTTTGTAGCCTTTTGAAATGAGTAGAAGAGGGATGTTGGGGCTATGGAAAAGGGGGACAGTTAAAATACTGGTGAAGGTATCCACTTGCTCCATGGCTTCAAAATCGGCTTTCATTTCAGCAATGGTGTTTAGGGTTTTCTCACTAAATAGATCGCCGTCCGGGGGAGTTACCATAACGATGACGTAGTTATCTGAACCAAATACTTCGCGGGTTTTATCGTAGTATTTGAGGTCTGTATCGTTTTCCAGAACGATAGAATCGCTGGAAGCATCAAGGGTAAAAAATTGAGCGTTATACCCAAGAAAGAGAGTTAGGGCAACAAAGGCCACCAAAACGGCCATAGGATACCGCATGATTGTTGCATCATACACCCGGGTAATGAATGGTTTTTTATCGTCACTTGAAATATCGCTCATGATACCCCTGCTAGTTGAGGACGGCTTAACAATACTATACCGTTAGAAGGCGAACAGTTCCAATTTTTGAGAAAAGGGCCTATTTATTTAAGGTTGATTTTATTTTGTTCATGAAGCGTTTGTGAATGGGGTAGGTCTTCTCAGAGCTGAGCTCATCGAATTTTTGAATTAACTCTTTTTGTTCACGTGATAGCTTGGTGGGTGTTTCCACTTGAATGGTAACCAATTGATCGCCTTGACGATAGCCACGAAGATCGGGGAGGCCCATGCTGCGCAATTTGAATACAGTGCCGGATTGAGTGCCTGCAGGGATTTTAAGTTCTGCTTCACCTTTGAGTGTAGGTACCTTCAGTGTACAACCCAATATGGCCTTCGGGAAATCGATAGGGACTTCACAGAAAATATTGGTGCCTTCACGTTCAAAGACTTCATCTTCTTGCACATCAATGCGTACAAAGAGATCGCCACGAGGACCACGATTTCTTCCGGGTTCACCTTCACCAGGTACACGTAAGCGTGAACCGGTGTCGATTCCAGCCGGAATATCAATGGAGAGTTCTCGTTTAACTTTGGATTGCCCTTTACCGCGGCATCCTTTACAGGGATCACTGACTGTCGTCCCTTTACCCTGACATTGTGGGCAAGCGCGAGTGACACTGAAAAATCCTTGAGACATGCGTACTTGCCCTTGGCCACCGCATTGCGAACATTGCGTTGGTTGTGAGCCTTTAGCAGCACCGCTTCCTTCACAATCGTTGCAATTCTCCATGCGATTAAAACTGATTTTCTTTTTGGAACCGAATGCTGCTTCCATCAAGGTAATGCTTGCATGGTATTCTAAATCATCGCCACGAGATGCCGCATTGGCACGGCTGCGTCCGCCACCACCACCACCGCCTCCGAAAAAGGCGTCGAAAATATCTTCGAAAGGGGAGCCTGCGCCACCGCCTCCAAATCCACCAGCACCACCGAATCCGCCCCCACCGGGTTGAGGCTCGGAACCGAATTGATCGTAGTGGGCACGTTTTTCTTTATTTTTTAGGACACCATAGGCTTCGTTTACTTCTTTGAATTTTTCTTCTGCAGCTTTATCACCACCGGTTTTATCGGGGTGATATTTATGTGCAAGTTTGCGATACGCTGAGCGCAATTCATCTTCGCTCGCGCCGCGAGAAACACCCAATACTTCGTAAAAATCTCTGGCCATTCGGAATGCGTCCTGTATATATAACGTTGGTCTAGTTTATAGAAGCCATTGGGACACGACTTGCATCCCAATGGCTTTCGAAATTGAATAAATCTGTAAAAGACTTAAGCGTCTTTTTCGTCATCTACAACAGTGAAGTCGGCGTCTACAGTGTTGTCGTCATCGGCAGCAGAAGCTTCTTCTTGTGGAGCAGCTCCGGCTTCAGGTTGAGCAGCGCCCACTTGTTCTTCAGCAGCTGCTGAAGCATACATGGCTTCTGCCAATTTATGCGATGCTTCGTTTAAGGTGTTGCTGGCCGCTTCAATGGCATCAGTATCTGTGCCTTCGAGAGCTGTCTTCAATCCTTGTACTGCTGATTCGATGGCTGCTTTTTCGCCTTCATCGACTTTGTCGCCGTGTTCAGACAAAGATTTCTCGGTTTGGTATACAAGCGAGTCAGCGTTGTTGCGCACTTCAATATCGCGTTTGCGTTCTTGGTCTGTGCTGGCATTGGCTTCAGCTTCGTTTACCATTTTATCAATCTCATCATCGGACAAGCCGCTGGAAGATTCGATGCGGATTTTTTGTTCTTTACTGGTCGCCATATCTTTAGCAGAAACATGTACGATACCATTGGCATCGATATCGAAAGATACTTCGATTTGAGGTACGCCGCGAGGAGCGGGCATGATGCCTTCCAAGTTGAAGTTACCCAGAGTTCGGTTGTCTGCTGTCAACTCACGTTCGCCTTGGAGAACGTGTATGGTCACAGCCGTTTGGTTATCGGCGGCTGTGGAGAAGATTTGACGTTTGTTTACCGGAATGGTCGTATTGCGTTCGATGAGCTTGGTGCAGATTCCACCCAAGGTTTCGATACCGAGGGATAGGGGAGTTACATCAAGTAATAATACATCTTTCACATCACCGGCCAATACACCGCCTTGAATAGATGCACCGAGTGCGACTACTTCATCAGGGTTTACACCACGGTGAGGTTCTTTTTGGAATACGCTGGATACGATTTCACCTACAGCAGGCATACGGGTCATACCACCGACGAGGATAACTTCGTCAATATCGCTGGCG
>CALLLL010000228.1 GCA_938082445.1 uncultured bacterium
AGCATGGGGAAGGGAAGGTGTCAAGAAAATCCCGACACTTTCAAGTCCCGATAAATTGGCCCATTGTACTAAAAATGAACTGTATTTGCTGTGTATTTTAAAATCCAAGGAAAGCAAGGATGTTTTGAATCTTTTACCTGCCTAAACTGCTAAATTGAATAAAAACGCGCAGAAGATTGCTCTCTTGGACTATTTTACCCTTTTGGTGCTAATTCTGGTGCAATTTTAAATGCCTGCTCAAAAAGGGTTTGTGCTTGTTGTTGCCGGCCTGTCTTCAATAAACATTGTCCAAGGCCATACATGGAGCGGCCAACAATGCTACGATTGTTACCGCTAGGGTTTAATTTAGCCAAAGTATTGAAGTGTTTAGAGGCTTCAGCATAGTTTTGCTCTGTGAAATAGATTTGGGCCAATGAATAGTGGGATTGTATTTCTTCATCCCAAAAGGTGTCTTTTTGGCTTGGATTTTGCGCTTTTTTCTGAGCATAGACCCCTAAAATTTGGGTGTAATGGCGTTTGGCCCCAACAGGATTATTTTCCAAATCTTGGTAGGTAACTGCTAAATTGTAATGCACGCGAGTAGACTTGGGGTTTTCACTTAGGGTTGCTGAGTAAATATGGGTATTGGAAGACCATGCCACATTTCGTTCTACACTATTGAGGGATAAGAATATGAGCCATATTATAGAAAGGCCTACAAAAGCATTTCGGAGTTTTAGTTTTGGTGCATCTCCGGCAGTATTGGGAATTACACATAGGCATAATTCCAATAAAGCCCAAAGAAAGCCAGCCATCGGTACATACATCCAATGCTCAGCCATTGGTGCATTCAAAGGAAAAATCCCAGAGATTGGCAACCAGGTGAGCAAGAACCATAATGAACCTAGCAAAATACGATGTTCTTTTTTCTTAAAAGCAAATAGGGTAATTCCCAGCACCGCAACCAAAGACAATACACCCAAGATAGTTGTCGTGGAAGTAGCCTGAACTAGTGTGCGTTCCATGTGTAGGTTGCTGGGGCTAAATAGCAATTCCATATAGTAGGCAAAAGATTGCAAAGTTTCTGCAATACGGTCTCCAAAAGAATTTGTAGGGGCTTGGCTATCAGAACCAAAATTTAATGGGCCTACTGAACGAAGTACCCCATATGTGGCAAAGGTTGCGGCAGAGGCAACAATGGCTACTAATTGTTTCTTATCCCATTGTTGGGACTCAATTTTATTGTGCGCATACAGGGTTAGCACTAAAAGGCCTGGGAATATAAGAGAGCTTTCTTTGCTTAATAGTCCCGCAATGTAGCACAAAACGACTAAAACTATATTGAGCCACAATTTGGATCTGGTCGCAAAGAAAAGTCCAGCAAATATAAAAGTGGCTGACATAGAGTCGGCTCGGCCGCTGATATAACTCACCGCTTCTGTATGCAATGGATGCACGATGTACAACATAGGTACCAATGCTTGAATAAGAATAGGGGCTTTTAAGTTCCGCAATAGCAGCATAAAGAATAGAGCTGCCATGCAATGCCATATTAAACTGTCGATATGAAACAGCAATGGACTTAGGGTATTTACGACTTCTGTACTTTCATGAATGGTTGGGCCATTGTTGCTTAACCAAAAATCAATCATAAAAGTAACAGCCAATAGGGGACGGTAAAAATTGCCTTGCCCACCAGCATAGGCATGCTGGTCTTCAGTAAATAATGTTAAGACGGAGCTGGGGTCTTGGACAGTTTGATGCAACAATACCGAAGATGCATCGTCCCATATAAAATCACTCTTAAATGTATTGGCATAAACAAATATACCCAGTGC
Organism: uncultured bacterium; assembly: GCA_938082445.1. Taxonomy (GTDB): domain Bacteria; phylum Hydrogenedentota; class Hydrogenedentia; order Hydrogenedentales; genus DTSJ01. Next base: position 1,818 of record CALLLL010000228.1, read on the forward strand.
AATAAGCACAAGGGCTATGCACCGGGTATATGATGATTCTTGTTCACTCATAATTTACAAGACTTAGTCTTTATCCCGTAAAATTTCATAGCGCTCATCCGCTTCTTGGTAATAAAGAATAATCCCTTTGTCGCTACCAATTACCTCTTCTAAGCGAAGTCCATACATGGATTCACCTACCAGCATCGATTCTGAATAGGTTTTATTTTCCAGCGGCATGAAGAAATCCAACAACGCTTTTTTACGACCAGTAGTTTTGTCCGTCAAGACACCTTTAATGGTAACTACAGGTTTTTTAAGTTGAATAACGGCACGTGTCTGGTTCGCAATATGTTTTTTGGAATCGGGCTTTATGACTAAATGCAAATCAATTAGAGCCAATACATGTGTCCATAATTCAGCATCTACACAAGCACTAATGCGGTCATCAACAGCCATGCGCACGATGGTACGGGCATTTTCATTGTTTACTTGACCAGAAATTTCCCCCAACCCTTTTTGTAACTGGGTTTTCATATTGCCAGCGACTGTAGGGCTAATGACACTTGTTGACGTTGGGATAGGATCATTTAATTTAACATCAGCAATGATTTTAGACGCCAGTTCTTGAGCACTCGGTGGTGGTGGCGGTGGAGGTGGTGGAGGCGTTTCCGGTTCGGGTTCTGCGCACCCAATGATGAAAACCACTAGGAAGAGAGTGTATACTACTAGCTTATGCATGAGAAACTCCTGAATACGTAAAAATGTTAGAGCTTGTAATCCTAACAAAGCGATAGACTTTCTTCAAGTTTCACCCTCAATCATGCTTTTCAACCAATGTGCTATGATGGGACATAGCCAGTATTAAGATTCAAGGGATTTTTATAAAATGAGTAAAATTTTATTAGTAGATGACGATGTAGATTTAGCGGAATTGATCAAAACAAAGTTGATTTCACAAGGGCATGAGGTTGTGGTGGTTAACCATGGTGAAGGTGCTTTTGAAATGGCCAAACAAGTAAAGCCTGATATTGCGTTACTTGATATTATGTTGCCAGGGGTCACAGGCTTCCAAATTTCCCGTAAAATCCGTATGGATCCGGAGTTATATCCTATATCTATATTATTGTTGACTGCTTTAGGTGATGAACCCGAGATGCTCCATGGTTTAGAACAAGGCGCAGATGATTATCTTACAAAACCTTTTAAACTGGAAAAATTGATTGAAAAAGTCAATTATTTAGGTGTTTTACGTGATTCTATATCCAAACGCAATACAGTGACTAACTATCCAGGTATGGAAGCTGTACGCCGTGAAATCAATCATCGACTTGCCCGCAATATTAAATTGGCAGTGTGTTACATCGACTTAACCAATTTTAATCCATATTGTGCGGCAAAAGGAAAAGATGGCCAGCTAAAGGCGCTTGAATTTATTAGTAAATTAATTGTATCGGTTCGCACAGGGATGGGTGTGTATGAAAGTTTTGTGGCGCACCCAGGTGGGGCTAGCTTTGCCGTATTGCTAAATAGTGAAGACTATGAACGTTTTTGTAATGGTTTAATTGAGGCTTTTGATCAGCGCATTCATGAGTTGTATACCGCTGATGAAGTCAAACAAGGCTATATAGTTGCGCGAAATCGCCGAGGGGAAGATGGACACTATTCCTTGATGAGCTTGTTTATTGGTGTAGCTCAAAATGAGGATCGTGTGTACAAGAATGCCAAAAAGATGTTTGAAGTGCTTGGTCAAATTCAGCAGATCCCACGCGATAAAGAAAAAAGTGTATTTTTCGTGGATCGACGCACAGCAGATCGCTAGGGGCTAAGGTGTGAAGCGAATTTTCTCTATTGCTGTTCTCCTCTTAATTGCTTCTGTGTTGTGGTATGTAAATCGGGACTCATCCACATCGTATGATATTACTCCGGAGGAATTGCAAGAGAGAGTGTTGCTCAGTAAACCTGTGTGGACCAATTACAATGAAGATATTAAAGGGCAAATTGGCTCTACTCCAGTAGCTCGATGGAAGGGACAACCGGTTCGTGCATTCATTGGAGAAGAGCAGGTTGAGGTTATATTCGAATTAGAAGGCTTATGGTCCTCCACGGATGTAAATCTACCTATATTGGCTAGAGAACCCTTGGGGGATGTGCTTGTACCTCTTAAAAGCCACAGGGAAGGTCAGGAAGTCACCTATATCTTTCCATTGAAGCAAGAGGTCACTAAGAGCAGTGCTTGGCTAGAAATCCAATACCCACACAATATTAAGCGCCTTGTATTTGATTCTACCGGAAATTGGGAAAATTAAAGTAGTTGCCTACTTAATCCCACTCCTGTATACTGAAAAAAAATATAGGTGTTCGGATGAGGCGAATTATACATATTGATATGGATGCTTTTTTTGCATCTGTTGAACAGGTTAAAAATCCAGATCTCAAGGGCAAACCAGTCATTGTTGGGGGAAAAAAGGGAGATCGACGTGGGGTAGTATCTACATGCTCCTATGGGGCCCGGGAATTTGGGGTTCATTCTGCAATGCCTATGGTGCAAGCGCAAAAACTTTGTCCACAGGGTATATTCATTTCTGGAAGTCTATCGGATTACGCCTCAATATCCAAAACTATCCGTAGTATCTTGTTCGAAGTTTCGCCATTGGTTGAAATGGCCTCTATTGATGAAGGCTACATAGATATCAGTGGGTCAATCAGGCTCTTTTCTGGTGAAGAGCACATCGCCAAGCACCTGAAGCACCGTATTGCTGAAGAAACTGGACTGACATGCACGATAGGAGTGGCCAGTAACCGCCTAGTGGCAAAGATTGCTTCAGATGCAGATAAACCGGATGGGTTTTTACCTGTACCGGCTGGCGAAGAGGCTGATTTCTTAGCCCCTATGAAAGTCAATAAAATTCCTGGACTTGGGCCTAAAATGTGCGAGAGCTTAAACCGAATGGGAATTTATACGGTCAACGATTTACAAGGGTTAACGGAAAAAGCTCTTATGCAACGTTTTGGAAATTGGGGCATTACATTATACCGAAAAGCACGGGGGATAGGTGGTGACTCATTGCAGATGTCGCATGTACCAAAATCCATGAGTCGAGAAACTACTTTTGCTGAAGATTCCTCAGATTGGCCCTATGTCGAATCTGTACTGAGTTATTTAATGGAACGCACGCTCTATAGTCTCAGAGAAAAGGGTATGGAAGGGCGCAGGGTGACTTTAAAGGTGCGAAATAGCCAGTTTAAGACTCATACCTATAGTTCGACACTACCTGAGCCGACAAACTTAGATGCTGTGGTGTGGGAACATATCAAGCCTTTAATTGAATCAGCACATAACGAGGTGAAGCAGGTGCGCCTTATTGGATTTAATATCGGAGAGTTAACTAGTGGGAATCATCAGATGATGCTGGAGGATATTGTAAATACTGAGCAATGGGAGAAGGCGATGGAGGGGGTGGACTCATTGCGTGAACGCTTTGGATTTCAATCGTTGCACACTGGGAAGTCATTGGCTTCTGGTAAATCCAAAAAACCATCTAATACTCCACCGACTAAATAAAAAAAACCGCCGCATAGAGTGTTCTATGCAGCGGTTGATGATTCTAGTTTGTCTTTAATTACTTAGCACGACGCCATTTGTAGAATGGGTCACGGATTGGGTCTTTACCGTAAGCATCAATCATGCTGCGCATTGCATTGGTTTCATCAAGAGGTTTTCCACCGAGCAAGTCATACTGTTCTTTCTCGAACGGAGTAAGCTCTGTGAATTCATCCTTGATGATATTACATGTCAGGAATACCATTAATTCATTGTTGGTTTTCTCTGATTTATGTTTCTTGAAAAAGATATTCAGAACAGGAATGTCGCCCAAGAATGGAACCTTGGAATCCCCAATACTTTCATCGTACCGACGAAGACCAGCGATATAGACTGTTTGTCCATCTTCCATGCGCATGGTTGTTTCAGCTTCACGTTTTGCTTCGATAGGAATACCGTCTTGAGTAAAGCCAATCAAGTTACTTTGTTTAGCTGCGATTTCGGCGATGATTTTACGGTCAAATGTGATTTGTGGTGTCACTTCAAGAACCGTACCGATATCTTTAAACTCTGTTGAGGAAACAACACCACCATTACCCGTTTCTTGAGTTTCACGGAATGGGAACTCTTGGGAGATGTTGATGGAAGCTTTTTGATTTTCAAGTGTGACCACTACAGGGTTAGCCAGTAATTCAGAATCAGAGTTGTTTAACTCAGCTGAAATGATTCCGCCTAACTCAAAGTCATTCACAACAAATCCAAATTCCATGAGTCCGCCAGTGGCAGGACCTTCCAGGAATGAATTAAAGCCAAAGTGGCGAATGGGTTCTTCGGATTCACCTTGGACGATATCGGTTAGTCCATCACTAAAGCCTACAAGGTTAACTCCGGACTCTGCTTTGTCATCCACAACATGGTCAACAACCATCGCTTCGATACTAACCTGCTCGACTGGGATATCGATTTCTTTTACTAATGCAGTAATCTCTTCGATTTTGACTGGGATATCAGTAACAATGACCTGTCCACTACGAGTTTCTTCAGTGATCTGTCCATTTTCACTCAATATAGGAGTAATGATTTCAACAATTTCATCAGTATTTGAATAGTTCAACTGAATTACTTTGTTGATGGTTGGAATCACTTGCTTAGCTACATCCAATTGCTCAATGATTTCAATCAATTCGTTCAATCGGTCACGTGGTCCGGAGAGAATTAAGATATTGCTCTGTGTATTCACACCGATACGAACACGGTCACCACTACCACCACCTTGGTTAACAATTTCATCCAACGTGGCTTTAACTGCAGATGCTTCAGCTTGTTGTAAGAAAATCATCTCAGTGTCGTAGTACGTAGCAACCGCTTCTTCATAGGTTGTAATACGGTATACACCAGATTCTTCGATAATCCCTAAGCCATTCATGCGCAATACAATTTCAATAGCACGACCTAAAGGAATCTCTTTCAAGTTGGCGGTTACAGTACCGCTAATTTCAGTACCTGAAATTACATTAATTTGACCTTTTTGAGCCAACAGCGATACCACTTTATTGAGTGGCATGTCGGTGAAGTCCAAATTAACTAACTGACGTAACGGATCTTGATCAGCAGGTAAGTTTTCGTTATAGAGATAGAAATCTGGACGATTCACCCGTTTAGGATTTACCGGAGATTTACGTGGTTGATATTTAGATGTTTTCTCATCCACTGGGGCCGAGGTGTCATCCAAAGTTTCAGCTTGCGCTAAAACAATATTTCCGTTTGATTGTGCTTTGGCTAATTCATCCGCACTTGCGCTTAAGGTGCCGACATTAGTAGAAGACTTTGCACTTAAGCTGTGTTGTGCAGGACGCATACGTTTTGTAGGCGGCATTATGTTTGCACGTTCTTCAGAAGATAAGTTAATTGCTGCATTCGCTGTTGTATCCAAAGGAATTACAGTAGAAGCTTCTTCAACAGTATTTAGCGCAGTTTGTAAAGCATCTAAATTAGTTGATGCTGGAGCTTTTTCAGCATCCAATGCTTCAAATGCAGAATCCAATGATGAAAAGCGATCTTTAGAAGCTAGCGGAGTGGAACGTTGCTCCGTTTTAGCCAATAAGCGCTTTGAACTCGCTACTTTAGTGCTTAAGGTATCTACAATGGCACTCATCTCGGTTAAGGAGGCTTGGAGAGTGGTTACTGTACTTGCCGTAAGCTGATCCAGGGATTTATCTTTAATAACCTGCTCAGAAGTAACTTTCTTTTGTAATTGAGAATAGTTTAATTTTCTCAACTCAAAATCACGTTTGAGCTTGGCAACAGAAGCATCTAACTCTGCCGTTGAAGAAGAGTCTGATTTACTGTTGAGTAACTCCATTTCAAGGTTTTTGAGTTTAGCGGTTTCCAATGTGGTGGAAATTTTTGCGTTGATGCGCTCATAATCAGCAATTAATGATGCATAATTGTTGGCATGGCGTTGTTGGTATTCAGAAACGGTTGCTGCCAATAATGCCGGTATGCGTTTAGCTTGGGCATCAGCCAACTGTGCATCCAGTTTGTCGCTTTGCGGTAACATCGTAATGCGTAATGTGTCACCTACATTTTTAGTTTGTATGCTGAATGCTCGGTTGGTATCCAAGGTGATTCGTGTTACGAACTGAGGAGAAGCCGAAACTTGCTCTGCTGTAACATTACTCACTAAGTTACCACCATCCAAATACATTTTTTCTAAATCGTCTAAGACTATGGTGTCCATCAAATCAAAGGTAATTTGATTCTTGGCAGTAGAAACACTGTATAAGGGCAAATCGGAGAGCGCCAACTCAATCGTAGGGTTTTTCGCCGTTGAGTCTACTTGAATACCCGATAATGATGCTGCGCGTAGAACTGCACTTTCATATGCAGAACCACCTACTTTTGCTAATAAAGGACCAGCATAAGCTTGTGCCGCATTGAGTTTTGGATTCAAATCTTGAGGGGCACCACCTGTTCCTGCCCAAGTTGTACTTGAAAGTGCAACCAAGGCTCCGATAATGAATCGTTCCCGTTTGAGTTTCAACATTGTTTATTGCTCCTTAACCAGTTCCATGGTTATTTGGTCATCTTCCCTTTGTACCATATAAAGGGAAAACTACATGTACACCACCAATATCTTAAAAAGATTCTTGGTTATTTCAACACTATTGCCGTACTTTAATCGTTCTTAATTAAATTCTTTTTAACTTGATCTTCTTCACCTTCAGCATTTATGAAGGAGAAGATGACATAATCTTCACCAATTTCTGAGACAGTAATTGTTTTGACTACTTTTTGGTCATCTTCCAAGAAGCTTATGTTGTATTCATAACCAACACTTACTACATCAGTATTAACAACTGCAACTGGGTCATTGGGATCCCAGATAATACCCGTTACATTTTTCCGCTGTGAAATAAGGCGTAAGCTACCACTGCCAGTAGGTGCGGAGTTTTGATCAGTTGGACCGGTGATAAAAACGGTCAGTACTGGACGAGCTGGGTTACGTGATGGGTTATTATCACTATAAACGAACTCAACGTCTCTGATTTTCTGCATCAAACCATCAATGTCTATCGCTTCGAGATCTGCATCTTGAATCGCTTCAACCGGTTGTATCTGTGTGCCGGATGGATTTGAAGCAGACGCTGCTTTAGTTTGATCTATAGATGGAGGTGTGGAAACTGTGTTCATAGTTCTGTAACCCACAAAACCTAAAACCACCAACAAAACAACCAGGATTATTATTTGCTTTTTTTCTTGATTCACGAGCTTTCACCTGTATCCATTGTTTTTAAGAAACGATAAGTATTCATTTTAAAATCGAAAGTCGATTCTCCATCTTTATCATATGGAGACATTTTTAAATCTGATACCTTCAGGTAGCGCTTAAAACGTTCTAGGCGATTAATAAACGATGCTACTTTATGGAAATCGCCAGACGCTTTAATTTGATAAGGAATAGTTTCCTTATTTTCATCTTGGTTTTGGCGTAAAGGTTCAATTTCAATGGAAATTGTTTCTTCGGCTGCCATTTCTTCAACTTGTTCGAACAAACGAGGGATTTCGCTTTTTGAAGGTAATCGGGATTCAAATGAACGAACCAATTCTTCAATTTCTCGTGTGTCTTCACGGTACTGGTCTATTTTATTCGAGATTTCAATTGCGCGATTAAGTTCTGTAACGACTTGCTCATTTTCAGCCTCAATTACAGCAATTTCTTCCAAATCTTTTTTGTGTACCATGAAATAGAATGCAGATGTACATGCGGCAATCAATGCCAATATGCCAGCAAGTGCAGCCCAGTCTTTTGGGGTTATTGTGCCTTTTAAAAAATCAATCATTTTGAGTCTCCGATTTGAGGGGCTATGATGCACTGTATTTCAAATGTGCGTACAACATCATCGCCAATTGATTTATACCCCAACTTTGGTGGTTCAATCTCAAACATACTTGAAAAATCTTTATCGTTTGAGAGTAAAGTCAAAAATGGATTTATGGATTGCAATCCATCATCATCGGCAGAAACAGATCCCGTAATTTTTAGTACAGGGATAATTCGTTTGCGTGGTTTTTTGGATACTTTACCCGTTTTGGGGTCGGTAACATCGTAGTACTCAGTAATTGTGCGTTGAGATTCTTCGATACGTTCATACCAAAGATTATCGGGTGCTAAATTAGCTAAAGTACTTAAATGAAAAGACCAAATGATTCGGTCACTTGCAATTTCATTGATAGTTTTGAGTTTGGTGGCAAGCAATTGCTTTTTCTCCACCAATGCGTTGTATTCTTTAATATTTTCTTCATGTGATTTCAAATCAGCTTTGTTGCTTGTGAGTTGTTGTCTCATATCGGACTTTTTTAACTGGTCTGAAATAAACAACTTAAAGCAGAATAAGCCAGCTAATCCGGCAATCACTATGGCAAATAAATACGGTAGCGGGGTACGCTTAACAGGCCGTAATTCAAAAGGTAGTAGGTTAATGGAAATCATAATTCAGCTAACCCCCGTGCGGCGAGTCCAACGGCGACCATATACTGGGTCGGGCGCACGCTGCCACGGTTCATGTTTACTCGTTTATTCATAGAAACGGCTCCAGCAGATGGATCCGCAACAGTTACTTGTTCAATTCCCAATTCTTCGGATAAAGTCTCACGAATCAATGGGAGGTTGGCGGCACCACCACATAAGATAATGCGGTCGACAGGGTGCTCGTACAACTGATGTTCGTAATAATCAAATGAACGACGCACTTCAGTGACTAATCGAGAAATTGGAGTCGATAATATGTCTACCAAAGTTTCCTCTTCACTCGCGCCGCCCATAAGCGAAGTCGCATCGGATTGAGGCATGGCCGTTTCGAGGCCTAAGTCGTTACTGTCCAGTCCCATACTGGGCTCTTCAACTGGACTTACTTCTACAACATCATCAGAATCGGAAGAATTACGGGTTAATCCATCTGCTTCTGAGAGTAATAATCTTTCGGCTTCTTCATAATCCATTCGATTGTGCTTGGCGATTGCTTGAATAAGCTCTTTTCCACCCCAGCTTATGTCACGAATGAAATTGGAGACACCATTTTTAGTGAAATGGATACCTACTGAAGAGGAACCTATATCGATTAGAGCAACCGTTTCGTTATTGTTTGATAGTTGACAAGCTTCTGCGGCATCGGCAATGGCCAATGAATCTACAGTAAGCGTACTAAATTCAATATCCGCAATGTCGGCAAATTGAATGCGTTGGTCAATCACATCGTGTTTGGCTGCTACCAATAATACTTTAGACTGGCGAGATTCGCCTTCACCTTCTTCAGCTAAAAGGGACCAATCAAGCAGTACTTCGGAAAGGTCATAAGGTATACTTTGACTGGCTTCGCGTTCAACGGCATCATCCAAGTCCCCAGTAGTAGTATCATTAATACGAGGGTAGCGGATAACTACTGATTGACCGGGCAATGCCCCTACCACCATGGATTGTTGAATGGAAAAATCAGATATAGCTTCGCGAATTGCTTTTGCATGGGTTGCAACAGGGTCAGCATTAAGCATATTACGATCAATTTGCGCATAACCGATTTGCTCAATATTCATACCCCGGCCCGATTGGGCGACTTGGACGGCTTTCACCGATTGTGAGCCAATATCCAAGCCAATAACCTTTTTAGGTTTGGTGAATCTCACAGGTTATATTCTCCCTAGTGTTCACTTGTTATAGAGTTGTTTTAAGAAAATTTAAGGAAGGAGAACTCGCATTTAAGTATAAGGCTTTTCAAATCTTACATGAGAAAAGGCAATTTTACACCCCAAATTGAATACCCGCCATTTTTTTAAT
>CALLLL010000229.1 GCA_938082445.1 uncultured bacterium
AGCTACCTCCGCCTCACGCAATTTCCCAATGATTTGTTCTGAAGTAAATCGTTTCCTAGGCATAACGCCCTCCTTTCACAGCCCAATTCCTGATCTATTACAATACCAGATACTGGACTCGGTTAAGGGGTTAAGACCAAATTCCTTGAGCCTTAGAGCCAAAGTATAGAGTACGTGCCTTACCGCGGTAACTGGTTTTGTGTTGCTCAAGGCTTACTGACCACACCTCTCCAGAGGTATTGATATCGCACCCACGTAATCCACATAGCTCGCCACTACGAGCACCGCAATAGAGTTGTAATTGAAGTAGAGCCCATACTGGCTTGCTAACATAAGGCTCTAATAAAAAAATGCTGTCAACAGGGGCAGGTATGACCTTCTCGGTTTCCCGTGCCTCGCTCCTACCTTTACGTAGAGACTCCACGCATAGTAGTCCCTGATAGGTTTCTGGGAGCACCATTGAATGTCCACACCCCCACTTAAAGGCTTTACATATAGTCCCTACATACTTGTTGATTGTGGTGCGTGCAAGGGAGCTGGCTATCCACTTGTCGCGAATAGTGCGTAAAGCGATTGGGGAGAAGGTATCACATGGAAGGTGCTTGTAATCAGATAGAGGGGCTAGTGAGTTCTCTATAACGTTTAGCTGGGATGTAACTACACCATCGGGGCTCTGATAATAACTCTCGCAATACTTGAGGTATTGTGATATCAAATCACCGATGGTGTAGCCTGAATCTCTTGAGGATATAGTGGCAGAGGTAGAGGCTGGAAGAGTCCTTCCGTTAGAGAGCCAATCGCCGATCAACTGCTCATACTTGTCTCTGGTTTCATTTGCACCGAAAGTGCCTAGATAGATGCGTTTTCCATCCAGTTCAACAAACCCTCTGCCTTTGTCACGTCTTAGTTTTGGTATATAGCTTCTCATAGTGTCCACCTCATAATCGGAGAATTCTCCGATTTCTGTTGCGATGTGGCACTAAATCTACAATGGAAGCTAAGCCAACTAACTAGTCTGCTTGCGCCTGACGCGAAATGGCTTTAGCCAATTTACGACGACGTTTTTCGCTGGGCTTCTCAAAGTGCTTGGTTTCTTTCAACCGCTGCATGAGGCCGTCCTTGTTGCATTTCTTTTTAAACCGACGCAGCGCTTTTTCAAACGGCTCATCGGGACGTACGCGAACTTTAGTCAATGGAGTCAACCTCCCTTCAAGGTGAAATATCCTGGCGCAGGCTGGGTTGGTCTGAGACCCTCAAGCCCTGAAAGACAAGAGGGACCTGCGCACAGGAAAGAACATTCTACCACAATACGGGGGGGCAGTCAAAGAGACAACTATTGACAAAATCCAGCGATATGCAACGGGGGATATAGGTTTATACGGGCAGGTCTATGAAAATCAATGAAATCGGGAAGAGGAGTATCCTATGAATGTACCATCAATGAATCCAGAAGAGGTGAGCCATGAGTTTTTGCGTATTGCAGGGGGCTATGGCGTTGCGGCCATGGGTCAATCGCCGGCTGGAGGGCTCGATATCGATAACGCAGGGAATTTGGCTACAGACGGCGATGTCACAATAGACGGAGAGGTGTCTATCGCCTCGGATCTCACTGTGGGCGAGCAGATTATTGCTGGAACCGGCAGCGAAACCATCACGGATGCGACCGGGAAAGTGAAATTTTCAGCATTGGAACAAAATGGTGCTACCAATGATCAAGTCCCTCAATGGAATGGAAGCGCTTGGGTACCGGCCGATCTCTCTGGAGGCGGGGGTGGGTCGCATCCGGTTGATCTCGCTTCGGATGTTAGCGGAAATTTACCCGTAGGACATTTGAATTCAGGTTCTGGTGCAAGCGCATCGACCTATTGGCGTGGCGATGGAACATGGGGATCTCCATCGGGCAGTGGTGATGTGCATTCATCTGCAAATTTTGATACCGACAATGTACTCATCCGTAGTGACGGTACGGTCAAAGGCGTGCAAAAAAGTGGGGTCACCTTATCCGATACCGATGATATCAGTGGGATTAAAAACCTGACTGTTGACGGTGAATTTTCCTTGGGAAGTAATGGCGTGGATACCACATGGAGCGAACGATTGATCCCGGGTGGAGATATTTATGCCGGTCCAAGTGGGAGTGCGACACTGGATAGCACAACCTATAATGGAAGCAATGTTCAATTAAGAACCATTGAGTTTCCCGATGCGCTTACCAGTTGGTATATGACCAATGTACATTTACCAAATGATTACGATGGTCGAGCATTGAAAATTGATGTGTGGTTTACCCAAGACATAGCAGGAACAGGGGACGTTGATTTCAATGTTAAAGTCGCTGCTCTGGGAAGTGGAGATGATTTAAGTGGCATCACAGCCACCTTCGATCAGCATGTTGCTACGGTAGATGGGGCAGCGGATACCCTTTTTATAGAAACCTATTCTGTCACTCCTGCTGGTGCTGTTGGAGGAGACGTGCTAGGGATTACAGGTCGACGTTTTGGGAATGGGAGCAGTGACACGTTTAATTATTCGGTACGTGTAATCGCTATGATTGTTCATTACTAAGTTTAATAAAACACTTAGAGCAAACTGTCATGGAGCAACTCTTCTTCGTCTTTGCCGGGAATATATGCACCACCTGAAATGATTAACTTCATGGCTTCCTCTACTTCCAACTCGATCTCGCGCACGTCTTCCGGTTTTAAATACAACAGGAAGCCGGAGGTTGGGTTGGGAGTAGTGGGCACAAAAACAGCTACCAGTTCTTTATCCAAACTTTCTTGAACAATGCCCCGCTCTTTGGAAGTCACAAAGGCTACCACATGTACGCCTTGGCGGGGATATTCGATCACGCACACTTTTTGGAACACAGCCCCTTGTCGTCCAACGACTACATCACGAATTTGACCTACAGCTTTGTAAATGCGATTGATTCCGGGCACTCGACTGAACATACGCTCGATGGAGCGTATGATACGCATGCCGATAATGTTACGTGCTATAAAACCTGTGGTGAGAAAGAGAGCAATGGCGATCAGGAAGCCATAGCCTTTACGGTATTCGAGTGCTGCGAGAAAGCCTAAGCGGTCATATTTTACAGCCAATCCATTGAGCCAAGCGTAGATGTTTTCAATTAAATTTTCGATGTTACCACCGACTTTGGTGAAGAGCCACCATGTCAGCCATACGGTCACCAACAATGGTGTCCATACGATGAGTCCCGTCAATAAATAGAATCGGAACGCCCGCAGGTATTGTTTAATAAAGCCGTCTTTTTTCTTATTTTTACTCATGTAGGATGTACATCACTTGGTCGGTATAAAATACTGAAGAACTACTATAATACTACGAAGTAGGTGGGACTAATCCACTAGAAAATTAGGTGAGCCGGGCCACGCCATCTTCAATGGCAGCTTTTGCAACTGCCGCCGCGATTTTGGGCGCGACATCTTTGTTGAGGGGATCGGGGAGAATGTGTTCTGGGGAAATATCTTCCACGGCGTTTGCCAAGGCCTCCACCGCTGCCATCTTCATGTGATCGGTAATGGCGGTTGCTCTTACATCCAAGGCTCCCTTAAAAATGCCTGGGAAGACCAGCACATTATTGACCTGATTGGGGAAATCACTACGGCCTGTTCCGACTACTGCTGCGCCAGCCGCATGTGCTTTATCCGGCATAATTTCTGGAATAGGATTGGCCATAGCGAGAATGATGGGATCAGGGGCCATTGTACGTACATCGTCTTCGGTGAGAAGGTTACCCTTGGATACCCCGATAAATACATCGGCGCCTTTGATGGCTTCACGTAGATCGCCTGAGCGTTTTCCGCGATTGGTATAGCCTAAAAGCCCTTGTTTAAATTCATTGAGGTCGCTACGATCGGGGGAAACGATGCCTTTGGAATCACACATGAGCAATTCTTTTACAGGCGTGCAGTAATTGGCGGCGTTGCCAACACAGCGCAAAATTTTTGCGATAGCTGAACCGGCTGCACCTGCGCCATTAATCACTATACTAATATCTTCGATGGCTTTCCCGGTGACTTTACAGGCGTTTTCAATGGCCGCTCGCGCCACAATGGCGGTACCGTGTTGATCGTCATGAAACACTGGGATGCCTAAGTCTTGTAACGCATCTTCTACGATGAAACAATCTGGAGCACCGATATCTTCTAGGTTAATCCCGCCAAAGGTGGGGGCCACTGCTCTGGCTACTGCGATGAGTTCTTCAGGCGAAGCAGTATTCACCACTAAAGGAACGGCGTCAATATTGGCAAATTCTTTGAAAAGGATAGCTTTCCCTTCCATAACAGGCAGTGCTGCTTCAGCGCCGATATTGCCCAGCCCCAATACAGAAGATCCATCGGAGAGTACTGCAACACTGTTCCCTTTCATCGTCAGCGGATACGCTTCGCTGATATCCTTGTCGATGGCTTCACATACCGCTGCTACTCCAGGGGTGTAGGCGACGGATAAATCATCGCGAGAGGAGAGGGTGAACTTTGAGCGGATGGAAAATTTCCCTTTTTCCTTACGGTGGTATTCAACGGATTGTTGGAAATAATCTGACATGGGATCCCCTTGAGATATTCTTTGCTGGCCTGAGTGTATTGTAGTCGATAAATTGTACTATGTCCAAGTTCCCATTGAAAATGGTGAGCGATTCTGTTTTAATCGATTAATTAAGAAGGTATAAAACAATTAAAGGAGATCACTGTGCAACTCAATGGACTGGATTGGGCCATAATCGTATTCTTTTTGGCTTTGCCGTTGATCATCGGCGCAATGGTCGCGCGACAAGCGGGAAAAAGCTCCAATGAATTTTTTCTATCCGGGCGGCATATGCCTTGGTGGTTATTGGGCTTTTCCATGGTGGCTACGACATTTTCAGCAGATACACCCAACCTTGTTACGGATATTGTGCGTAAAGGCGGTATTGCAGGGAACTGGGTCTGGTGGGCTTTTTTGTTGACCGGTATGCTCACGGTATTTATTTATGCCAAACTGTGGCGTCGTTCCGGCGTCATGACGGATGTGGAATTTTATGAACTACGCTATAGCGGTAAAGAGGCGGCTTTCCTGCGCGGTTTCCGGGCTATATATTTAGGATTATTCTTCAACATATTAATTATGGCATCTGTGTGCTTGGCCGCGATAAAAATCGGTGGTGTTGTCATGGGGCTAAGCCCTGTGCAATGTGTCCTAATTGCAGGATCGGTTGCGGTGGCTTTTTCAGCTATGGGAGGCTTTAAAGCGGTATTGCTCAGTGATTTTATTCTATTCATCATTGCGATGATTGGTTCTTGTGCTGCGGCATATTTCTCCATCAATCATGCCGATATCGGAAATTTGAATACCCTCTTCACGCACGAAAATGTATCCGATAAACTGTCCTTCTTTCCAAAACTCATTCCCGCAGAAGGCGGGGGCTATACACCCGAAAGTATGAATGTATTGATTTCGGTGTTAATCATTCCCATCGCTGTACAATGGTGGAGTGTATGGTATCCCGGATCCGAACCTGGTGGTGGAGGTTTTGTGGCCCAGCGTATGTTGGCCGCTAAAGATGAGAAACATTCTATGGGCGCCGTGCTTTTTTTCAATGCTGCGCATTACGCTCTGCGCCCTTGGCCATGGATTATTGTGGCCTTGTGTTCGATGATTGTTTATCCCAATGTAGAATCGTTGCAGGAAGCATTCCCGCATATTCCAGCTGATAAAGTCGACGATGACTTGGCGTATCCAGCCATGTTGTCATTTTTACCCCCTGGTTGGATGGGCTTGGTGATAGCTTCGTTGGTGGCGGCTTTTATGTCCACCATTTCCACGTTGTTAAATTGGGGTTCGTCGTACATTGTGAATGACTTTTACAAGCGATTTATGAATCCAGAAGCCAGTGAAAAAAAACTGGTGTCTGTAGGTCGAATTACAACGGTGCTTATGATGGTAGTCGCTGCATTTTTGGCACTTAATCTGGATAGTGCTCTACAGTCGTTTAACATCTTGCTTCAGGTGGGCGCTGGAACAGGATTACTCTTTCTTCTGCGCTGGTTCTGGTGGCGCATTAATGCCACGTGTGAACTTGTCGCGATGGTGGTATCCTTTATCGTTGCATTGGTTTTTTTCAAGAACGATTTCGGTCTTGAATCTTGGCAGCAATTACTCCTCGGGGTAGGCGCTACAACCCTAACGTGGCTCATTGCCGCTTTTGTCACCAAGCCCACGGATACGGAAACGCTCCATTCCTTCTGTCGCCTAACCAACCCCGGTGGGCCCGGTTGGAATAAAATATATACCGAAGCCGAAGAGGCTGGAAGCCCAATCGAAGTCCATGAAACGCCTATTAACTTGCCTTCTGGAATCTTATGTATGGTTCTGGCTTGTATGGCGGTATACTGCGCGCTTTTCTCAACAGGATTTTTTCTCTATGGGAATCTAGGCTTCGGCGTTCTCTTGGCGCTGGTGGCTATAGCATCCACGGTGCTGTTAATCATGCTTTGGAATAAAGTTGCCGCCTCTGAACTGGAGGATAAGTGATCATGTTTCGCAGTGGAATGTCGGTATTTTTAGGATTTGTGTTAATGGCTATTTTAGTCATGAGTTATCAGATGGTGTTGTGGATGACTATGCCGGATATTTTCCCGACCCCTGAACAAATCGAAAGTGGTGATATTCCGCTTATGCCCATAGGAATTAATGTGTTGATGATTGTCGTTGACACTTTGATAGGAGCTTTTGGCGGTTACTTTTCGGTTGCTATTGCTGGGGGATCACGCATAGGCCATGCTCTATCTTTGGCGGTCTTAGTCATCGCCATGAGTTTACTGAGCCTATCGCAAAGCCTGGCATTGGAAACGGTATGGTATCTGTGGCTTCGCTTTTTATTGGTGCCTATATGTGTAGTAGGGGGTGGGGTTCTTCGGTGTACGCAACAACCCTCCACTGGTGCAACCGAGGCCACCTCATGAGCGATCAACCCTATCTGATGCAGATCGATATACACGACAAGCCGTGTTTGGTTGTGGGCGGTGGGCCCATCGCTTTGCATAAGACGCGGCACCTCGTGGACTCCGGTGCCAAAGTCACGGTCGTGAGCACATCATTTCATGCTAAATTTGATGAACTCAATCTCGCACAGCGTCATGAGCGCGCATTCCAAGATACTGATATCGAAGGCATGATAATGGTGCAGGCCTCGACTCAGCATTTAGACATCAACAAACACATTGCAAACCTATGTGCAATCCAAAACATTCTCTGTTGCGTCGCCAACGATACAAGTGCAGGCACCTTTGCCACCCCTGCCATATTGGATGTAGGCAATCTTCGGGTGGCAGTGTCCACCAATGGCTTATCGCCTTCTTATGGTGCGCGTCTTCGACGTGAAATAAAGGCACAGTTACCTGACTATATAGACGATTACCTCATATTTTTGGGTGAAAAGCGCGCGATATCCAAGGAGGCCATTGAGGATGCTTCTATGCGGATGCGCTTCAATGCCTATTTAGCCTCTGCCGAGTTTGAAGTTCTTTATGTAACGTTAGAAGATGAAGCGCTTGACGAAATGGTCCATGCCTTACTTGAGCAGCCCGAGACGATTCCGGAGGAATACACACCTAAGTGGGGTTAAGAATTAAGAAAAGGGAGAATCCATGAAGGACAAAACTTGGGAAGTCGAATACGACGGTTATAGAATTCAGGCCATTAATAAAGTCCAGTATTTCCCACCCAAGACCAGTGAAATGTTGATGATTGATGATGAAGTCATTGAGCACATTACCGATGGTGGGTTTTTTACACGATCGGTAGCTACCGTAAAATGTACGCACGAGCTCAATGGAATTGAACGGCATATCGAACTCCGTTTTGCGCCAAAAACAACGTTACCCAGTACAGGCTGCCAAATTTTTGTTGACGGAATAAAAGTGGGGGGAGACGATGAAATTAATTATCCCGACCCAGCGATTGAACGAAAGCAATTTGAGAAGGGGTATCCTTATTTCTTTTTAACCAAAGGCCTTCTGCAACTCGGCATACCCTATGCTATCGGTATGACAATTTTTGCTTCCCCAGCCGATTCGGCTTTGGGTAAAACCACCTCATTTATTTTCTATGCTCTTTTCTTTGGCTTAGCAATGTCTTGGTTCTTTTGGTCGAGTTTAAAAAAACGAATGTTGGAAATAGGCGATGCTCCATTAGAAGACGAATACCCTTGGCCTTTCGATCAAGCCCCTGAAGTCGCCACTTTAACCACTCGGCAAGTCCTTGAAGAAAACTATCCTGTACTCAGTGTTGTACACTTTGCCAAAGATCATTCATGGGCCTTTACTTGTGGAAAGACGAATGCATCGGAGGATGTTAAGATTGTGGGGATGGGTGAAATGCTCGAAATTGACCCGACGTTAAATACCATTGCCAGTTTGCCCCCTGGGTACACAGCCCATCGGCGCACAGTTGGTGGAGAATGGATTCGAAGTATTGCAGAATAGGGAGAATGGTTGGGCATCTGACTCATCACGCTTAGACTGGACCTTCGCCTAAATAAAACGCTACACTCTTAGTATTCGTGAAATTTCGCGATTATTTTTCATTATACGGCCCTGAGCCGCGATACAAGGAGCACTTATGTCAGCATATACATTGGGAATCGACTACGGAACCAACTCAGTGCGTGCCGTTGTGGTGGATTGCGCCAACGGCGCGAACATCGGCACCCACGTCTTTAACTATCCCACCGGTGAACAAGGCGTCATTATCGACCCTTCCGACCATAATCTTGCCCGCCAAAATCCACAGGATTACCTCGACGGCTTGGAAAAAACGGTAACGGAAGCCTTAAAAGCCGCCAGTGCCACAGCCGACTTCTCAGCCGACAAGATCATCGGAATCGGAGTAGACACAACAGGCTCAACGCCTTTGCCACTCAATGCCGACGGTGTTCCTCTTGGACTCACCGACCAATTCAAAGATGCTCCAGCCGCACAAGCTTGGCTCTGGAAAGATCACACCGGAGCTGATGAAGCCGAGCGCATTACAGCCCTCGCCGCTGAACACCGCCCGCAATACCTTGCTAAATGCGGAGACACTTACTCCTCCGAATGGTTTTGGTCAAAAGTTTGGAAATGTCTAAACGTCGCCCCTGAAGTTTTCGATGCCGCCCACACTTGGGTAGAATGTGCCGATTACATTCCGGCTGTACTTGCAGGGGTGAATAATCCGGCCGACATTGTGCGCGGTGTATGCGCTGCTGGACATAAAGCCATGTATTGCGATGAATGGAATGGCTTGCCCGATGAAGAATTCTTGAGCATGCTCGATCCTAAATTGGCTGAGTTACGTGGACGTCTTTTTGATAAAGCCCATGATGCCAACACCAAAGCTGGAGATCTCTGCGATGACTGGGCCGCCAAGTTGGGCCTCAGCGCTGGGATTCCCATCGCCATCGGTAAGCTCGACGCCCACTATGGCGCTGTAGGTGCTGGCGTATCCGAAGGCACCCTCGTCAAAATCATCGGGACCTCCACCTGTGACTGCATGGTGGCCCCAAAAGCCAACCCCCTAAAAGATATCCCCGGTATCTGTGGTATTGTCGATGGCTCTATCTTGCCTGAGCACTACGGCCTCGAAGCCGGACAGTCCGCTGTGGGCGACATCTTCAAATGGTTTGTTGAAGGCGTATGCGAAGGCGACGATGTCCTCTATGCGCAGTTGATGGCCGATGCTGATAAGCTCAACCCTGGTCAGTCCGGACTCCTGTCCTTGGATTGGAATAACGGGAATCGCAACTTACTGG
Organism: uncultured bacterium; assembly: GCA_938082445.1. Lineage (GTDB taxonomy): Bacteria > Hydrogenedentota > Hydrogenedentia > Hydrogenedentales > DTSJ01. Next base: position 9,794 of record CALLLL010000229.1, read on the forward strand.
TTGACCCAAAACTCACCGGCCTGCTTCTTGGTCAAACGCTTTACACCACCAAGGCAGAGATCTACCGTGCTCTCATCGAAGCCACAGCATTTGGTGCGCGCGCCATTATCGAACGCATAAAAGAGTACGACGTGGCCGTGGATCGCATTATTTGTTGCGGTGGGATTGCTGAGAAGAATCCTATGCTTATGCAAATCTATGCCGATGTGACCGGTTGTACCATGCAGACCTCGGCATCAGACCAAACTTGTGCCCTCGGCGCAGCTCTAGCTTCATCTGTGTTGGCTGGCTCAGCCAAAGGCGGGTACGACAGCTTTAGCGAAGCCCAAGCCGCCATGACATCGGTAAAAGACAAGCAATACGAGCCGAATCCAGCCAACCAAGCCATCTACGAAGACCTTTACAATCTTTACATGCTTGTGCACGACGCCTTCGGCGGAGTGGATGAATCGATGGATCTGGGCCATGTGATGAAATCGCTCATTACCATCAAAGAGCAGCAGTCGTAAGTAAATCGAGAATAGAAAAACTTCAGGGCCTCATGTAGCGCATGAGGCCCTTTTTTTATTCACTGGCACCCCATGATGTAATTGATTTTTCATCAAACACCGCATGCATGATTGTTGTACGCACATTCGTGGTGTAAATAATATGTATTTTTCCATCGCGTGTTTGAATCATATAAGGGTAGGCAAAGGTATTGTCACCCCCTGCGATATTTCGCTTATATTTCCATGTTTTCCCATCATCCACTGATATCGCCACCGTCAGCGGTGTACGTTCATGGGTATGGTCATTATAAGTCAATACTATGTGTCCTTCAGGAGTGCGAATGGCATCCACAGCGGAGTTGGGAATTTGAATATCAGTATCCACCCCTTCACTCCAGGTGTATCCACCATCATGCGATTCCGATTTAATAATATAACCGGTTTCTTCTTTGGTGAAGCCGCCTCCACGACGAATATACGCGATTAAATGATCATCGGTGAGTTGGATGGCTTGGGGCTGCAAGTTGCCTTTTTCGGAATAGATTTTATTGGTAGGTTCCCACGTTTTTGTTTTCTGTGAATATCGTAAAAAGAAACTGGCTGTCGTCGGCGTGGTTCGATCCCGATCGCTACCTTTCTCATCATACATGGGCAGCAAGTAATCCCCATTATTTAGCACCAGTACTTTTCCGCGACACATACTCCCGAGATCAAAGCTCATTATGAAAGAGTCTGACCAAGTTTTAGCACCGTCATAAGAGACTTTACCTTTTACACGTGCTTCTGACCAGCTGGGACCGTATTGCGTATTATAAAATAACCAAACTACGCCATCTGGGGCTTGAAAGACGACGGGATTCCCATCCCCGCGATGAGGAGTATCGGCAATAACTTCAGGGGTAGACCACGTGTTGGGTTCTTCAAGCAAACGTGATCCATAAACGGCTGTTTCTTGATCATATTCCCCAGCACCGCCATAGTATGCGATGTATAAAGTCCCATCAGCGAGTTCTTCAATTGCCGCAGGGTGTTTATAGATCCCTACATGCTCAGAGCCAAATGCGCGATACGTGTCCACAGTAATTGCAGGCTTTTCCTGTGCCATGGAAAAACTGGTAAAAAAAACTAAACACATCGATACAAGCAATCGAACGAAAGACATGGTGAATTCTCCTACAGTAGTAAGTGTTTATAGTAAGCGATCATCATATCAGAGAATATAATAAAAGGGAATAGCTAGACTTCTACCGACTATTTCGCTACCATAAAAACATGGCAAAACCATCCCCGCTTAAATCACAAAAAGTCCGCCTAGCAATTCTCATCATTCCCTTTGTTGCACTCATGCTTTTTTATCAATTTGGGCGCAGTGTATGGGTGCCCATAAAAATTAAACTAACGGGTGGACAGACCGTTGCTCAAGTAATCGAAACTATCGGCCCGGATGCGCGGAGCTACTGGGAGCCTATCGTTAAAGAAAAAGGTCTAAGCTACCCGCCCAAATCGCTCACATTGATCGCACTTAAAAAAGAACGAAAATTGGAAGTATGGACAACGTCAAATTCGGGGACACCGGTTCAGTTAAGCACCTTCGATATTCTGGCCAAAAGCGGTACACTAGGGCCCAAGCGCCGTGAACACGATGGCCAAATTCCTGAAGGACTGTATAAAGTGCCCGGGTTAAATCCCAATAGTGCATATCACCTATCCATTAAAGTGGATTATCCCAATGCCTGGGATCGTGAACATGCCAATGAAGAAGATAAAAACTCGCTGGGCGGGGATATTTTCATTCATGGAAAAAGTGTGTCGATTGGGTGTATCGCTATCGGAGATCCAAACATTGAAAAGCTTTTTACACTGGTTGCCGATACCGGCAAGGAAAACATAACCATCATCATAGCCCCGTTCGATATGCGCAATAACTATGACCCGAGACGTTTACCTCTATATGAACTGTGGTATCGAGACCTATACGAAAATATAACAGAGGCGATACGCCCATACAAATTCTTAGCTATCCATTTTTAAAGGTACTAGCTTCCCATCAACGAGTGTATAAAATTTATAAGTCATATTAATATTGGTGTTGGACATAATTAATGTCGGGTAGATATAACACCTCTTGCCCATCAATTTCT
>CALLLL010000230.1 GCA_938082445.1 uncultured bacterium
CCCGTTAGCCACTCTCAACAAGGTCACCGAACCACCTGAATTATTGGGGTCCCCTGTCAAATACGATTCAGTCATGTCCATTTCAGCGCCATCAATATCGACGCCTATCGACGTAACCCCACCTGAGACATCCATGACAAGCGCAATACGGAAACACTCGAGATACGCGGCATTATCCAAATAAATACCCGTCCCGGTAGTAGTCATTTTCACCTGTAAATCACGCAAAACCATATCGTGACCATCCAGATCACCTGTACCGACATTGTCAATGAGCACGCTACCTTGTCCAGTAATGATTGAAGCTATACGACCTACACCACGAATCAAGGTATTGGGTTTCAAGGTAAGTGTATTGGCCCCCAAATCATAAGTCCCTGCAGCCAACTGAATAACCGTCGTCACATCTGCCACACCGCCTTCACCATCATTGGTGATCGCATCCATTGCTGCTTTCAACGCTGTACCATTTTCCGTTGCTGTACCATCGGCTTGCACAATCGTGACATTCGTTAAATCACCACCACCGCCACCACCTGTGGCCGCAGTAGATTGCTTACTGGCATCCGAAAAAGTAATGTCCGTACCGTCAATGGTGATTTGTGCGCTAACAGGTAATGTAGCGCCCATCATCAAGGCTAATGCCAGGAAAGATTTTTTTCATTGTAATTCTCCAAGATTTTTCAAATATAAGTAATTAATAGGACACATTGAGTGTACCTGCATTAACACCAAAATAGCAATCAGAATTCACAGTTTGTGAATAATTTACCTATAGATAGAAGAATTTATGCTCAATTATATTCAAAAATAAATGGAAACTTAACCAAACACACCACTCGCAATAGCCACAAGCATTATTCCCCCCAGAACCACCCGATACCAACCAAAGGCCGCAAAGCTATGCTTCTGAATATAGCCCATCAGTAATACGACCGAGGCATAGGCAGAAATAAAAGATACCAGCGATCCCACTACCAACACCGCCCACTGTTCTGCGGTGAAACTCATCCCGTGCTCAAATAACTTATAACCCGTAGCCGCTGCCATCGTAGGGATTGCCAACACAAACGAAAACTCCGCGGCTGTTTTTCGATCAATCTTGAGCAACATCGCCCCAAATATCGAAGCGCCGGATCGCGAAGTGCCCGGAATCATCGCCAAACACTGTGCCAACCCAATCAGAAAAGAACGCTTCGTACTCACATCCTCCAGCCGATGCACCTCAAAATCTTTAAACACCCGCTCCATCATTACCAACACCAGCCCACCAACGATCAATGCAACAGTCACTGGAACGGGCGAGAACAGTAATTTATCAATTTTATCGGCAAAGAGCACGCCCAAAACAATGGCCGGAAGCAAGGCTATAAACATACGCGTCCACAAAGTAATACGCTCTGCTCGCACAGACGGCTCTTTCACAAATGGCGAAATATTCTTCCAAAAATACAGCACAACCGACAAAATAGCGGGAAATTGAATCAAGACCATAAATGCGTTGTTAAACTCAGTATCCGAACTAAGCGACAAAAAACGCTCAACCAAAATTAAGTGCCCTGTGCTACTCACAGGCAAAAATTCCGTAGCCCCCTCAACCAAGGCCAATATGATGGCTTTTAAAAATATCACGCGTGTTACATCCCCCTGATGTCCCCTACTATAGGCATCATCATAACGAATTGGCAACCTTTATTGATAATTCCGCATAAATAACGGTATAACCTAGTTCCAACTAAACCGAGGAAACCCTATGAAATCATTCAGACTCTGTTTATATACCCTATGCACCGCCATCGTTGCATGCATTCTACCCACCACCCACGCCGATGAGTCAAAAGACCCCGCAGTCCTCGTCATCGTCCTCGACGGTCTACGCCCCGACTATATCACCAAAGACCTCATGCCCAATCTGCACAAACTTGCCAAACAAGGAGTGCTTGGTAAAAACCACACAGCAGTCATTCCTACCGTAACCCGCGTCAACTCTTCCTCCATCGCAACCGGTGCTTATCCTTGCACCCACGGCATCCTCGGCAACACCATCTACATCCCCGAAGTTGAACCCACCAAAGGGCTCACTACATCCAACTATAAAAATTTAATGAAGATCGATGAAACCTTAGATGGTCAACTCATGACCGCTATATCTATGGGAGAGCATTTAGAGAAAGCCGGAAAAGAAATCTTTGTCGTCAGTTCCGGCTCCACCGGCTCTGCCTTCTTACTCAACCATAAAGTCAAAGGCCGAGGCATCATTAATGTCGAAATGATTCTTCCCGAATCTCGTCGCGAAGCAGTTCTCGCAACACTCGGCCCAGTTCCTGAAGATGCATCCCCTAACAATGGCCGAAACGCATGGGCGGTGAATGCATTTTTTATGGAGCTTGAAGAGAATGGGCTCCCTGATCTTACCTACATGTGGCTCTCCGATCCCGACCACACCGCACACAAATACGGCATTGGCACCCCCGAAACAAATCGAGCACTCAAACTGGTGGATAAACAAATCGGGCGTATCGTAAAAAAACGAACATCGGAAGGATTGGAAGAACGACTCAATATTCTGGTCACTGCTGATCACGGATTTTCCACAGCAATCGGTGGTATCAAACTAAACGAAATTCTTAAAGAGCATGGTCTAGATAAAGGTGTTATCAATGTGGCCAATGGGCTCTACGTCACGACTGACGACGAAGAACAAAAGTTAAAAATAATCGAAGTCCTTAAAAAAGAACCCACCATTGGTCCAATATTCAGTCGACTAGGTCACGGCACATTGAGCCCAAGCAGTATTCATTGGAATCATGAGCGCAACCCCGACATCTGGGTTACAGCCAATTGGAATGACGATAAAAATGAATATGGTTATGCAGGAAGCACTATGACAGGTGGCACCGCCGGACACGGCAGCCTCAGTCAATACGATATAAGTATTCCCTTTATCGCCAATGGTCCAGCCATAGACACTTCTAAATCTACCTGTCATTCCATGACAAATAATACTGACATAGCTCCCACAGCGTGTAAAATTCTAGGGATAGGCCCCAGCATCTCCATGGACGGCCGCATTATTGGCAGCATTCTTAAAGATCCCAATGTACAAAAACAATACAGCTCCTCTGCATCATGGTCCTCAACACCTCAAAAATATCCTGAATACATTGCCACAATTAAACGAATTGATATTTTCACCCAAAAACCAGGTGACAACTATAAATATATTTTATTTGGTACTGCTTCACGAAGTGGAAAACCAGATTTCAGAAACACCCAAAACTAAAAAAAATTTATACTCGGAGTACCCCATGAATCTTTTCAGACTCGTTGCCTTAAGTATCACCTGCATCATTACCCTCGCCACCACCACCCACGCACAGGACTTTGACCCCAAACCCTACCTCGGTGAAAACTGGTACGGCTTATACATGAACGGCGCCAAGATTGGGTATTCCTCATCCAATGTCACCGTGGATTCAGAAGGCCTCATCCACTCGGAAGAAAACGCGGTCTTTAAACTCAACATGGCCGGCTTTAAACAAGACATGTCTTTTACAACACATCGGGTTTATGCAAAAGACGGCGCCCTACAAGAAGTCAACTCGAACTCCGACGACATCAGCGGAAATAACAAATTCCATGCTATCGTACAAGGTGAGCAACTCATTTTAACGTCCACTGTTGGGGGTCAAAAATCCACTAAAACGCTGCCTAAACCAACTGAAACCTTACAGGACATGGAACGTATCAGGTCCCTGGTTTCCGGCAATCCCAAAATCGGCGACTCCGTATCATTCAAAGCATTCGAACCCATGTATGCAATAGAAATTGAAGCCGTGGTCACAATCCTTGCCCAAGAAGAACGTATTTTAGATGGAGTTAAAACCAAGGTTTATAAAACTGAATCCAAACTCCCGACAATGGGTATCACCTCCATCGGATACATTTCAGAAGACGGCACAACTCTCGAAGAAAAAATGGCCGGAGTCATCACCGTACGCCTGGAACCCAAAGAAATCGCTCTGAATGCTAATTACGCCAATGACACCATTATATCCAACGCTGCTATCATCGATTCACCCATCACCAAAGCCCGAACACGCGACGAACTCACTTTACGCATACGCGGCCCACTCACCGAAGATCTTATTCTCAATGATGCCAATCAAACCTTCACTCGAGATCGTGATGCCTATATTTTTGTTGGCAAAAAGCTTTCCATAAAAAATGCAGACTCTCCCAGCATCCCTATCACTGAAGCCTCTGTACAAAAATGGACCAAACCCACAACCTTTGTGCAAAGCGACAATGAGCTACTCATTAATAAAGCCAAAGAAATAATTGGCAAAGAAACCAATTCAGCAAAAATCTCTGAAGCCCTTAGCAACTGGGTTTCAGAGAACATGACCTCAACCTTCTCTGCACGCCTCTCAAATTCACTTGAAGTACTCGACTCGCTGGAAGGCGACTGTACTGAACACTCCATGCTCTTTATAGGTCTCGCAAGGGCCGCAGGACTCCCTGCTCATGAAGTGGCTGGACTCATCTACGCGCCCGGCCCCAATCCCGGATTCTATTTCCATCAATGGGCCAAGGTCTGGGTCGGTGAATGGATCGAAGTCGATCCAACATTTAACCAACCCATTGCAGACGCCACCCACATACGGCTAGTCGAAGGTGAGCTTATGGAGCAATCCAAACTATTACCAGTGATTGGAAAACTAAACATCGAAGTGGTTGAATAAATAAACGCAATTTCTGAATGAAATATTTTTGCGGTCGATTGAATCGAAATCTAATCGATTTTCGTGCGGCCTTGCATCGCGTGACTCAAGGTCACATCATCCGCAAATTCCAGGCCTCCACCCATGGGTACCCCGTGCGCAATTCGAGTGACTTGAATCTCACTCTGGGCTAGTTGACGGGACAGATACATAGCCGTAGCTTCCCCTTCGGCCGTTGCATTGGTCGCTACTATAATTTCGCGTACTCCATCGCGCTGCAATCGCTCAAAAAAACTATCCAGATGCAATTCCTGTGGGCCGACACCATCCAATGGATTCAGTACGCCATGCAAAACATGATAGGTACCATTATAGCTACCCCCTTTTTCGATCGCCATAGCACCAGTCGGCTGTTCCACCACACATACGACCGAATGATCGCGTCGTTCATCGGCGCACACACTACAGGGATCACTCTCCGCTAAATTTCGGCATACCCCACAATGCACAATGCGTGAACGAGCTACATGAACCGCTTGTGCAAATTCCGCGGCAACTTCTTCCGGCTCACTCAGCAAATGAATCGCCATGCGCTCGGCCGATCGCTTCCCTACACCCGGCAATCGTCGAAAGGCTTCTATCAATTGCTCTACAGATGGGGAATTTAGTAGCACGGTTAGTCCTCCTGCCGCTCAGCTAAGATACGATCACGCTTCTCAGCCCATTCATGGAACTTATCTTGACGAGTAATAATGTCCAAGCGTTCAGGGAACATTACTCCGTTTATGTGATCATATTCGTGCTGAATGATGCGCGCAAGGAAGCCCTCAGCTTCCATTTCAAATGTTTCCCCAGTTAAATCCTGGGCGGTCAACCGAATGTAAGTAGCACGAGGCACATCGCCATAGATTTCCGGCATACTCAGGCAACCCTCTTCCCCCACCTCATTACCATCCATCTCCTCTATCACCGGATTGATGAAATACAGCTCATCAGCTTCGGGCTCTTCTTGCAATACAAATAAACGTTTTTTGAGGCCTACCTGAGGTGCAGCAAGGCCAACGCCTTTATACTCATGCATGGTATCAAGCATATTGCACACCAGTTCTTCGAGCTTTTTGTCAAAGCGCTCCACCGGATCCGCCTTTTGTGTCAAGGGATCGTCGGGGTAATATACAACCTTCATTACTGACATGCGGGGTCCTCAAGTACGCGAAAGATAAGCTTAGGCGCGAATTTCTTTTTCCAAATCCGACAGTAATTGACGAGTCACCGTGTCTTCACGCTCAGCTTCAATCTTACGGCACGCATGTAACACAGTCGTATGATCTTTACCACCGAAGGATTCACCAATTTCTTTCAACGTCAGATTCGGTATCAATTCTTTGCTCAGGAACATAGCGATTTGACGCGGATAGGCTACTTGGCGTTCACGGCTACGGCTGCGTAGGTCCGATAAGCGTACATCAAAGTGCTCACCTACAGCGCGTTGTACAGATTCTATGGTGATCGCTTTAATTTTAGCGCTACCGATCATGTCGTGCAGTACTTCCTCAGCCAACTCTATGGTCACCGCTTGTTCCGTTAATTTACCGTAGGCTACAACAGTAACCAATGCTCCCTCCAATTCACGAATATTGCTCGTCACACAACCAGCAATTACTCGAAGAATTTCAGGATCAACGACAATATTATCTTCTTGGGCTTTGTTTTGAAGAATAGCTACGCGTGTTTCAATGTCCGGCGGTTGAATATCGGTAACCAAACCCCATTCGAAACGAGATACCAGACGTTCTTCTAAGCCCTGAATTTCTTTTGGGCCACGATCACTGGACAGCACAATTTGTTTGTGCATATCGAAAAGTTCATTGAAGGTATGGAAGAATTCTTCCTGAGTCGCTTCTTTTCCAGCAATAAAGTGAATATCGTCAATCAACAAATAATCGACCTTGCGGTATTTCGCGCGGAAACGTTGCGTTGATTTTTTCGCAATACTTTCAATCAATTGATTAGTGAACTGCTCAGAAGAAATATACACCACATTGGCATCGGGTTTGCGCTTGAGCACTTCACGCCCAATGGCCTGCATCAAGTGCGTTTTACCCATCCCGGTTTGTCCATACAAAAACAATGGATTGTATGCACGAGCAGGTGATTCAACTACCGCTTTCGCTGCTGCATATGCAAAACGGTTACCGGAGCCCACAATGAATCGATCAAAGCTATAACGATCATTGAAACCGGTTGTTCGGCGTGTACGCGTTTCGGGTTTACGTAAGGCTTCAGTAATTATGTGCGATTTAGCAATGGGCTGGGGATCGGCTGGCGCGCTGGGCGTAGCTGAATCACGAAAAGGTTCAAAGGTTACATCTTTAAAATCTGGCAATACTTTCAATACAGACTGTGCAATGGCTTCCATGTAATGGTCACGTAACCAAGCAGCGAAAAACTGACTCGGTACATGAATGACCAAGTCGCCATCCTCATACGATTTGAATTTAGTTTGTGAGAACCAGTTTTTATAACTGTGTTCATCCAATATCGTTTGTAAATTAGCTTGCGCCAATACCCATGGATCCGTCTGAATCGACATCGTATCTCCTAAAAGTTATCCACAAAAGTGTCAGCGTCGTCATGGTGAACAAATTTTCGTCTCTACCAATGCATCGCACAACACTTTGAACTATTCTTACACACCCGAACATCATCAGCAGTATTCGCTAGTTGCTTACCGGACAACACCTTAGTGATAAATGCCTCACCAAATCATGTTTTCCATACTGCCGCTCAATCAAGAACTTTACCCGGCAAAATGATGCTAAAAATCACTGAAAATTCTTGATCGAAAATAGCGCGAAATCCACACCACTTCACAAGTTATCCACAACTTACTAACACCACCTTTTACCCCCATAAACAAAGGGTATTCTGCCAATAGGCGAACCTAGATTCTGCCTTATTTCAACGCTCAAGTCAAGTTATTTTTTTCCATCAATATTGCCAGCTTTTACACGATCCCAGACCATATCCAATTCAGCCAATGAACACTGGGATATTTGCTTTCCTTGGGCTTCAATTATCGTCTTCACTTGAGCAAAACGTTTCTCAAATTTTTCCGTAGCTGCATGCAAGGCCAAGTCAGGGTGCTGCTCTAAAAATCGTGCAACATTTACCATCGCAAACAACAAATCACCCAATTCCTCTTGGGTATGCTCTTGGTTGCCTTCATGCAGGGCTGACTCCACCTCTGCAATTTCTTCATGCACCTTAGCCAATGCTCCGGAAATATCGGGCCAATCAAAGCCTACTGCCGAGGCTGCTTTCTGTACATCCCATGCACGATTCAGGCTGTTCTCGTGTTGCATATAGTCTCCTTAACCTAGAAGTTCATCCAATAGGTATCTATGCGTTATACTATGCCCAAGCATTCCAACGCAAGGACCTCTACATGCAATTCGATCCCATTGGCACCTTCCAGTGCACAGAAGCATACCCTTATGATGCTGCTCGTCAGGGCGCCGTCTCGCAGGAAAACAACGGCACCGTAGAACTCAATAGCGGCCTAAATCTCGAACAAGCCCTACAAGATCTCGACGGTTTCTCCCATATTTGGCTCATTTACCACTTCAACCAAAACCCCAACTGGAAGCCTATGGTCCAGCCTCCACGCGCCCAACGCAAGGTTGGTGTACTCGCCACGCGCGCGCCCTATCGCCCCAACGCCATTGGTTTATCCTGCGTACGCCTGGAGTCCATCGAAGGGCTTAACATCCATGTATCGGCACACGACCTACTAAATGATACGCCCATTCTCGACATAAAGCCCTATATCCCCTATGCCGACAGCTTCCCCGAAGCCGAGCAAGGCTGGCTCGATACTCTCGTCGAGGAAGAATGGGCACTCAACTATACTGACTGTCTGCGAGAACAGCTCACCTGGCTCACGGAGCGTGGTGTCGATTGTATCGACAGCTTTTTGCAAGACCATCTCTGCATTGAACCCACCAACGACAACAAAAAGCGCGTCTACCCCTTAGGTGAAGGCCGCTGGGAAATCGCCTACCGCACCTGGCGCATCGCCTTCACCCCAAATGAATCCACCCGAAGCATCCAACTCCACACGATTTACTCCGGTTATGGCTTTGGCGACCTTGCCGTCCCTGAAGACCCCTACCAAGATAAATCGATACATCGCGAATATATGGATGCATACCCCGACGCGGAAGATGCGTTAGACTAATTCTAGCAGCTCTGCGTATAATGCCTTCATGCGCATTTTACACATCAATAAATACTTATGGCTCTCCGGCGGTGTCGAGCGATACCTATTCGATGTAGCCGATGCCTGCACAGCCCAAGGCCACGAAATCCTCTACTTCTCTCAGGCCGACTCCCGCAATCGCCCCACCGATCAAGACGACTACTTCGTCCCCAGTCTGGACTACGCCACCGCAGGCCTCGCGCAAGCCAAAACGATATTCGAACGTACACTCTATTCGCGCGAAGTCAAAGACAAGCTTGCCGCCCTCATTCGCGATCAGAAACCTGACATCGCCCACATACACCAACTCTATCATCATCTTTCGCCCTCGGTGCTTGACGCCCTCACCGAAGTCAACATCCCCATCGTGCAAACCGTACACGACTACAAACTCATTTGCCCCAACTATCGCCTCTACAGTCCACAAGAACAAAGCACATGTACCCGATGCGTGCAAGGCGACTACAGTCATTGCCTCAAACACAAATGCATCAAAGGCGCCTACCTCCCCAGCGCCCTCGCCAAATTCGAAATGACCCACCACAAACGCAAACAATACTACAAACGCGCCGTTGACAAATTCATCTGCACCACCCAATTCGTCAAAGACCGCCTTGACGACAGTCCCATGCCCAGCGAGAAGCTCGTACACCTCCCCCTGTACATCAATCTCGACGCCTATACGCCCACAGAAATCTATGAACCCTACCTTTGCTACGTCGGCCGTCTCGCACCCGAAAAAGGGGTGCTCACCCTCATCCGTGCGATGCAATCCAATCCTGACATCCCACTCAAGATCATCGGCGATGGCCCCATTCGCGAAGAATGCGAAGCCCTCATTGCTGAGCTCGGCCTCAGCAACATAGAATTGCTCGGTTTCCTCGAACGAGACGCAATGACATCCATACTGGGTCGTTCCAGTGGACTCATTATCCCCTCCGAATGGTACGAACCCTGCGGTCTCACCGCCTGGGAAGCCCACGCCCTCAAACGCCCCGTCATCGGCGCCAACATCGGCGGTATTCCGGAATCCATCACCGAAGGCAAAAGCGGATTACTCTTTGAATCGGGGAATGCCGAAGATCTAAGCAATAAGATTCAATCACTCATAAGCCAACCTGAATTGGGCAAAGCAATGGGAGAAGCCGGGTCTGTGCATGTGCATTCAGTATGCGGATCGCATACTGAAGGACTTATGAATATATACGCTGAGGTCATGAATTCTTCATCTACATGATTCCATCAAAACATTGACATTTTCTGCCCTAAATCCGTATGATACCCGTCTTTAGCCGTGTAGATGCCACCTGCAAAGGGTGCGGAACGGCCTGTTTCAGCGCTCACTGTTTAAATAGCGCACAAATTCTACTTGTTGATGTACTGGAGATGTTTCGATTATGCACCCGTTTAGAACGCATACATGTGGCGAGCTTCGTGTTGAAGACGCCGATGCCACCGTCCGCCTGTCGGGCTGGGTCCACCGCAAACGCGACCATGGTGGCGTGATTTTTATTGATTTGCGCGACCACTACGGCTTAACCCAAATCGTGGTGAACCCCGATCACAAAGATTTCGCGCAAGCCGAAAAAGTCCGCAACGAATCCGTGATCACCATCACCGGTAAAGTCCTCAAGCGTGACGATGCCGCCATCAACCCCGATATGCCAACCGGCGCCATCGAGATCCACGCCGACGAAGTACTCATCGAGAACATGGCCGAGATTCTCCCTTTCACGGTAAACCAAGAACTCGAGTGTCCTGAAGACACCCGCTTGAACTACCGTTTCCTCGACTTACGTCGCGAACGTATGCAAAAAAATATCATGTTGCGTTCACAGGTCGCGTCTTTGATGCGCAAACACATGACCGAGCGTGGCTTCCATGAATTCAACACCCCCATTTTGACGAGTTCTTCACCTGAAGGCGCACGTGACTACTTAGTGTGCAGCCGCTTATACCCCGGTCAATTCTACGCATTGCCTCAAGCACCTCAACAATTCAAACAGTTGTTGATGGTTTCCGGCTTCGATAAATACTTCCAAATTGCGCCGTGTTTCCGTGATGAAGATTCCCGTGCGGACCGTAGCCCGGGTGAGTTCTATCAGCTGGATATCGAGATGTCCTACATCACGCAAGAAGATCTATTCCAAGAAATCGAACCCCTGATGGTTCGCTTGTTTACCGAGCTCTCCAACAAGAAAATCAAAGAAGATCCTTTCCCACGCATTCCATTCTTGGAAGGCATGGAGAAGTACGGCTCCGATAAACCTGACCTGCGTTTCGACATGGAAATGGTCGACATGACCGAAGCTTTCGCAAACTGCGAATTGAAAGTATTTGCATCCGCATCGGAAGAAGGCAATGCACTAAAAGTACTCGTAGCCAAAGGCGCGGCTGAAAAATCGCGTAAGTTTTTCGACGATGCAGAGAAATTTGCCAAGTCCGAAGGCGCACACGGTTTAGCGTGGATCAAAAACGACGGCGGGGAGCTCAAAGGGCCTATCGTTAAATTCCTGAACGATGCCGAAAAAGAAGCACTCAATACTGTAGCCGGCTTGGAAGAAGGCGACGCCATCTTCTTTGGCGTGGGCAACCGTGCAGTCACCAACACCTTGATGGGTAAGGTACGTTGTTACCTCGCTGAGCAACTCGACATCATTGACCCCGACCTCATGGCATTCTGCTGGATTGTTGACTTCCCAATGTTCGAATGGGACGAAGACAACAAGAAAGTCGAATTCTCACACAACCCATTCTCCATGCCACAAGGCGGCCTCGAAGCCCTCGAAACCATGGACCCGCTCGACATTCTCGCCTACCAATACGACATCGTATGCAACGGCGTAGAACTCTCTTCCGGTGCCATTCGTAACCACCGCCCTGACATCATGCTCAAAGCATTCGACATCGCTGGCTATGACCAAAAAGTCGTGGAAGATAAATTCCCGGCCCTGTGGAAAGCCTTCCACTACGGCGCGCCTCCTCACGGCGGTATCGCTCCGGGTCTCGACCGCATCGTAATGTTATTGGCCGATGAGCCAAACATTCGCGAGATTATTTCATTCCCAATGAACCAAAAAGCGCAGGACTTACTGATGAATGCGCCCAACGATCCATTGGACGGTCACCTGGAAGAGCTTCATCTCGAAGTAAACTACCCAGACGAAGACGAAATCTAATTAGCGCAACACAGATGAATACTTTTATGGGCGTTGGAGCAATTGCTTCAACGCCCTTACTTTTTATCCAACGGTGCGATATAGCGGCCGGGAGAGATGATGTCGTTGGGGTCAAGAGCACGTTTGATATCACTGGCCACATCCCAAAACGTACTCCCATTCGAACGGATCTTATTCATCCCCTGCAAGCCCGCGCGATATGAGTAATACCCATTTTCCGCAAGCGCCTCAATAGACGCTTCATAACACTTCGAAGCCGCTTCACGTTCTTCAGGAATGGTCCGATCAAAAGCAATATTAAAAATCGCCACCAATGAACGTTCCGTCAGCAAAATAAAACTCACGATCATGTCGAATCCATGCGCATTAAAAATCGGCTCAATCACCCCCTGAATCTTAAGTGCGTCTTCACCCATCATCGGCATCGTAGGCGCGACCCAATAGAGGCCCACCCCATCGCCCCGTAAGTCTTCAAGGTTTTCAGGCTTGGTCCGCACACGCCATTGCGCACCACGCAAAGGCTCAGCCGTGGGAATCCCTTTGAGCAAATCATAGTTTTGGCGTAAAATACCCAGCCGTTTCCCTAGCATATCGGAAGACGTTATTTTCATGATGGTCGGTGCCACAGCCTCCATCAAATTCAATTTACGATCATCCACAAACTTCGGCGAACACAACCCTCGCAGTGCTTTACGCAATGCTTTCTGAGAGGCGCGCACCTGCGCCTTCGTCCCCGTAAGTGAACCCGACCCTTGCCAGGATTGCGCGCTCGTTTCTTTGCGCAATTGCTGTCGAATCTCCCCCGGAATAGGCGTTTCCTCTGTGCGATCCCAGGGATAATGCCCTATACTCGCCATCACACGCAGATCATTCCCGATATGAATAGCCGTTTGCAACGTGCCGTCGAGACGCAATGGGCGTAAGCGTTCTACCACTTCACCCAAGTCTTCAAACTTCGGCAATTGAAAATAGAAAAAGGAAAAATGTTCCGGTTCCGGCAAGAGCCACAATCCGATGCGCGTGATGATGCCGTAGTTGGATTGGGTAAACATCCCATCGAGATAAGGGCCAACTCCATAAGGGTACACATGCTCTGCTTTGGAGTTTCCGTAATGCCCAAAGCCGGTCTTCAATATCCGACCATCGGCGAGCACCACTTCCATGCCGCAACAACTGCGCACATGATCGCCATAGCGCGTGTGCCCAAATCCGCGATCGGCCGTATTGCCGACCATGCTGGCATCTGGTCCAGCAGCAAAAGCATCTACCCACAAACCCGTATCGTTATCCTGCAAATAATCATATAATTCTTGCTGCTTCACGCCCGGCTGAATCACGCAATACGCCAAGTCAGTATTCACCTCAAGAATTTTATTCATCCGACCTAGGTCCACCACTGCGGCACCATCGCTCGATGGGCAGGCATCTCCATAGCCCCAATTTTTACCGCAGGAGATGGGATACAAGGGTACACCGTATTCTTGAGCAACCCGTGTGAGGGCTTGGACTTCTTCAGTGGAATCTGGATAGAGAATGCACGAGGGCCGAGGAGCAGAAGCCTGTGTAGTGCGCGAATACTCTTCAATCGTCGCCGTATCGTGAGCGACTTTGTCCGATCCAATGGCAGTGGCCCACGCCTCAATGGCATGTTGAACCTGCTCTGGTTGAAGTGTTGACATACTTTCCCCTTGTGGCATCAATCTACCTTATGCCGAGGACTATGCGCAAGCCCTTCGCCTCCCCCGAAAGAACTCAACGTATTAACTGGATTTAAGTTTAATCCTGCGTTTATCGGCTTTAGGGTGCTCACGGTACAGAATAGCCACGTGACCAATGATGCCTGCAATATGTGCATTGGTTGCTTCCGCAATTTCAGCGGTCAATTCTTTTTTCTCATTTTTGCGCTCATTAAAGCGGATTTTGATTAGCTCGTGAGCCGTTAAAGCGGTATCAATGGATTCGATAACGCTATCAATAATCCCCCGGTTTCCGATAAGAACGACAGGGTCTAAGTGATGGGCAAGACTACGCAATTCTTTACGTTGTGCACTGGAAATTTCTGACATGGGATTCTCTTTTCATGTGGTTTTTCAAACAGTATGTATTGTACTTAATTATTATCCCAGAAGCGAGTTTTTATCCTACATTTTTGTATTATTGGGTCAAATTATTACATTTTTGTAGCATTTAAAATTACAAAGTCTTTTCCCATCAGATTGTGACCTATTGATACATAAGTATTTACACATAAAACCATCTTTAACTGGTGATATGGCACGACCTTTGCTATAGTATACATTCATTTTTTAAACAGATGTGTATTTAATTCGATCAATAGCCCCCTTGGGCTTAATCGGGGTAACCTAAAAACTGAAGGAGTTAAAGAGACATGAGTGGAAGCAAAGTACGTTTGAACGCTGTTAAAGCGGTCACCGATTTTGAACGTTCCGAAGGCAGCGTGAATTACATGGACGCCAATCCTACCGAGTTTTTCGGTGAGAATGTATTCAACTTGGCAACGATGCAAGATCGCTTACCTAAGTCGGTTTTCAAAGAACTGAAGAATGTCATCAGTACCGGAGCAAAATTGGATTCCGAACTCTCTGACATCGTGGCTTCTGCCATGAAAGATTGGGCCGTTGAAAAAGGCGCAACGCACTACACACACGTGTTCTATCCATTGACAGGATTAACTGCTGAGAAGCACGACAGCTTCCTTGAGCCAGACGGAAACGGCGGCGCTCTATTTGAATTCAGCGGAAAAGTATTGATTCAAGGTGAGCCCGATGCTTCCAGTTTCCCTTCCGGCGGTATCCGCGCTACATTTGAAGCACGTGGGTACACTGCTTGGGATGTAACTAGCCCAGCCTACCTTCTTGAAAACCCAAACGGAACGACCCTGTGTATCCCTACAGCATTCGTATCGTGGACAGGTGAAGCGCTTGATAAGAAAACTCCTATCCTGCGTTCGCAACAAGCATTGAACAAACAAGCTCAACGTATTCTTACGCTGTTCGGTCACACCGATGGCGCTCCTGTGGGTTCAACCGCGGGTGCCGAGCAAGAATACTTCTTGATCGACAAAAACTTCTACTATGCACGCCCTGACTTGCTCATGGCTGGCCGTACACTCTTTGGTGCTGCATCTCCTAAAGGTCAAGAATTTGATGACCACTACTTCGGAGCCATCCCAGAGCGCGTACTTGCCTGTATGCACGAAGTAGAACGTGAACTCTTCAAATTGGGCGTCCCAGCAACAACACGTCACAACGAAGTGGCTCCAGGACAATACGAAATCGCCCCTATTTATGAAGGCACCAACGTTGCCAATGACCACCAACAACTTATCATGCTGACGCTGAAGAAAGTTGCTGACCGTCACGGTATGGCTTGCTTGATGCATGAGAAACCATTTGCGGGCTTGAACGGTTCCGGTAAACACTTGAACTGGTCTATGGGCAGTTCCTCACAAGGTAACATTCTTGACCCAGGCGATACTCCACACGATAATGCTCAATTCTTGGCTTTCTGCGCTGCAGTAATTCGTGCAGTACACAAAAATGCCGGATTGCTCCGCGCTGTAATCGCCTCCGCAGGTAACGACCACCGTCTCGGTGCAAACGAAGCCCCACCTGCAATTATCTCCATCTTCTTGGGCGACCAATTGACTGACGTCTTCGCTCAAATCAAAAAAGGTGGTGCTAAGAAATCCAAAAAAGCAGGTACCTTGGCTGTGGGTGTAGACTCACTCCCCGTACTGCCTCGTGACGCGGGTGACCGTAACCGTACCAGCCCATTTGCATTCACCGGTAACCGCTTCGAATTCCGCGCTGTAGGTTCTAATCAATCTATCGCAGGCCCATCCGTTGCCATCAACACCATCGTTGCCGATTCTTTGGACTTCATCGCCACCAAGCTTGAAAAAGCCACCAAAGGCGACCCAAAGAAACTCAACCGCGCATTGCAATCCGTACTCAAAGAAATCATCACCGAACACGGCGATGTTATCTTCAATGGCGACGGATACTCCGATGCTTGGCATAAAGAAGCAGAGAATAAACGCGGTTTGCCTAACTTACGCACCACCGTTGATGCTCTGCCTGAGCTCACTGCAAAAGACACTTTGGCTCTCTTCAAAAAGCATGGCGTTCTTAGCCCACGCGAAATGAAAGCCCGTCAAGAAGTCTATGCTGAACAATATTGCATGAACGTAGCCGTAGAAGCCAACGTAGTACTCGAAATGGGACGTACCACAATCTTCCCAGCCTCCGTACGCTACCAAGGTGAATTGGCTGTGAGTGCGGCTAACCTTAAAGCAGTAGGCATTGAGGTGGATACCGACACGCTCGACAAAGTAACTGCTCACATTAAGACACTTCAAGACACATTGAATGAACTTGAAGATATGCTTGCTAACGTTGAAGGCAAAACCATTCTCAAGGAAACTGAGTTCTATGGTCGTAAAGTACTGCCTAAGATGCTTGAAGTTCGTGAAGCGGCCGATGCCCTCGAAGGTTATGTAGCTGATGACCTGTGGCCATTGCCAACATACCAAGAAATGCTGTTCATCAAGTAATTCAGCGTTCTCGGAAAAACAAGAACCCTCATCCCCTGTACCACTTTGGTGCAGGGGATTTTTTTGTGCATTGACTCACACCATTCGAAGTTGTATCGTAAATCATTCACTGAATATGCGATGATGACTGGATTCCTATGATCTCTTCCCGAAAATACCCTAAATTTTTATATACATTTAGTATCAGCGGTTTACTTTCCTTCTTCACCATCATCATGAGTGGTTGCACACACACACCTTCTCAGCAGCTATCGCTAAATAAATTACAAAAACAGCGTGACAAGGCCGCGTGGCAACCACGCCGTATCATCTACAACGACGATGGCAATCATGTACGCCCATTCACCACGCCCGAAGAACTCATCGCCTTACGCCTCCAGCAACTCATTGGTACACAGGTCGATACCATCGCTTATTGCACTGGCGGA
Organism: uncultured bacterium; assembly: GCA_938082445.1. Classification (GTDB taxonomy): domain Bacteria; phylum Hydrogenedentota; class Hydrogenedentia; order Hydrogenedentales; genus DTSJ01. The sequence goes on from CALLLL010000230.1 coordinate 17,169, forward strand.
GGAGGTCTTTTCTGGGGACATCAAGCACTAGTAGGCGAAGTACTGGGTGAATTTGTCACCGAGAACGATGGACAACAAGTAAGAGACATCGTATCCAGCCTAGATGCCTTAAAAGCACAAGGCACTGATCCGCTCGCAGTCGCGGTAGATTTCGGACATAGTCATGGTATGGAGGTGTTTTGGTCGTATCGCATGAACAACATTGAAGACAGTTTCGCGGCGACCTATCTCGCTCGCTGGAAACGTGAGCATCCTGAATACCTCCTGGGTAAACCCGAGGACTATGCTAATTACCCCATGACCGACCCCCGAAAATGGTGGGCAGGACTCAACTTCGCCGAACCCGAAGTCCGCGAATACATTCTACGCATTTTTGAAGATGTCTTCACCCGCTACGATATTGATGGCATCGACATGGATTGGTTCCGTCACCCACGCTTTTTCCCCGAAACCACCGAGGAGCAGCCCGTAACCCCTGAACACATTGCCATGATGAATGAATTTATGCGCAAGGTGCATGCGCTCAGCCAACGCGTCAGTGTCGAGCGCGGACGCCCCCTGCTCATTCACTGCCGCGTCCCCCTAAGTGTCGAACGCTCGCTTGCCATTGGTCTCGATTTGGAGACCTGGCTCGAGGAAGACCTCGTGGATATCCTCACTTTTGGAGGCGATTTAGGCCCCATGGCCATGGCACCCCAATTAAAAACCATGGTCGAATTAGCACACAAACACAAGGTCCCTGCATTTGCCAATATCGGGGGATCAGGACTCCAACCCAACACCGGGTATTACACCGAAGAAGCCTGGTGGGGCGCCGCTACCAATGCCTGGCACACAGGGGTTGACGGCATCTATACCTTCAATCTCTTCCCCACTACCCCCAAAAAACAATACATGCACATTGGATCGCCTGACACCCTAAAAGGCCTCAACAAAATCTACGCCATCGACCCTGTATTGCCCAAAGACTTCTGGGGATTTGACCGCTCGGCGCTAGTGGTGCCGGATCGACTTCCTATTGCATTGGCACCGGGACTAAGCGTGCGCACTAAACTCCCTATTGGTGAAGACATCGAAGCCAACGCGCCTGCGGGTAAATCCCCCATTGTGAAACTTCGCTTACGCTTCCCCGCCACACAAGGTGAGTCACTGCACATCACCCTAAATGATAAGCCGATAGGTATTGCCAAGCCGAGCACCCCCTTAGGCATCTCCCCTACTCCAACATGGTTTGAATTGAATTTAACTCCAAACGATGTACAAGTGGGCATGAATACCGTTGATGTCACCCTAATGACTCAACGTCCGAACACCCCAGAAATTGAGCTGGATCGGCTTGAAATAACCGTCCACTATTAGTGATCACAACAGGTTTCTAAGCTTGACTCCCCCAACCATAAGTTGTATCGTAAATATCTGATAATTCACAACGGCACAGGAGTTTTATACCCATGCAATCCGACAGACGTTCCTTTCTAAAACAAGTTTCTATGGGCGCAGGCCTTGCTGCAGGCGTAGGACCTCTCGCTGCCGCTGAAGAAAAAGTCATCCAAGGCTTTGACGACACAAAAACCACCCAAGCCAAAGAAAAAGTTTGGACACCCGTTTCGGATAGAAAAGTGAAAGTAGGGATTGTGGGTTACGGCGTATGCCGTTTTGGTGCCGCCTTTGGATTCCAAAATCACCCCAACGTCGAAATCGTGGCCGTAAGCGATCTCTTTCCTGATCGCTGCGATACCCTCGCGAAAATCTGTAAATGCGAAACGAAATACCCTTCGCTCGAAGAACTGGTGAAAGACGATAATGTTGAAGCCGTCTTTGTCGCGACCGATGCACCAAGCCATGCGCAACACTGCATCGAAGTATTGAATCATGGTAAACATGTGGCCTGCGCCGTACCTGCAGTCTATGGAAAGATGGAAGACGGTGATCGCCTCTATGAGACCGTAAAAAAATCCGGCCTAAACTACATGCTCTTCGAAACTTCCTGCTACCGTAGCGACACCTACGCCATGCGTACACTCTATGAAGCAGGCGTAATGGGCGATATCATCTATGCTGAAGGCGAATACTACCATTACATGCCCACGCCTATTGACTCTTTCCGTGGATGGCGCATCGGAATGCCGCCGCAACTCTACCCGACTCACTCCAACGCCTACCTCACAGGCGTATCCGGCGAAAGCTTCACCGAAGTATCCTGCATGGGGATTCCCTGCAAACACATCAAAGATTTCGATCCCAAAAACAATGCCTATAAAAACCCCTTCGGCACCGAAGTGGCCCTCTTCCGCAACTCAGGCGGAGGCTCTTCACGCATGGTCGTTAGTTGGGACACCCCAGGCTACCACGGCGAAGTTGGACGCGTCCGCGCATCCAAAGGCTCCATGACCGGAACCGCGTTCCAAGGGGTAGATGATATCCCCAAAGATATAGACCTGCGCAAACCACCCTTGGCACCATCCATGCCGGCCGGTGGACACGGCGGATCGCACGGCTACCTCTGCGAAGAATTCATTACATCCATACTCGAAAAACGCCTACCCAAAGTGCACATCGTCCACGCGCTCAACATGAGCATGTCCGGCATCGTTGCCCACGAATCCGCTATGCGCGATGGCGAAACAATGAAGATTCCACAATGGACACTATAGAATTATAGTATGCATAAGTTGGATTAACGCTAGAAAAGCGAGTCCATCTGCATAGGGATATAATTCACTTACATGGCTAGAGAAATAAAATTCACTATAAAACCGCCCGGGGGCGATCGTGTGTACCACATTTCCCCCGAAGATGTACGCATCGTATTGGGGCGACTACCCGCCGACGTCTATGCCCGATTAAAAAAAGTCCACTTCAATGACCGAAGCCGAGGAGGACACGTTTTTGGCTACACTAACTGCCGTCGGCGTGAAATTGCACTCTGCTCACTTCCTCCCCGAATGAGTCTACGCACCGCACTGGTAAAAGGCCAAACTCCCGAGTTATTCGGTGCACAAAACGGTACTCAATGGCCCACTCTCGCAATTCGCCGATATCTACTCTACGATGTTCTCCTCCACGAAATCGGCCATCTCCAAATCATCGATGAGCAGGCCAAAGGCGAATTTCATAAATTCGCACGTGAAGCCAAAGCCCAAGAATTCGGCATGTACTGGTGCGCACGCCTATGGGCCAGACCCTTTGACCATCCTGACCCAGTCCACAATCCTCCTACCAAAGATGAGATCAGGGCATTGTGCTCATAGTATAAATCTTCATTTCACATACCCCGTCTCCACACGGTATAATACCCTTTCAATCCAATACCAACCCTCGAATTTTCAGGAGACTATACATGTTTTTTTCCGGCATATCCGACGAAGCTGGCCAAGCCATCGAAACCCAAATCAAAGCACACGAAGAACTGGGCTGGGAACACCTTGAACTACGCATGGTGGACAACACCAACATCACCCAACTTTCCGATGCAGCTTTTGAGCACGTCTACGATTCTGTCACCGGCGCTGGCAAAAAAGTTTCCTGCTTCGGCTCCGCCATCGCAAATTGGGCGCGCCCCATCACCTGCGACCCATCCATCGACATCGACGATCTCAAATCAGCCATTCCCCGTATGCATCGTTTCGGAACGGAATTCATCCGCGTCATGTCCTACCCCAACGACGCCGACTCCCCATTAAGCGAACCCGAATGGCGCAAAGAATCCATCAAGCGCATGAAAGAACTCGCCAAAATCGCCGAAGACGGTGGCGTCATCATGGCCCACGAAAACTGCTCCGGTTGGGGTGGCGAGTCTTCCGATAATTCCAATATTCTCATCGGCGAAGTCGACTCACCTGCACTCAAAGTAGTCTTCGATACCGCCAATCCAGTGCCTTACGGTCAAAACGTATGGGACTACTATAACGCCATCAAACAAGACATAATCTATGTCCACATTAAGGACGCCAAATATCACCCTGGTGAAACCACTGAGCACTACGTCATGTGCGGTGAAGGGGATGGCCACGTAAAAGAAGTCATCGGCGATCTTCTTGCTAACGGCTACGACGGAGGTTTTTCAATCGAACCCCACCTCGCTGCGGTCATTCACACCGGCTCCACCAATGACCCCGAAAAATTATACCAATCCTACACCGACTACGGTCGTCGTTTGATGGAAATCGTCGAGGAAGTAAAGCCTAAGTAAAGAATTATTTTGTGGTCAAGCAAGAGTCACATATAATTGCTACTGTACAGTTACTGCCACCGCCTGAGGGCCGATCAAGTATCTGTTTAGAAAAAGCGGGATATTATGGATGCCCTATTTTCTGGCCAAATAATGAGCAATTAAATGGGCAGATGAACGATGTACGTATGTACGCTACGAGTCCTGATACCTGTATTGATGATGAGCATAAGACCACTGTAATAATTCGATTCCTGTACCCAGAAGTTATCCAATTACTTCACGTTGGAATGAAGTTTCGTATGTGGGAAGGCAAAGATATCGGAAACGGTACTATTGTAGAATTAGTTGTATAAAAAAAAATTAGATCCAGAAGAACTATTCTTGATTCTACCCCTGCCTAATGTACACCACTTCAAATTCTAGATAGTTTAGCGGATATTCATTCAATAGTTTCCGCACCTGTGCGACACTCAGCTTTGAATCTCTTCCACGCACACCACTATGCTTAATGTAACGAAGCATGGCTGCTGTATTTTCGAAGGGAAGTCGATATTGCTCAAATTCGATTCGTCCTTCTTCAAAGCACTGAGCTGCTTCCAGAATAGGCTTTCTCTCGTGAATCGGCGATTGCGTGCCCGCACATTCATGAAGTGCCCGAAACGTATTGGCTGTGAAGAGAGCTATAGCCGTTTGTCTGCCAAGTCCGGCAATATTCCGAAACGTTTGCTCAATATCAACACTCCATTGCAAGGCAGAAGCCGAGACTATCGCATCAGGCTTGAACGATTGAATTGTCTCAAACACGTCCGGCTGATTAAAATCTTGCTGCTGTTTGAACACTTTCGCATCATCAGGATGTTCGGCCAGCATCTCTCGAGAAAAGTCTACTGCCATAAATGAATCCACAGGCCAATCAAGCGCTTCGTACACAGCACCGGTACCGCACCCTATATCCACTATACGCTTGGGATCCCCTTGCAGCATGGAAACTACTCGCGCCGCGACACAGCGCTGAATGCTGTTGTGTGTGTTGTATTCTGTAGCAAACCGGGAAAACTCTTGAAGAACAGGCATGTACATTCTTTCGATTTTAATTGAAGTTAAAAGGGCCGAAATCATACCTCATTGATTAGGCTATTTCCTAGTAAAAATCGCCTATCATTGTGGCACACGAGGCACATTTGTTAGGATAGTGTCCTGAACCGCGTATAACCCCTAAAGCGAAACCATCATGACTTCATCTGACAACACCAACGATTCCCTCATCATAGCCGGACGCACTTTTGGGTCCCGCCTCATGATCGGCACCGGAAAATTTCCTTCGGCTCAAGCCTTACGTGAGTGCATCGCCGGTGCCGATTCCGAAATTATTACTGTAGCCCTGCGTCGCGTCGATTTGAATAATCCCGAAGAAGAAGGAATATTGTCAGCGATTGATCAGCAGAAACAATTGATACTTCCGAACACCTCCGGCGCACGCGATGCCGACGAAGCCGTGCGCTTAGCCAAACTCGCCCGAGCTGCCGGACTCGAGCCTTGGGTTAAACTGGAAATCACCCCTGAACCCCGCTACCTGCTCCCTGACCCCGTAGAAACATTGAAAGCATCTGAAATCCTCGTCAAAGAAGGCTTCACAGTACTCCCCTACATTCAAGCCGACCCTATCCTCGCCAAACGCCTCGAAGAAATAGGTACCGCTACCGTCATGCCCCTCGGCGCCCCTATCGGATCAAACCGCGGCATTAAAACCAAAGAGATGATCAAAATTATTATTGAGCAATCCAATGTACCCGTCGTCGTTGACGCCGGTCTCGGTGCCCCCTCACACGCCGCTGAATGCATGGAAATGGGTGCCGACGCCGTACTTGTCAACACCGCCATGGCCGACGCCCGCGATCACTTCGCCATGGCCCAGGCCTTCGCCCAAGCCACCATCGCCGGACGCACCGCCTACAACGCTGGCCTCGGCCCCCAACGCGCCCAAGCCGAAGCTTCTTCGCCATTAACTGGCTTCTTGGATGCCTAAGCCATAAACTTAATCGGTTTCCACTTCAAATCCCGATCCGTGATCGTCAAGTCACGCAACACATCTTGGCAGGTGCGTCCAGCATCGCCTTCGGGATAGCCCAGGCTCTTAATCGCATGCGCGTCCGTCCCCACGGTAAACTTCGTCCCGTGTAAACGCGCTTCTTGCACCAACTCTTTAAACCAATCCAAGGCCAAATCCGCGTGGCGCGGATTAATCTCGAAGGCCATATTTACTTGTGCCGCTCGTTTCAACATCGCAGTAAAATCATCCTGCTCATAGGCTTTAAGTGTAGCGTGCAATAATTCCGGGCCATACTTTTTATGCAATTTCTGGTGATAGAAAGGGTGACCAATCGTGTCGGTAAAGCCTAGGTCCATGGCCCCATGCAACATCTCCAGATAATGCCCTGCATACTTTTCAGCCGTAGGCGGCGTCGCATTCTCTACATGCTTTAAGTGATAGTGATTGCAGGACACCAATCGATAATCGAGCATAGTGGCCAATTCGGCACTAAGCGAACACAATTTGGGATTGATCATGGTTGTTTCTGTACCAATCATGATTTTCATATTCGTGCTTAGCTTTACCGCTTCGGCTTCAGTACGGTTTAAGCGGATTTTCTCTTTAAAGTCTTCACGTTGATCCAATCGATCGATATGCTCGGAGATCCCCATCAATTTCAACCCATATGCTTCATTGGTCAAAATCATGTCCCGCACATTCATATCGGGTTTACCGCCTGCACGATTCGTATGCATGTGCCAATCCTGAAGAATGCGATCCGGGGTCGCAGAGGGCTTAGGCAATGTAGAACAAGCGCTTAATACCGGAAAACATACTGACGTGGCTAAAAGAAATTGACGGCGTGATAATGCCCCCT
>CALLLL010000231.1 GCA_938082445.1 uncultured bacterium
GAGTTGGATGAATCGGCACCGTGTACATAAATACTGTCCAGCAACCCTGAACCCGATCTGTTGGGGCGTCCCGGTTGATTGGGGACATCAAGTCTAAACAGAATTGAACCGGGTTGGCGTTCATCTTCACGCAACCGGGCAAAGCCGAGCATGCCTGTAACCTCTGCACCGCCTGTACAGTCGATGATTTGTTTACACTTTACGCGCCGTTGAGTTCCAAACCCTACACAGTCCACTTGCCAGCCGGATTCCACTTCAGTAATGTGGTGGGGGAATTCATAGTAGGCTATTTCAATTCCTGCCTGTGCGCACTTTTCTTCAGCGAGAATCGCGTATAAAAATTGATTGATGCGGACTTGGTTCATCCAATGGCTTTTGGGTACTTTTTTAAAATCAGGGAATGTTCCGCCGTCTAATTCCACACTTTCGCTGACCATTTCCCAGCCAATCCCAGCGATGATTTGCTTACCCCATGCATCGAATAAACCTGGAAAAGATACGCCCCCTGTGGTAGTGGTCCCACCGAGTTGAGTGCCGCGTTCAATGAGCAGTGTTTTTGCGCCAGCACGTGCTGCTTGAATAGCAGCGGTGGTTCCTGCAGCACCTCCTCCAACGACCAACACGTCAACATCGTTTGAGATCTTTGGTTGGAGTTGGGCCTCTGTCGCTGCGTTGACCGTACCCGAGGTCACGGCGATAGCGGTGCCAGCTACGGGGTATTGTAAAAACTTCCGTCTGGGTATGTGGGCGTCTTTCATGCGTAGGTCCCTTATGGTAAATAAACTGAGAAAAGCATTGTATCATACCTGTTTTTATTCGCATGTAAAAAAATGCTGACCATCGAAATGGTCAGCATTGAATCAGAAATGGAGGAGTGATTATTTAAACGATTCCATGATCTCATGGAACTGGGCGGTTGTTGGCCGTAACTTTTCAGTGGGTAAAGTTGCCAATGCTTCTGGCACCATGTTGAGCTCATGGGCTAATGAAGGTTTGTCGCCGCCGTAGTACATAAGACCCGTGAAGAAGTTATTCTCTTCGGCTGCATTGTCGAGCAATTTAAGAGCTTCCATCTTATCGGTGGGGTCGTAGTCGTGCTCAACCTTGTTCAGTGTGATTTTGGAACCGTCGTGCATGGTCACCTGAGTGGAGGTGCCGGGGTCGTAATCTACTTCAATTTGTTCGAAGTGAGGAATGAAGTCAATGTCGTGCAAAGGGTCTTCATTTTCACGCGCGTAGGTAACGCTTTTGGTGGAGCCTTCGTGGTTGTTGAAGGTCACGCACGGGGAAATGATATCGAGTACAGCAGTACCGTTGTGTGACATCGCTGCTTTAATGAGATTGCGTACTTGGTTGGTGTCCCCGGAAAAGGAACGAGCCACAAATCCACAGCCCATTTGGATGGCTAAAGAGCAGATATCGATGGGAGGGAGTTCGTTAATTTTCGCGTTGCCTTTTTTAACGGAGCCTTTATCTGCGGTTGCAGAGAATTGACCTTTGGTCAAGCCATAGCACCCGTTGTTTTCAACGATGTATACAATGGGTACATTACGACGTACCATGTGCAAAAAGTTTCCGAGCCCGATGGAAGCGGTGTCCCCGTCACCACTCACACCAATGTTGGAGAGTGTGCGGTTGGCGAGTGAAGCACCGGTCGCGATGGTGGCCATACGACCGTGTACGCTGTTGAATCCGTGTGCTTGATTTAGGAAGTATGCGGGAGTTTTACTGGAGCACCCGATACCGCTTAATTTGGCTACGTTATGGGCTTCTACGCCGAGTTCGTGACAGGCTTTCACAATGGAGCTGGTGATCGCATCGTGTCCGCAACCCGCACAAAGGGTGGATTTTCCGCCTTTGTAGTCCGCCAGAAGTAAACCGATACGGTTTTCTTTGGCATTGCGTTTTGGTGCTGGTTTGGTTTCGGTTGACATAAACTCTATCCTTTTTAGGCTTGGTCAGCCACGATGTTATCGACGATGGTTTTGGCATCCAGCGGCATTCCATTGAAGTGGAGCAGCGGTTTGATATTGGATGCGTGGTGCGGATTCTCAGTCTGAATGATACCGGCCATTTGTGCATCGCGGTTTTGTTCAACGATGTAAATGGTGTCATAGGCATTGAGGAACGGCGTTACAGCATCGCTTAATGGAAGCGCGCGAATACGCATGTAGTTGGTTTCAATGCCGTGTTGTGAACGTAAGGTAGCACGGGCTTCTTCTACGGCCATGTCACTGGAACCGTACGCGATAATGGCGACTTTGGTGTCGGCAGTGTCGTCCAGGATGGGCTGTGGGACAAGTCCACGGGCCGTGTTGTGCTTTTTCAGCAAACGTTCCATGTTGCTTTGCCAGTCTTCTGGTTTTTCAGAATATGTGGCGCTGATAGTGTGCCCGGTGCCGCGTGTGAAATATGCCGCTTTTGGATCATTGGTACCGGGAATGGTTCGGTAGGGAACGCCGTCGCCGTCTACATCTTCGTAGCGGTTGAATGCTTCCATATCTTTAAGCTCATCAGCCGAGAGTACTTTTCCGCGAGGGATGGATTCGGTGGAGGGCTCTTCGAAGGTATCGCAGATCCATTTATTCATACCGAGGTCAAGGTCGGTCATCAAGAATACGAGCGTTTGCATGTGCTCTGCAAGGTCCAATGACTTCGTGGCGAAAGTGAAGCATTCTTCCATATTGCCAGGAATGAGCAACACGTGTTTGGTGTCACCGTGAGACAAGGTGTAGGCGCTTAAGATATCGCCTTGACCGTTACGGGTAGGGAGTCCAGTACTGGGGCCCATACGTTGCACGTCAACAATGACAGCTGGGATTTCAGCAAAATAAGAAAGTCCAGCCATTTCAGCCATCAAGGAAATCCCTGGGCCGGATGTAGCGGTAATCGCGCGTGCACCTGCCCAGCCTGCGCCAAGAACCATACCAATAGAAGCAATTTCATCTTCGGCTTGTACAACGGCAAAGGTCGCTTCACCCGTTTCAGGGTCACGACGGTATTTATTCATGTATGACTCAAGGTTTTCGCAAACGCTGGAGCTGGGGGTAATGGGGTACCAAGGAACAACGCTGGCACCACCAAAGAGGAGGCCCAATGCAGTCGCTTCATTCCCTTCAATCATCATTTGGCCATCAGTAAGGTTACGTGGCTCAAGGTGATGTTCGAGTTTATTATCAAGCGTTTGAGCAGCCCATTCATATCCCACGGTCGCGGCATCTTTATTGATGTTTGCTGCTGCAGGTTTGTTGGGGAATTGCTGATCGATAGAGTTGGTGATGATGCTAATGTCTACGTCAAGCAACCAAGCAATTACACCTACATAGATCACGTTGATGACTTTTTTGCGTAGGCGCGTATCAGCGGTCGC
>CALLLL010000232.1 GCA_938082445.1 uncultured bacterium
ACTAAAAATGCAATCCCCAGCACCACCACTGCCACTATAAACCAAAATCCGTTTTTCATCGTATAACTATAATACCCGGATATACGGTTCAATAAAAATTTTATTCAAACAGATTTCCTCTCGAAACCAAATTTGCATTGATCATTCCTTATACTGAATACTAAAATTTACCGTCTATCAATGAAAGGTACTGCCATGTCAGAATCTACGCCCTCATCGGAATCTTCCAAAGGAATCATTCCGTTCTTCATTTTAGCCTCCGCCCTTTCATGGCTATTTGCATTTCTCTCGATACGAAACCCCTTAGGCCTGGAAGAATCAGGCACCGTAGCCCTCGACTATGCTGCGAAATTCGGCCCCTCATTCGCAGGCGTCATTATTGTAGGAATATACTTAGGTAAAGTTGGATTAGGCGATCTTTTTACACGACTACTGCATTGGCGAGTAGGTATTAAATGGTATGTCATTGCCTTTGGTCTGCCTATAATTGCAACAGTAATCGGGACTTTTATATGGATTTCGACCCAAGATTCAACGCCCGAGCTACATTTAGCCGCATCGATCACCTTTTTAGGATGGTTTCTCGTTCGCTTTTTTATGGGCGGTGGATTAGGCGAAGAATTGGGCTGGCGGGGATTTATGCTCCCAGCACTTCAAAAACGCTGGGGCTCCATTCAATCAAGCATACTGGTAGGAATTGCATGGGGCGTCTGGCATTGGCCAGCGTTCTTCATTCTCCCCGAAAAACAAAGTGCCTTTCCCGATGTACTCGTCCCCATGGTCCTCTTCACACTGCTATGTATAGTCTATTCAATGATATTTACCTATGTGTATAACGGTAGCGGTAGCTTATTATTGGTCGTCATCATTCATGCAAGCCTCAATGCAATCGATGCAACCATGGACCAAGTAGTGCCGACCAATCAAGGAGATTTGATTGCAGCGATCCTCCTTCTCGTCTCTATGGTTGTATTTATTCCACTACTTCGCAAACAAGATCGAATAAAAAATTCCGAGAGTTAATACCGCCAATTTACTGTGTTAAGTTCACCGAACACTAAAGTATTTTATTAATGTCCTTGCCTACTCCTTATTTGTTCGCTATAATATATGGTTCATTCGTTAACCATAGAAAGAACCCTATAAACGATGCGACACAGTTCCAGCATGATAGTATCTTTGGAAGGCATAAACCGTGCTGTGTATCGTATCGCCTATGAGTTGGCCCAAAATAGCCGTTCCGGCTTAACCGTTCGATTCTTAGCCAAAAAGCTCGAATTGCCCCAAGAAGAGATTGAATATCTCATCGATGTCCACCACAAGCTCCTCTATACCGACTTAACGAAGATAAAACTCCCCTCAGAAGGCAATACCGCCATAAAACGCATTACCGACGGTTTAGAGTGCCATGGCGACGTCGATGCCATCTTCCAAAAACTCAAGCAACTTTCAAGTCATGACTTCTGTCGCCTGGAAGAACAGATTGATGTAGAGCTAGGCTCCAAAAAAGCTGTCGGTGAATACATCATCGAAAATTACTACAAACATCCTGAATCCATCATGGAATACGTTGCTACGCATGAATTTTCAGAAATCGCCCAAGAAGTCTTTGATATCGTATGGCAATCTAAAGACGGAATTATGTCTACCGCCAATATCCGCGCAGCCCATGGCGGGTCAGAATTTGAAGTAGAACAAGCCCTTTGGGAACTCTTCCGTGGGATGGCGCTCTTTGAGATGTTCCGCTACGATGCAGAGGATCGTTTAGTCCGTTCAGGAGGTTTATTAACCGAACTCCGCCATTGGCGCTCACAACATTCCAAAGACCAAAAGCACGCCTCAAAATTGCAAGCGCACAAAGAATCCCCCGGCTTTGAAAAGAACCGTCACCTACAAATGACCGAACAATTATGTCAACTGGTTGCCAATGTAGCGGCAAAGCCTGTTCGACTACGCGGCGACGGTGAATTGTTCAAAGAAGATCTACGACGCCTATCCGACATTATTCCCGAAGACGAAACCCCTTCTCTCAATGCATGCCTATGGGCAGCAGAAGGAATTGGTTGGCTAGTCCGAGTCGACAACGTATTATGTGCCGGTGAATTGGAATCACTCATCAAGGTGGACCATATCGATCGTCATAAAGTCTTGTATGAATGGCTAATGAATACAGGCAATGAAAAAGCCTCTAAACGCTTACTCTCCAATTTACTGGAACATCTGGAACTTAATCGATGGTATCAAGTAGAAGAATTTATTGAGTTCGCGATTGAAAAACATGAAGAAAGTGATCCGCCTGTTCTCAAGATGAACAACGGCGTCTATAACTACATAAGTCCTGGCGCCGCATCCAATATGGTAACCACACTAAGTCGTTCGTTGGAGGAATCTTTATTTTGGCTAGGGGTTGTGGAAAAAGCAAGTGACGGACTCGATGACTTTGTCCGCATTACCGACTTGGGTTGGAAACTGTTAGCCAAAGAAGATCTCACCCCGTTACGCTCACACTATGCAAAAGCCAACCGTGAAATTATCGTTCAGCCGAACTTCGACATCGTAGTACCCACCAAAGATATGGACACACTTCTCACCGTGCCTTTGGATCAATTCGCCATCCGACAATCCAGTGGTCAAGCGACTGTTTATCTACTCACCAAAGAATCATTCACGCAAGCTCTTCAAGAAGGACATGACGGCGACGCATTCATCGACTTCCTGCTCACCTACAATCGCGAAGAAACTCTTCCCCGCAATGTTATGATGACCTTAGAAGATTGGCGCGGTGGCTTACGTCGCGTTAAACTAAAAACTCTTACCGTACTCGAAGTAGATGACCCCTTAGTGATGGCGGATTTACAACACCGACGTAAATTCAAAAAATTCATTACTCCTATAGACTCCAATCGTTATATCGAATACCTGGAAGACCCCAGCGAATTGATAAAACAATTAGAAAAAGACGGGTTTATTGTCGATCAAGATCCCGCTTAATTGCCTACTTTTCTAGCTTTTTTCCAAAAATCCATATATAATTCTATACAGTAGAGGACAGTATGAGCCCAATTGCCGCACTTATAGAATTTCCAGAAGTAAATCCCATCGCATTAGCCGGATTGTGTGTAGTTGCGTTATCCCTTCTTTTCGGCCTATTCTCCAATTATTACATCAAACGATTTCAGCATAACAAACACAAATCCAAGTTACAATGGGAAGGTGTTCACGACATCTTTGACGACAAAAAGCTCTCCCATGATGAAATAAATCTGATCGAAAAGGTTATCATCCAACACGAAGTAGAAAATCCTCTCCGGGCTGTGAGTACGCGCGACGGCTTTGGCAAATGCGTCGATTCTGCCATGAATATGGTGTCCGAACAGCAAGACTATAAAACCTATAGAGACATGGGAATCCGCCTACGCGACATCAGAAATGCCTTAGGCTTAGACTATATCCCTGTTGGGAAACCCATATTCTCCACCCGGGAAATCCACATAGGCCAATTACTCAATATCGCATCTGACGATGACCAAAAAGCCGTATGGTACGACATGATGGTTCAAGATGTGGACGAAGCCTTTTTGTATATATCTCCCGTAAAAAACGCCATTAGCCCAAGCTATGAAGACGGCGCAATCATCACCTGCACCCTGTGGCGTGATGAAGATGCACGGTACACGTTCGACTCCAAAATCATGCGGCATGACGACGTTCATGCGAAATGGCGTATAAATCACAATACAGAGAAAATGGAGCGCACCCAAGATCGCGAACATTTCCGCTTACGCTTTGAACAATCGGTCACCGTTGGCATATTAAATGCCTCCGTAGATGAAGATACGGACAACCTAAAACAACGCCAATCCATCACCAAGCTACGCGGTAAAATAACCAGCTTAAGTGCGGGCGGATGCGCGATAGTATTCCAACAAGCTATTGCTAAAAATGTATATCTAAAATTAGGCATTAGCCTGCCAGGTGAATCGCCCATTACCTTAGTCGGTAAAATTGTAAACACGTCCAATATTTCCGGTGGGCGCACCTTAATTCGAACACAATTCATATCCACCAGTGAAGACGAACGCGATATCATCACCCGGCATTTGCTGCAAAAACAGCAAGAAACGCTCCCCCGCGACTAGAAAGCCCTCTCACCAAACAATGTTCAAACTTGCATGTTCCCACCTAAAAAGCTCCCCCAAAGCCGTGATACTGTATTCGGGCTTAATTGTTTTATATGCCGTCATTAAAGTCTACGGAGAATCGATTTACCTTCCCGACAAGAAAGAAATGGATCTGGATGACTTCCCGAAACATTACCTCCTACTATCAGGCATCATTACAGCGATATATTTTGCCATAGCACAAGCCATTGCTTTTCCTATTTTTGGTCGAGAAATTGACAAACCGCTTTGGAAGATCCCCCCTACTCTAGTCAATTTTTTCAAATTCTTTAGCTTCTGGTTTGCCCTTCACCTATTGTCATTAATGTTACGTCTACTCATCTTTCAAAGTGACCTTGTCTTCGAAGAACAATTTAATCTATACATGACGTGGTTAATGTTCACCACCACCATATTACCGCTCGGTGCAACCGTGATGTTTTATGGTGATACGAGCTGGACTGGAATTAAACAATCGCTCACTACCATGTTTGGCCAATTCCCCTATTATCTCGGAGTATGCATCATTACATTTTTCATCTATATCTATATTCATGAAATTTACCCCTCACTACCCAATTACGCATTGCCCATAATCGAACTCATCGGTGCATTAATCGACTGTATAATATTCGCCTACTGTTGGGAGGTGTGTAAAAAACACCGCGATGAGCTTGAAAACATGGACGATTTAGACTTTTAACACCCCAAATTAATTCCTTCAGCTGCCGATTGACTAAGAATTCCGTTATTTGCTATTATACGGGACGTTTTGTGCCGTCAGAAGAAGGTGTTATTGTGGGTAAAGCTAATATTCCAGTTGTTTCTATTTCAAGAAACACCCCCTATATAGTGGATCTGACGGTAGATGAAGCCGATATTCCGTTGCAATTCGATGAACCAGGATTTCTTCAATCAGTACATATTGAGGGTTCATTGAGTGCTATGCAACAAGATTTTCTCTTTCAAGGGACCCTAACTGGTCTATTTGAAAGGACTTGTGACCGATGCCTTGTTCCCACTTCGATGGAAACAAGTGTCGAGGTTGGATGGCTCTTCGAATTGGGGACGCCGATGGACGCGATGGAAGAATTCGCGAAATCGGAAGAATCAGAAGAAGAGGAAGAATTCGAGGATAGCGACGAATCTGAACAAATACAGTATTATGATGGAGTAAACATCGATTTCTCTAAGGCAATTGCTGAAGAAATATCTATGGCTACCCCCACTAAAATATATTGTGCAGAAACATGTAAGGGCCTATGCCCCCAATGCGGTGTAAATTTAAACACTACAACATGCAACTGTACACCAGAACCCGAAATAGAAGAAACCAATTCAGGGTTTGCTGGGCTCAAGGAACTGTTTCCTGACTTGCCTGACAAACCTTCGGAGGAATGAACAGTGCCAGTCCCAAAACGTAAAACGGGGAAAACCAAACGCAACATGCGTCGTTCTCATCACGCGATGAAATCACCTAACTTGACCGAATGTCAAAGCTGTGGTGATCGTATCGTTCAACACCGTGTATGTCCCAACTGCGGATACTACAATACACGTATCGTGGAAAGTGTAGACGACGAATAGTTTCGTAGTTAGCTCGTTAATTATTTTAAAACATAGCTGAATAGCCGGGGAATAGCGATGCGAATCGTAGTAGATGCCATGGGCTCAGACAATGCCCCCTACCCCGAGGTAGAGGGTGCAGTACAAGCCAGTCTGCAAGCTGATATCGAAGTGACACTAGTGGGTGATCAAGACTCACTTGAAGCAGAACTCGCTAAGTACTCCCGCAAGGGGAAAATCAACATTGTGCATGCGCAAGAGCGTGTCATGATGGACGATTCACCCATGCAGGCTATTCGCAAGAAAAAAGATTCATCTTTACTCATCGGTCTTCGCCTTTTAAAAGAGGGCGAGGCCGATGCTTTTTTGAGTGCAGGAAACACTGGCGCTGTCATGATGGGGTCCCGAGTAATCCTTGGCCCCATTAAAGGCGTATCACGTTCTGCAATCTGCCAATCATTGCCCACAATGGATGGTGGAAACGTTGTGCTACTCGATTTGGGAGCCAATGTTGACTGTACAGCCGAACAGCTTTGTCAGTTCGCAGAAATGGGTCAAGTCTATGCCCAGCTCACCCTGGGAGTTAAAGAACCCCGCGTTGGCCTCATTAACATTGGTGAAGAACAAGCCAAAGGCAATGACATCGCAAAAACGGTTCATCGAAACCTAACCGCATCTGAGCACATCAATTTCATCGGCAATGTAGAACCCAAAGCAGTCTTCACCGGTAAAGCCGATGTGGTAGTTTGCGACGGTTTTACCGGAAACATAATTCTCAAAACGAGTGAAGCCGTGGCTGGTCTTATGAAGAATATGCTGACCGAAGAGCTCATGTCATCGTGGATCACCAAATTGGGTGCACTGCTGAGTAAAAAAGCATTTATGAATCTCAAAAAACGCTCCGATCCAAATGAAAAAATCGGTGCGTTGTTATTGGGTATCAATGGTATCGTGGTTATACTACACGGCTCCTGTACCAGTGACGGCATCAAAAATGCCCTCTTGGGTGCAAAAGAAGAATTTGAAATGGGCCTGACCCAACATCTCCAACAAGGGATCGAGGAGCTACGTCGCGACGTTGAAAATCTCCCCTCACCCACTGCTGACGAATCTTAAACCTCGAAAGGTTTTATCATGAGCGATTTTAGCGATACCGTAATCTTGGTAACCGGTGGAACACGCGGCATAGGCCGTGCATGTGTAGAAGCCTTTGCACAAAAAGGGGGCACCGTTGCATTTTGTGGTCGCTCACAGGAAACAGCCGAGACAGTTGCCGCTGAAATCGCAGAAGCCACAGGCGCTACGGTAAAAGGCTACCAAGCAGACATTTCCAATGACACCGAAGTGGATGCATTAGTCAAAGCAGTCACCGAAGATTTGGGAGCACCAACAATCCTTGTGAACAATGCAGGAATCACAAAAGATGGATTACTCATGCGCATGAAAAATGATGCATGGGATGATGTTATGCAAACAAACCTAAACAGCGCGTTCTATACCTGTCGCGCCGTTTCACGAGGAATGATGAAAGCACGGTATGGTCGCATCATCAACCTTTCATCCATCGTAGGGGTACACGGCCAAGCCGGACAAGCCAACTATGCAGCCTCTAAAGCAGGCCTGATTGGGTTCTCTAAATCGCTCGCCCAAGAATTTGCCTCACGCAATATCACCGTCAATGTGATTACACCAGGTTACATCACCACAGACATGACCGCTGAGTTAAATGAAGACGCTCTTAATGAATTTGTAAAACAAATTCCAGCCAAGCGTGCTGGCTCTCCCGATGAAATTGCCTCAGCTACAGTATTCTTAGCCAGCCAGGAAGCAGCCTATATCACTGGACATGTACTGGCTGTGGATGGCGGACTCGGTATGTAGCACTGCCTTAAGGGTGAATTGTATTCAATGTTGTATTCTGAATTATTACAGGGCGCCCTGCTTCATCCACTATCTGCAAGGATATCGTGGGGTCAGAAGCCTCCCAATCAATATCAATTAAACCAAAATTATTTTTGGTATAGGGCACGCCTACTCGGTGCTCATTCACTTCATTAAACCAGCCACCCCCTGAATTATTCAACGCACTAGACGTTACTTCGTACACTGGATACTTAATATTTTCTCCAGTCAATCGAGAAATTTCAGAACTGTGCCGATCCCCACTAATAAAAATCACACCGCCGGCTTTGGTCTTCTTAATTAGCTTAAATAAGCGCGTGCGTTCGTGCGGAAAATTCCCCCACTTTTCCCAATGATGACCATTGGGAATGGCTTGAATGCTAGTTGCAATCACACGCAGCTCAGCAGGAACCTTTAACTGCTCTTCCAACCAAGTCCACTGCTCTGCACCCAACAATGTTGAGTCTTTGTCCGTATTGGGATCGTAATGACCATTACGCCCCTCCGCTTTCGGAGTCGGATTGCTACGCTTTACCAAAGGACTACGAAAATAACGCGTATCCAGCAAAATAATCTGTACACGCTTGCCTTTCGGACCACACACCTTTGCATCATAAATACCCGGCGTAGTGCGTCGTACACTATCCTTAGGCTCATCAAAAAAATCCAAAAAGATTTGCTGAGAGGCTACCTTTTCCGGGTACTCAACACCGGCATCATTTTGCCCATAATCATGATCATCCCAGGTGGCAAAAATAGGGCACGCTTGTTTGAGTTTCTGATACCCAGGAACTGCGCCAAGTGTTGCCCATTTTTTCTTAAGTACATCCATATCATGCGTATCGCCATAAATATTATCGCCCGTAAAAATAAAACAATCGGGCTTCGAAGCCAAAACCGACTGCCATATAGGCTGAGGCTTATTTTCACGCATACATGATCCGAAAGCAATCCTAGAAAAGGATTCCGTTGCATTCTGTGCCGAACTCAAGGACGGCTGAAGCAGGATAGTTAAGATCAGGGAAAAACATAATCGCAGGTACATACACTTCTCCTAAGCGCAATAGAAATGGTTGATTGAGTCAGTCTTATTGCTGGGGTTTAGTACGTACTTTAGCACGACCCAAGAAGGCACACAAGGAAAGTAAGGCAAGCAAAAGTAGCCAAGGACTCTTAATCAGGAAGACAATTGGAGTCAATACAAAACGAATCGTAGCACTCAGCACAGGGCTCTTAGCAACCGCATCCGCAACAGGAGGGCTCAATCGATAGTATGTATCCACAAACGCCGTACCCAGCGTATTGTTTAACAAATAACTATCACGTGCATCCCGTAACACATTAATTTCCTGAGCCATAGGCGTACCATAGGCCGCTGTAGCGATGAAACACCCACCACCAGAGCCACTAGAGCCAGGGGTACGCAATGTTTCACTACCATTAAGGTTGCTGCTGGTAGCCGCAATAACAAAATCGCTCGTAAAGCCATTTTGATCCATAACATTATTGTACTCAGTTACGTTATTGGTACCATCCAAATCCAGATCACCCAAAGCGGTATACGGTTCAGTAGCTGACCGTACATCTTCTGCAAACACTTCAAATACTTCCGTGAGCTCATATCCGGAAAGAGCATCAGGTACGCAATCGCCCCCATTGCATTCCACCGTAACATAATTTCCAACCAACATACCTTCAGTAACGGCAATCACATTGGCTTGCATATCCGCACCAATCATCATCAACGTAGCAATCAGTTCACGGTATTCAATGAGGATAGCTGCACCCGGCTCGATGTCAAATATAGCCAAGTTGGCCTCATAGGCATTATTAGTTGCATCATAAAGATCAGTAGCGGGACTTAAACAGGCCACCGCTTCGATCAACCGCAATGAAGCATGATCAGGCAAACCATCATTATCGTTATCTTGAAGGGAATCGAAAAAATCGATTATAAAGGAATCATAGAGTTCTACACTGCTATCAATGGTTTCACAAAGTGTTTGTGCATGTGCACCAGGCCCAAGACCCATCACCGACACCGCAAACACAAAAATCATTCCACATTTAAAACGAGACACAATACAACTCCTAAAAGCCCATTTATACAGATTTAAGTATAAATTATACCATACTTCATGAGCAATTCCATGAATATTTTAGACAAAAGCACCGTCGGTGATACCTATACCGACGGTGCTTTTATACTCTTTATTCAAAAATAGTTCCATTTAGTT
>CALLLL010000233.1 GCA_938082445.1 uncultured bacterium
AAAAATAAACGAAAATAGCTTATAGCTCTGTGCAATCCGATTCACACTTTGCTATACTCGCCCATAGAACACAGATCTTCAAATCAAGGAATATTGTCATGCCTCAAGAACTTATTCTCCCTTTAGTAATGCGCTGGATCCACTTACTATGTGCAGTGATGGTGGTGGGCAGTATTTTATTTTATCGCCTCGCAGTGGTCCCCGCAGCCAAACAATCTTTTGATGGCGAGATGCCCGAGAATTTCAAGTTTAACTTAATGAAAAAATGGAAGCTGTATCTCCACACCTCTATTATTCTCTTCTTAATGAGTGGTATGTATTACTACCTTAAAGTAGGACGTCATATGGTACCGGATGATTCCAAATACCATATGCTTTTCGGCATTAAATTCCTACTAGCCCTAGCTACATTCGCCCTGTACATCATCCTTACCTCTACAATGCGCTGGTCCGAAGGTCTCCGCGATAAAGCTATTCTATGGCGATTGCTCATTGTGCTTATTACCGCTATCGTACTTATAGGCGGAGTCATGCGACTTACTTAAATCCGGATAAATATTTTCCGGCGATACATCCAGAACAATATGCCCCACAAAGTCAGAATGACCAACACTTCAATTAAAGTGTGGTTATTAGCCAGATCGGCTGAAATCGAATTGAAGTGTATATGATATGTATGCTTTATCCAACGCACCAATAAACTTTCCATGCAATAAATTGTGAGAGGATTCATCCCTACCACAAAAAACGGGAAAGCCCACTTCTTAAAGCCCCAAATATCCACAATTAGAATAAACACAGACAATAGCAACAACACCCATCCCGTACTAAAGATCGCAAAAGATGGTGTCCAAATACGTTTAACAATCGGTGCGATACTCCAGTCCCAATTGGCGCCTGGCCAAATATTCCCATCAAGTAACATACCAATCATTAAAAACAACACCCCTGTTCCTGCAATCTTCATGCACTTTTTCTTGATCGGCAAATCCCCGCGTAAAAATTCTCCCGTCATCACCCCAAACAATATAGTTGCCATCGAGGGTATAAAACTTAGCGTCCCATACCCACTTGTATGAAAACCCCATTCAGTTGCCCGCGGAAAAAGATTCAAAAACCACTGATCGAAATATCCCATTGGATTCGCGCCCTTATTCCAATGAGCTGCAAAGCCTTCAAAATACTGCCAATCTACATTGCCTCCAGGGAAAGGCGTATATCCTGCGGCTGGTAATGGCCATAATGCAAACAATAACCAATAACCGACAAGGATTCCCCCGGTTACCATCGCTTGTACTTTAAATCCACGCCCCAAAGTGAAATACACAAAGATATACCCAAGACCGATTTGACTTATGACATCCTCAAAAGTCCAATACGTCATTTCACTTCTATTCGATCGCAAAAACACTCCCAATAGAATAAGGATGAGTGCTCGCTTCAGGGCATGAAGAAACAGTGTTGAATTACTGTCCCCTTTCGCTTTGCGCGAAGCATAGGAATAGGGCATTGCTACCCCTACAATAAACATGAATGAGGGTTGGATTAAATCCCAAATTGTACAGCCTGTCCATGCAGCATGTGATAGCTGATAATCAAAAAAGGTTTCAAATCGAGTACCGTTAGTCCACTCACCTACGGCAAAGTATCCTGAAACTAATGCCATCATGATAAATCCACGATATGCATCCAATGAAGCCAAGCGTTGAGGTGCGGGTGTGGACGGTGCAGGTAAATCTTTAGTCATAGTCATCCTTTGGTTAATGTTAACTTGATAGTACCGAATACCATTAAGTCGCCTCAAGCCAAATAGGCAAACAACTTAAAACCGTAATTAAATTCTTCATGCAGCAATGAATTCTGGAACTTTTCCCAGCACTTCGGCTATGATAAACAACGTTAATTTCTTAGGAGAACTCTGTGTATTATTCATATCCATTGGTGCATCGCTTCATCGTAATACTATTCATGGCATTTCTAACAGCCTCTTCCCATGCGGATCGTCCAAATATTCTTTACATCCTTGCCGATGACATGGGTGTAGGTGATGTTCAAAGCCTCAACCCTGAAGGTAAAATTGCAACGCCTCATATAGATCGCATGGTCGATAACGGTATGCACTTCACTAATGCCCATTCCACTTCTTCCGTATGCACCCCCACTCGTTACAGTATCCTCACCGGACGCTACAATTGGCGTACACGATTGGGCAACGGTGTTTTATGGGGATATTCTCAGCCCCTTATTAAACCGAATGAAATGACTGTCGGTCGCTTATTACAAGAACAGGGTTATGCCACGGCGTGTATAGGAAAATGGCACTTGGGCATGGACTGGACACTCAAAGAAGGTGGGCTCGCCGACACCAAAACCGATAAAGACCCTTGGTCTGTGGATTACACCAAACCCCTAACCAATGGCCCTATTACGCGGGGATTCGATTACTTCTTCGGCATTTCCGGATCATTGGACATGTTTCCCTTCGTCTATATCGAAAATGATCGAATGGTGGGCATACCGACTGTAGACAAAAAAATATTCCGTAAGGGCCCCGCCGAAAAAGACTTCGAAGGAGTCGATGTCTTACCTAAACTATTTGAAAAAGCCAGTACGTATATTAATGAACAAGCTGAGGACGCCCGATCTGGCAACCCTTTTTTCTTATATCTGCCACTTCCCGCTCCGCATACGCCGATTGTCCCCACAAAAGAATGGCAAGGTAAAAGTGGCATTAATGCCTATGCTGATTTTGTCATGCAAGTCGATGCCGGTGTAGGTGACATGATCAATACCCTGCGCCGCGCAGGGCTACTTGAAAACACCTTAGTAATTTTTACGACAGACAATGGTTGCTCCCCGCAAGCGAGCTATAAAGAACTTGCAGCACATGGCCACGATCCCAGCTACATCTATCGCGGTCACAAAGCAGACATCTTTGAAGGGGGCCATCGCGTACCCTTTATTGCACAATGGCCAGCGCGCATTCCGGCAGCCGTACAATCCGACCATCCCGTCTGTCAAAGTGATTTAATGGCTACAGTCGCAGACATGCTCAAGCTAAGTTTAAAACCTACGGATGGCGTAGACAGTTTTTCAATGCTATCCATCCTTAAAGGTAAAAAGAGTGATGTACCCTTGCGTGAATATACCGTTCACCATTCCATCAATGGCTCTTTTGCCATTTCCAAAGATAATTGGAAATTGGCCTTATGCCCAGACTCCGGAGGATGGAGCGCCCCACGGCCAGGAAAATCGGACACATCAAAACTTCCACAAGTTCAACTATTTAACTTAAGTGAAGATATTGGAGAAACCAACAACCTTGCACTTAGTCATCCTGATAAAATTGAGACTTTAAAAGCTGTTTTACAAGGCTATGTTGACCAAGGACGCAGTACACCAGGAGTCAAACAACCCAATGACCGTCCAATTAAAATTCAACAATAATAATCTCATTGAGTTGAAAACGGAGTATTAAATGCTACCTTCCTTCATCATTATTGGCGCCATGAAGTGCGGCACAACAAGTTTATATGAATACCTTGGTCCTCATCCGGACTTAGGGCGTTCCACGCCAAAAGAAACCAACTTTTTCCTTACGCCAAAACATTTTAGTAAAGGCGTACCATATTACGAATCTCTATTTAAAAAAGACCGGAAGATTGCTTTTGAAGCTTCTCCAAATTATACAAAACTACCAAAATTTCCTGGTGTACCTGAACGGATGCACTCAGTAGTTCCTGATGCAAAGTTAGTGTACATCATGCGCGACCCCATCAAGCGCATCATTTCACATTATCTCCATTTTTATGCCAATCGCCATGAAAAATTATCCTTTTCTGAAGCCATACGGCATTCAAAATATATTTATATCGAATCCAGTAAATACTACTATCAACTTGAAGCCTTTCTTGAGTATTACAATAAAGATCAAATTTATTGCATGTGTTCAGAAGAGTTAAGTCAAAATCCTGAACAGGAAATGAATGCCCTATGTGATTTCCTAGACATTCCCTACAATTTTGATATCAACAAATTAAATCAACGTGCGCATGTGACATCTCAAAAAATGCGAGTAAGTAAACTTGAGTATATCCTGTCTCGATTAACATCCAGCCCTAAACACAAGTGGTCCATCCACAAACGTCTACGTCGCTGGGGAACTCCTATGGAATCCCCTGTACCATCCGAAGCCGATTTGGAATTAATAAAATCTATTTTAGAACCTGATCTTAAGAAATTGCGTGAATTTACAGGTATTGATTTCCCCCAGTGGTCAATATAAACAAGGAACCGTAACAATGCTTCGAATAATAGCCGTTGCCCTATGTACCCTGGTGTGCATTATCCCTGGAGCATCAAGTGCACGCGAAGTCGGCGATCGCCCAAACATCATCTATATCGTTGCAGACGATCTCGGCTACAAAGAGCTCGGATGCTATGGCCAAAAATACATTAAGACTCCCAACATTGATCGTATCGCTGCTGAAGGTATGCGATTTACTCAACACTATTCTGGCCAGGCTGTATGCGCGCCATCCCGTGACGCTCTCATGACCGGAAAGCATATGGGCCATGCCTATATCCGCAACAATGGCAACCCTAAGGGCCGTATCTCGGATGCTAAAAACCAACTCTTCCCAGGGCAATTTCCAATCCCTGATGAAAGCATCACCCTTGCTGAATTATTAAAAGCACGAGGCTATGCCACAGCTGGATACGGCAAATGGGGTTTAGGCTACGAAGAATCCTCAGGCGATCCCTTAAACCAAGGCTTCGATGATTTTGGTGGATTCCTGTGCCAAGTGCATGCACACAATCATTACCCGCGCTTCTTATGGAAAAGCGGGAAGCAACTTCCCATGCCCGGCAATGACCGAACCCTCAATGGAAAAGAGTATTCACAAGACTACTTCACCCAATGGGGCCTCGAATTCATCGAAGAACACAAAGATCAACCATTCTTCCTCTACCTACCCATTGCCATCCCTCACCTATCCATCCAAGTCCCTGAAGAATCCCTCGCACAATATAAGGACATCATCCCAGAAGAAGATCATAAACATCATGGATATCTCAAGCATCCTTACCCACGCGCAGGCTACGCCGCAATGATTTCACACGTGGATCGCGATGTGGGCAAGATTATGGACTTAGTCGAACAATTGGGGCTTGATGAGAATACGATAATCATGTTTTCTAGCGATAACGGCCCCACCTATAATCGCCTTGGCGGTTCCGACTCAGAGTTTTTTGAAAGTGCTGGGGAATTTAAAGGTTTAAAAGGCTCTCTCTACGAAGGGGGGATTCGCGTACCTCTCCTTGCACGTTGGCCCAAGCAAATCAAAGCTCAATCCGAAAGCCACCTCGTTTCTGCATTCTGGGATATTCTCCCCACACTCACCGAACTCGCCGGAGCAGATACGCCCGAGGACATTGACGGTATTTCATTCGCCCCGACCCTGCTGGGTAAACGTAAGCAAGTAAAACATGAGTATTTGTATTGGGAATTCTCCGCTTACGGCGGTCAACAAGCAGTTCGCATGGGCAAATGGAAAGGCATACGTCAAAACATGCTAAAAAGAAAACCATTACGAGCCAATGCACATATAACTGAACTGTATAACCTTGAAAAAGATCCTGGTGAAACTACAAATTTGGCAGAGAAACACCCAAAAGTCCTTCAAGAAATTGAATCGATTATGGTAGAAGCCCGCGTACCTTCCAAAGTCTTCCCATTTCCGGGCTTAGACTAAGGTGTAGGCGAAATTTCCCCACTCAATACCTTCATCACTTCCTGAATATCAGCCCAAGTTTTAGCCTTTTCACTGGGGCTACGCAGTAAATAAGCAGGGTGATATGTAACACGTAAAGGTATACCGTGATAGAAATGCCATTTTCCACGTAGACTTCCTGTAGAAGCATCGGTCTTTAACAAGGTCTTAGCTGCATGCCCTCCAAGAGCACAAATCACTTTGGGCTGAACATAATCCAGTTGCTGAAGCAAATAGGGTTCGCAAGCATCTTTCTCTTCGGGCAAAGGGTCTCGATTATTTGGTGGACGGCATTTAATAACGTTGCAGATATACACATCCTCGCGCTTCATTTTCATGCCTTTGGTAATGATATCGGTCAATAATTGACCAGAAGGCCCAACAAAAGGCAGCCCTTGTCGATCCTCTTCTTCACCCGGAGCTTCCCCAACAAAAACTAAATCGGCCGTAGGGCTTCCTTGAGCAAAAACCGTCTGAGAACGCCCTTCACATAGGTCACATTGCTGACACTGACGCACCGTCTCAGCCAAGATTTTCAACCGTTCAATCGGGTCTACAGAAACGGGTGCTGCGGCAATAGGCTCCATTGCTGCTTCGGCACGTACTTCTTTTGCTACGGCTGACAAGTTTTCCAATCGCGCCGCTGTCTCTGGTGAGAGAGATAAAGTCCCCTTACGCGGATGCGCTGCAGCTTGAACCAATTTTTTTGCGTCTTCAATAATATCTTGTAATGGATCGTTACTCATAATCTATACCCGCTCAATAATTTTTTCCATCATAGCACGTTCGCTATAGAGGTCGGTACTACGCCGTTTTCCCGCTGTTCCAAATTTTTTCCGTAATGCCACATCTTCCAGCAATTCCAAAGTACGATCTCTAAACTGGTCAACGGCCTCATCATCCACGACAAAGCCCGTTTGATTATGTCGAACAGGATACCCCGAGGACTTACATGCCACAACCGGCAATCCAGCAGCCATCGCATTCAGTAATTTGATGGGATACCCCGACCAAGAAATTCGGGGGCATAAAAAAATCGCATCCAATTTTAGCACTTCAACCAAAGCTGCCATATCAGCTATTGGCACAACTTCGGCATAAGTGAGTTTTTTGACCGCATTAGTCGCTACCACGCATCGTGTCCCAGGCTTTTTTTCTTGTACTGAACGCATCGTGCTTTCCAACAATGCTACATTTTGATAACCATCCAAATTTCCGGCGTACAAAACCACCGGTTCATCTCCATATTCTTTTTTATGAATAAATGGTTTCGGATTTATACTAGGCGTAATCGCTTTGATTTGATCTTTTGCACATCCTTTATCAATCAAATATGTTTTTAAGTGATCGTGCGGCGCAATTACAATATCAGCTAAATGCGGCAATCGCTCATCAAGTGCCTCACCTATTCCTTTTCCAAAACGACTAAAACCTCGATAATAAGGCAATTCATCTGCCATCGCATTGTGCGCATGGTACACAATCGGCCGAAAACCCGACGCTAAAGCGATCATCAGACCTTCATAATTATGTGCATCAATCACATCGAAATCATTTTCACGCAATACACGTTTAAGCTTCGCCAACAAGCGCCAATCTTGCAAAGGTTTCGCCCAACTTGGCCCTGCCGCTGTACGTTTTGCGAAGGGAATATTTCCGCCACGATGAATCGTTATGTCCTTTGGATTCTCGCCTAATCCATAGCCATATGCACACAATTCCACATGATGCCCACTGGATTTGTACTGCTTAATGGATTCGCGAATAAACGCCTGAGAGCCCTGTGGTGCAGGATATGGGCATGCTGCCACTACCAAAATTCGACGTTTCTTAGTCATTCAAAATACCCTAAATCACGTAATCGAGCTTCGACTGCCGCTTCTTGCTCCTTGGTATACACCGCATCTTGGGCGGAATTTTCAGAAGCCCTAATACGCTCGGCGACCGCACCTCCTAAAACACTGCCCCCATCCAATTCAGGGGCAGCAACCCCCAAAACATCGTACACGGTGGGCGTCACATTCAACAAAGACATCGACTCGATTGAAAAGGGTTTTGACAACATAAATATCCCCTCTTGTCGATGGTTGCCGTTCATGCCTTTTTCTTTGCCTCCAATATGCTCATGCTCCTCCAACCGACGAAACACCTCACCACCCCGACTGCGCAAACACGAATGTGAATAGCCCTCATCCAGGGCCAACTCCAATACAATATCAGGCGCACGATCCACATAAGGTCCACTGTAAATCTCGTCCCGCCGCCAGGCCTTTTTGATTACCTCCCAAGTTTCCAATTCGGCGCACAATGTACGACAAAAATCCTCGTAATCCTCAGGAGCGACCTGACCCTCTGGCTCACGTCCCGCCAGATTCACCCGAATCGACGGAAAATAATTCAATTCCTCCGACCACGCCAAGGTCTGTGAAAAATCAATGCCTGAAAAGCGTGACTGACTCTCCGCTTTCGAAGCTAAGCCCTGAAACTTCCTAAATAGTGTCCCCTTCCAAGCATCTGGCACCACTGTCAAAGCCAACTTTTTTAACCAACTCTCCCGTTGCTTCGTGAACCGTAAATGCCCCTGCTGTGCCAACCAATTATTGAGGTATACGACACCCGTCCCAGCCCCCCCAAATCCGTGATCTGACACAATCCCTATCACTACCTCCTCGTCCGAAGCTTCCAAAAACTCCCCGACAGTGGCATCCAAACGCTCATAGACCTGTTGAATAGCGGTCTGATGTTCCGCACGATGCCGCGGCGACTGTGGATCATGATGCATCCAGAAATGATGCGATACGGTATCGGTTTCACCGAAAACCACCATGAAAAAGTCCCAAGGTTCTTGCTTATACAGGTCCAGCGCAATGCGTTCCTTGCGCTCCACTCCCTGCAGAAGTTTCTCCAGTGCCATCGCATGCCAGCCAGAATCAATATCGGTTTCCTGAAAATCGGCGAAGGTCCACTCCTTGACTTGCTCATAGGCCTCAGGGGGATACACGAAAGAAGAGTCAATGCCTGTGCATACAGGCGAATCAAATCCAGAAACCAGAATTCCATTCATAGCTTGCGGCGGATAGGTCGTCGGTACTCCCAATACACACGAGCGTTTATCTAGATCGCTAAGGACATTCCAGATTGCAGGGTATTCACGCGCTGTAGCATTGATGAAACGAATCGCATATTCGCCAGGAATCTGTTGCGTAAAATCAATGACCCCATGCTTACCAGGGTTCACCCCAGTCACACATGTAGACCATGCAGGGAAAGTCGCGTGGGGAATCGTGCTTTTACAAGTGCTATAGCCCCCTCGTTCTCGTAAGCGAGCTAAATTAGGAAGTCTACCATCTACGATCCAACGCTCCACCAATGAAGGTTCCGCGCCATCCAATCCTATCAATAAAAAACGTGCCATAAGCGGCTTCGGCTATAACGCCTTCACCTCATCGGACAGCGAATCTACCAAGCTATCCGCATCATCTTGAGACTCATGTTGAACCATCACACGCACAATAGGTTCAGTTCCCGAAGGCCGTATCACTACACGCCCCTTGCCATTTAATTCTGTCTCAACACGCGTAGTAATCGAATCTAAGACATCTTGGGCAGGCTTTGCTTGTCCATTTAGAGGAATCGTTTTATGTGCTTCAGGCATTGCGACATATACACTGGCCAGTTCTGCCAAAGATTTATCTTTACGAATCATGGTCGCCAACAATTGCAAGGCTGTAATCAAGCCATCTCCCGTAGTATTGTGCTCCAACATGATAATATGGCCAGATGATTCACCGCCCAACAGCATTCCACCTTCACGCATCGACTCTACAACATAACGGTCACCCACTTTGGTATGAAGGATTTTTCCACCCAAAGGCTTAATAGCATTCGCCAAACCACCATTGGCCATAATGGTCGTCACAATGGTTTTCGTCGGCAGGGCTTCTTGTTCAAGTAAATCCACTCCCAGTATTGAAATCAACGCATTGCCATCAATCAACTCGCCATGCTGATCCGCAAATACCACGCGGTCGCCATCTCCATCAAAGGCAATCCCGATATCGGCTTCCGCCTCACGCACCATTTCTTGCATCACTTCAGGTTGCATAGAGCCACATCCATTATTGATATTAATCCCATTAGGTCGATCCGCGAATGACACAACATCCGCACCCAATTCTTCAAAAGTTTGAGGGCCCACTTTGTACATCGCACCGTTGGCAGAATCCACTACAACGCGCAACCCATCCAGTCGCATTCCTTTAGGGAACGTCGATTTTGCGTACTCAATATAACGACCGGACACATCATCAATTCGTTTTACCCAACCGATATTTCCGCCTGTAGGCCGTTCATTGTCAATGGCATCGCCTTTGACCAGCATCTCAATTTCATCTTCAACTTCATCAGGTAATTTAAATCCATCCGGACCAAAAAATTTAATGCCATTGTCTTCAAAAGAATTATGCGAAGCTGAAATCATAATTCCGGCATCCGCACGAAGACTCCGCATGATGTACGAGACTCCAGGTGTAGGCAATGGTCCTACCAATTTTACATTCACTCCCATCGAACACAAGCCTGCGGTCAATGCCGATTCAAGCATGTAGCAGGATTTACGCGTATCTTTACCAATTAAAATGGTATGAGGACGATCATCCTGCTGGAAATAATGTCCAGCGGCCCGTCCGACGCGCAACGCAATCTCCGAATTCATGGGATATACATTCGCTTTTCCACGAATGCCATCGGTACCAAAAAGTCGTTCAGTCAAAATGTATCCTTCCTAAAGCTGCATCCGTCATACGCGCTACTTTGGCCATCGCCTCCACATCGTGGACACGTACCGCATCTGCACCATTGCATATCGATACAGCAACCGTGGCAGCAGTACCTTCCATGCGGTCATCAACATCCGCATCCAGCACCACCCCAATGGTAGATTTATTTGAAGTCCCCATCAGCACTCGGCAGCCAAATCGCTTAAAGGCATACAAGTGTTGCAATATAGATAGATTATGCCCGACTGACTTCCCAAATCCAAATCCGGGATCCAGCCAGATCTTGTCCTGATTGATTCCCGCCATTGTGGCATATTCAAGCCGCTCTTCAAAAAATGAACATATTTCATCAATAACATCGTCATATTGAGGAGCATCTTGCATCGTTTCGGGCAAGCCTTGCATGTGCATCAATACACATTCAACCCCAGTATCAGCCACCACACCGGCCATATCATCATCCCCGCGAAAGGCCGTAATATCGTTTATCATGCTCGCACCCGTAGCAATTGATTGCTCAGCTGTTTGCGCACGGTAGGTGTCTACAGATATGGTATATTCCTTATCACGCAAGGATTCCAAGGCCGGTATCACACGGTCGATTTCCTCTTGAGCCAACACCGGCTTAGCACCTGGCCGAGAGGATTCACCGCCAATATCTAAGATATGCGCACCAGCATCCACCATGGCCTTCGCCTGAATACACAATTCCGCATTGGACTCGATACAACTGGGAGTATAAAACGAATCGGGGGTCACATTCAGCACACCCATGATGCGCGTATATGATTCAGTAACCGATTCCAATACACGAATGCTCATGTCACTCGATTTCCCTATTGCCGGAACAATTAGGCTGTCCCCGGCACGACATCTCCGGAAGAAACTTCATCGTCGCCTGCGTCATCCTGCGTCGCGTTTTCAGGCGCTTCTTCTGCAGATTCAGGCTCTTCGGTAGCTACTTGGACAGGCTCAACATATTCCTCTTCTTCAGGAATTAAATCAGCACCGCCCACTTCACGAATAATTTCATCCAGCTCTTTACCGTTTATAGTTTCACGATCAACCAAAGCTTCAGTCACTGCATCCAAGATATCGCGATGCGTGGTTAACATATCCCTGGCATCTTGGTAAGCCGATTCCAATATCTCAGAAATGGCATTGTCCACAGAAGAAGCCGTTGCATCCGAATACTCACGCTCTCTACCAAAATCACGACCAATAAACACTTCTTGATTGGAACCAAATGCAATAGGCCCCAACTTGCTCATACCCCATTCACATACCATGGAGTGTGCTTGAGATGTGGCCATTTGCAAGTCGCCAGCTGCACCACTGGTAAATTCATTGTACACAATTTCTTCCGCAGCACGACCGCCCATCGCAACACGCAACATTCCTAACAAATAACTTTTACTCACGTTATGTCGATCTTCAACAGGCAACCAACTAGTAAGCCCCAAAGAACGTCCACGAGGGATAATAGTCACCTTATGAACGGGATCAGCGGACTCCACTAAACGACAAATAATTGCATGACCCGCTTCGTGCACCGCTGTAACTCGTGCTTCCTTAGGTGTAATCACCATACTACGGCGTTCAGGCCCCATTAATACACGGTCTTTGGCCTCTTCAAAGTCATGACGCATCACCACGTCTTGATCGCGGCGTGCAGCCATTAATGCCGCTTCATTCACCAGATTCGCCAAGTCCGCTCCGGAGAATCCAGGCGTACCACGCGCAATTACACGATTTTCAACATCGTCGCCTATGGGCACATTTTTATTTTCGATATGAATGCCAAGAATCGCTTCACGGCCTTTAATATCTGGGTTACTTACAACCACCTGACGGTCAAATCGTCCTGGACGCATCAGCGCTTTATCAAGAACATCAGGACGGTTTGTCGCAGCCATTAAGATCACACCTTCAGTGCCGCTAAAGCCATCCATCTCAACCAATAACTGGTTCAAGGTTTGCTCACGTTCATCGTGTCCGCCACCAAGTCCCGCACCGCGTTGACGTCCTACTGCATCAATCTCATCAATGAAAATGATACATGGTGCATTCTTTTGACCCTGCGCAAACAAATCACGTACACGACTCGCACCTACCCCAACAAACATTTCCACGAAATCAGAACCACTAATGGAAAAGAAAGGCACATTGGCTTCACCAGCAACTGCACGAGCCAATAAAGTCTTACCACAACCCGGAGGCCCCACGAGCAATACCCCTTTAGGGATCGTTCCGCCTAATTTCGTAAATTTCTTAGGGTCACGCAAAAATTCAATAATTTCATGAAGTTCTTCTTTCGCTTCATCAACACCAGCAACATCTTTAAAGGTCGTCATTTTATCGCCTGGTGCATAACGACGTGCACGGCTTTTACCAAAGGACATCGCTTTATTGCTGCCCCCTTGCATTTGACGAATCATAAAGAACCAGAACAGACCAAAAATAATGACAAAAGGCAAGAAAGTCATCAGAAAATCGGATAATCCTGCTTTCTCTTCTTCTATAGGTGGATTAATTCCTTGCTCTTCAAACGATTGTCGCAACGAGTCATCATATACATCATAGCCGCCTTCAATGTATTTTTGCTCGTTGACCTTTTCCTTCAACTTAACATGAAATGTGTAATATCCATCTTCAGAAACCGTAATATCTACGTCCTCTACATTACCGTTTTCAACTTGCTCTGTAATGTCATAATACGACAGTTTTTCCGAAGAATTATTGCTGGATGAAAATTGTGTCACACCAATCAATAAAATCATCAAAATCACAATCCACAAGGATAATTGCTTAAAAATTCCACTCATAACTATTTATAGACCTCTTTCATAGTTCAGTTTCCCGAACCTGTTTAAATGACTAGGGTTATATTCAGACTTGCTCCCAAATACAGGATACTCTATAGTAACACACGCAACAGGGCCAAACAATCCCTCGATCATTGATTTGTTTGCTCTTAATCATCAAAAATACACTATTATTAGCTCTGTATCGGCTTTAAACTATACTCTTTATACACCTAAACAAGGAAAATGATTCATGGATGACCAACAATCCTTCACCCGCGTAGGCATTATCATGGCCGGAGGCTCAGGGGAACGTTTTTGGCCGCTCTCACGCAACCATCGTCCCAAGCAGCTCTTAAAGCTCACCAACAGCGAACACAGTATGCTTCATGAAACCGTTGCGCGCATGATTCCCTTGATTCCCGCTGAAAACCTCTTTGTTGTCACCGGTGAGCATTTATTAGACGCCATACGCGAAGCTGACATCGGTATTCCTGCGGACAACATTATTGCTGAGCCGGCTAAACGTAACACCGCAGGCTGCCTCATTTACTCAGCCGCACATATCCTGTCCCACTATGAACAGGAAAGCTCATCCATTTCATTGGCCATCGTTACTGCCGACCACTTGATTGGCGAACCCGAGGCCTTCCGTGCCAGCGTGGATGCTTCCCTCCACATCGCCGAAACCCAAGAGACCCTCGTCACCCACGGCATTGTACCCACTCGCCCAGACACCAGCTTCGGCTATATACAAGCTTCCGACTCCCCCGGTGAGAGTATGCAAGTAGGCGGTATCGCCATGTATCAGGTCAAAGCCTTTCATGAAAAACCCAACAAAGAAAAAGCCGAGGATTTCATTGCTGCTGGCGATCATTATTGGAACAGTGGCATGTTTTTCTGGCGTCTGGATACCTTTATTCGCGAATTACTTATTGCACGGCCCGACATGGCAGAAACCTTGAACGATATGACCGAATGCATGAAACACCGTGACAAAGGCAGCACCAAAACTACCTTTGAAAAGCTGGACGATATATCCATCGATTATGCCCTCATGGAACACACCCTCAACATTATTGTTACGCGTGCAGAATATGCTTGGGACGACGTTGGCTCTTGGCCTAGCCTCGATCGCACCCACGCTAAAGACGAAGAGGGTAACGTCAGCATCGGCGATCCCATACTGATAGACACCACCAATTCCATCATCTACAACGAACCCGG